>JAHBWF010000015.1 GCA_019637105.1 Labilithrix sp.
CCCGCGCGCGCTCGCGCGAGGCGCCCTCCGCGACCGACAGCGGATCGGTCCCGCGCGCGATCGCGGCGAGCTCGCGCCGCATCGCCTCGGCGGCGGGCCGCGCCTCCGGCGCCTTCGCCATCGCGCGCAAGACGAGGTCCTCGAGCGCGCGCGGCAGCCCCGCGGGCGCGCCGCGCGAGGCCAGCGGCGGGGGCTCGACGAACAGGTGCTGGGCCATGAGCTGCGCGGCGCTCTCGCCGTCGAACGGGGGCCTCCGCGCCAGGCACTCGTAGAGCATCACGCCGACGGAGTAGACGTCGGCCGCGCCGGTCGTCTCCTTGCCCTCGCACTGCTCCGGCGACATGTAGTCGGGCGTACCGTGCGCCATCCCGGTCTCGGTGAGCTTCTCGATCGAGGTGTTCGGGAGCTGCACGAGCCCGAAGTCGAGCAGCTTGACGTGATCCGCGGCGACGATCATCACGTTGCTCGGCTTGACGTCGCGGTGGACGATCCCGACGCCGTGCGCCGCGACGAGCACCTCCAGGAGCTGGTCGAAGAGCGACGCGATGAACGGGATGGCGAGCGGCCCCTCCTCGATCACCGACGCGAGCGACCTCCCGCTGACGAGCTCCATGACCATGAAGAGCTCGCCGGCGTCCTCGCCGAAGTCGAGGAGCGACACGATGGACCGGTGACGCAGGCGCGCGAGCGCGACCGCCTCCCGCCGGAAGCGGGCGCGGAGCTCCGGGGTCGACGCGAAGACCGGGTGCAGGAACTTGATCGCGACCGGCTCGTCGAGCTCCACGTGGATCGCCCGGTAGATCGCCCCCATGCCGCCGCGCCCGACGAGCTCGCCGATCCGGTACTTGTCGCCGATCGCCGTGCCCGTCCGCGGGCCGATCGAGGGATCGCGCGCGTGGCTCACGCGACGACCTCGAAGAGCTCGATCGGCTCGGCCTTGCCGCGGATCGGGTGGACCCCGAGCGAGCGCAGCTCGACGTCCGCGCCCGCCCGCTCCGCGACCCGCGCGGTCACGAGCGTCTGCCCCGGGCGCGCGAGCGACTCGAGGCGCGCGGCCACGTTGACGGAGTCGCCGACGGCCGTGAACTCCATCCGGAGATCGCTCCCGAGGTTGCCGACCAAGGCCTCCCCCGTCCCGACGCCGATCCCGAGCTCGACGTCGACCGCGAAGCGCTCGCGCCACCGCGCGCTCGTCGACGACACGAAGCGGTGCATGTCCTCCGCCGCGGCGAGCGCGCGCGCGACGTGATCGCCGTCCTCGTCGTCGCGGACGCCGAAGACCGCCATGATCGAGTCGCCCATGAACTTGTCGACCATGCCGCCGTGGCGGAAGACGACCTCCGAGAGCACCGTGAAGAGCTCGTTCAGGAGCGCCACGACGTCCTCGGGGCTGGATCGCTCCGCGAACGGGGTGAAGGACGCCACGTCGGCGAACACGACGGTCACGTCGGCGCGCCGCCCGCCGAGCGCGAGCGGCCCGCCGCCGCTCGCGACGGCCGCGGCGACCTCGGCGGGGAGGTAGCGCGCGAGGCCCGCCTCGATCCCGGCGCGCCGGACGAGCTCGCGCTCGCTCGACGCGAGCTCCTCCGCCATCCGGCCGAGCGAAGCGCCGAGCACGCCGAGCTCGTCGCTCGAGCGGACCTCGTTCTTGGCGTCGAACTCCCTCCGAGCGTAGGCGCGCGTCAGCTCCACGAGCTCGCCGATCGGGCGCGTCGTCCGCCGCGCGACCACGCTGCCGAGGACGATCGCGAGCGCCGCGAGCGCGAGCGCCGAGATCGCGAACGCCCGCCTCGCCGCGCCGAGCGCGCGGAAGGCGTCCGCCTCCGGGCGCTGGACCACGACCGCCCAGCGCTGCGCGGGCAGCGTCCGCACGGTGCCGATCATCGCCTCGCCGTCGGCGGCGCGGAAGCTCGCGCGCATCACGAGCGGCCCCGCGAACGTCTCCTTCGTGAGCCCCAGGCTGCGAAAGATGCCGTCCTCCGCGAGCGACGCGCCGCGGGCGAAGGCCGAAGGCGCGCCGGCGACGACGCGGAGCTCGTCGTCGACGACCACGACGAGGTCGCGCCGTCCGAACCGCGCGAGCCCGAGCTCGTCGACGATCGCGTCGAGGCGCGCCGCCTTCGCGCCGGCGAGCAGCGCGCCGGTGACGGCGCCGTCCGCCACGAGCGGCTCGAAGTACCGCGACCCCGCGCCCGGGTCGTGGATCCAGCGCGGAGGGCCGCGGTCGGCGCGCAGCGCCTCGCCCAGCTCGGTCGCACCGCTGCCCGCGCCCTTCTCGACGCTGCCGATGAAGGCGCCGTCCTTCGCGAAGACGGACACCCACTCGACGACGTCGGACGACGCGATCGCCTCCCGCGCCAGGAGCAGGCGCAGGTCCTCGTCGGCGACGAGGTCGCTCGCGAGGATCGTCGCGGCCCGGTGCACCGTCCGCTCGCCGTCGTCGAGCGCCGCGGCGAGCTCGCGGCTCGTCTGATCGGCGATCGCGAGCTCGAGGTCGGCCTCCACCTCCGCCAGCCCCTCGCGCTGGATGCGGACGACGAGGACCGCCGCCACGAGCAGCGGCAAGAGGGCGACCGCGAGCATCGCCGCGGTCCACTTCAGCCTGAGCGACACCCTCACCGGCGTGCCGCCTCCGGACGGGCGCGCCGTCGTCATGTCGGACGCGGCGGCTCGAGCCTCGCCCGAGCCTCAGTCATCGAGCGTCCTGAGCCCGCTCCTCTGGAGGATGCGGTAGAGGTTCATGCGGTCCATGTTCGCGCGGCGCGCGGCCTTCGACACGTTCCCGCCCGACCAGTCCATCAGCGCCTCGACGTAGCGACGCTCGAACGCGACGATCGCGCGCTCCTTCGCCTCGCGGAACGGCACGTCGAGGTCGACGACCCCCTCCGCGGCCGGCGCCGCGGCCGACGCGTCGCGGACCTCCGTCGGCACGGCGGAGCGGAGCACGACGCACCGCTCGACGTAGTTCCGGAGCTCGCGCACGTTCCCCGGCCAGTCGTAGTGCTCGAGCCGGCCCATCACCTCCGCGTCGAAGAGCGCGGTGTCGCGCGTCGCGCCGAGCGAGCGGAGGAACGCGCGCACCAGGAGGGCGACGTCGTCGCGCCGCTCGCGCAGCGGCGGGACGTGGACGGTGACGACGGAGAGCCGGTAGAACAGGTCCTCGCGGAAGCGGCCCTGGTTGACCTCGCGGTGGAGCTGGCGGTTCGTCGCCGCGACGACGCGCACGTCGACCTTCCGCGGCGTGTTCTCGCCGACGCGGCGGACCTCGCGGCTCTCGAGCACCCGGAGCAGCTTCGGCTGCATCTCGAGCGGCAGCTCCCCGACCTCGTCGAGGAACACCGTGCCGCCGTGGGCGACCTCGAACGCGCCGGCGCGATCGCGCTCGGCCCCGGTGAACGCGCCCTTCAGGTGCCCGAAGAGCTCGGACTCGATCAGGCTCGGCGCGATGGCGCTGCAGTCGACGATGACGAACGGCTTCTTCGCGCGCGCCCCCCGGCGGACGATCTCGCCCGCCACGAGCTCCTTGCCCGTGCCGCTCTCGCCCTCGATCAGCACGTTCGCCTCGCTGGCCGCGACCTTCTCGAGCACCGCGAAGAGGCGCTGCATCGCGCGCGACTGACCGAACATCTCGCCGAAGGTCGCCTGGTCGAGGAGCTCGACCTCGGTGGCCGCCTGGATCTCTCGGATCTGAATCGCCGAGCCGCCGAGCTCGATCTCCGCGAGCGCCGGGAGATCGGCCTCGCGGATCGAGATGCCCGCGATGAACGAGCCGTTGAGCGAGCCCGAGTCGATCACCCTCCACGCGGACTCGCCGCGCTCGATCACGCAGTGGAACCGCGAGACCTGCGGATCCGCCAGGACCAGGTTGTTCTTCGGGTGCGATCCGATGTGGAAGCGGTCGCCGTCCAGGGTCACCACCCGCGAGGCGGCGTTCCCGCCCTCGCGGATCACGGTGACCTCGAGCCTCGGGGCGGGGACGCGGCGGCGCCCGCTGGGCACGGTCGCGTCGGGGTGTTTCAACGGCTGAGTCATCGGGCAAAGCGGGGGCGCAGGCTGAGAGACCGTTATACCCGGCGAGCGTCGGCGCGACACCGTTCGTGTCGGCCGCGTCAAACGCGACCGGCGCGAGGCGCGAACGCCGATGCGCAGTCCAGGGCCCGATCCCGCGTGGCGCGTCGCCGCTCCGCGACGATCGGTGTAGCGCCGACGCAGCAGCGCGGAGCCCGCGATCGCCGAATACTGGGCTCCGCGCGCTGGTACGGGCGATGCTGCAGCGCGGCGCGCCTCCCCGCCCTCTGCGCACGCGCGGAGGCTCGCGTGCCTTCCGTATCCATTTCACGAGGTGACGAACATGGTCCCCAGGCGCTTCTTCGCCTTGACGCTCGCCGCGAGCGGCGTCTTCGCCGTCTCCCCTGCCGTAGCGCAGGAGCAAGTCGGCTACGCGTCCAATCACTTCAACCCGTCCGAGCGAGGCAGCCAGTGGTTCGTCCTCGACTCGCTCGACATGCGCGGCCATGGCCGGCTCGCGTTCGGCGTCGTCAACGACTACTCGTACCGCTCGCTCGTCGGCTACCACCCCGACGGCGACGTCACGTCGGTCGTCCGGAACCAGTATTTCACGCACCTCGGCGCGTCGGTCGTCTTCGCGGACCGCTTCCGGCTCGCGCTCAGCGTGCCCCTCCAGGTCTACGGGGACGGCAACACCGCGACGATCAACGGGATCATCCACCGGCCGGCGAGCGACGTGGCCGTCGGTGACGTCCGCGTCTCCGCCGACGCCCGCATCTTCGGGGAGAAGGGCGACGCGGGCACGCTGGCCGCCGGCGCCGAGCTCATGATGCCCGCCGGCTCGAGGGAGGCGTACACCGGCGACGGCAAGCCGCGCTTCTTGCCGCGCGTCCTCTTCGCGGGGGAGGCGAGCTCGTTCGTCTACGCCGCCAAGCTCGGCTTCATGATCCGCGGCCGCGACGAGGCCTGGGGCAACGGGTACATCGGCAACAGCCTCGTCTTCGGCGCCAGCGCCGGCGTGCAGCTCGCCGACAAGAAGCTCGTCGTGGGCCCCGAGGTCTTCGGCTCGACCGTCACGGCGGACTCGCGCGCGTTCGAGAAGCGCACGACGCCGATCGAGGCCATCCTCGGCGCGCACTACGACGTCGGCGAGAACGTCCGCCTCGGCGCGGGCGTCGGCGCCGCGCTCGCGCCCGGCTACGGCGCCCCGGCGGCGCGCGCGCTCCTCTCGCTCGAGTGGGTGCCCGGCAACGCCAAGCCCGAAGAGGCCGCCCCGATCGACGATCGCGACGGCGACGGCGTCCCGGACTGCGAGGACGCGTGCGGCTGGGTCCCGGGACCGCGCTCGAGCGATCCGGCGCGGAACGGCTGCCCGCCTCCGGACGCGGACGCGGACCACATCCCGGACGAGCTCGACGCGTGTCCGCTCGCCGCGGGCCCCGCGACGGCGGACGCCAAGACGAACGGCTGCCCGGTCGACGCGGACGCGGACGGGATCCCCGACAGCGAGGACGCGTGCCCGCGCGAGCGCGGCAAGCGCTCGCTCGACCCGAAGCTGAACGGCTGCGCCGATCACGACGGCGACGGCGACGGGGTCCTCGACTCCGAGGACGCGTGCCCCGCGGTCGCCGGCGTGAAGACGAACGATCCGAAGACCAACGGCTGCCCCGACCCCGACCGCGACAAGGACGGCGTGCCGAACGACGTCGACGCTTGCCCGGACGAGCCGGGCAAGGCCGACCCCGACCCGAAGAAGAACGGCTGCCCGAAGGCGTTCCTCGACAAGGGCTCGATCAAGATCACCGAGCAGGTCCGCTTCAAGACGGCGAGCGCGGAGATCGTCGGCAAGGACAGCCAGGAGGTCCTCGAGGCGGTGCTCGCGGTGCTGAAGGCGCACCCGGAGATCGCGCGCGTGCGCGTCGAAGGGCACACGGACGATCGCGGCGGCACCGCGAAGAACAAGACGCTCAGCAAGGCGCGCGCGGAGTCCGTCGCGAAATGGCTGTCGGATCACGGCATCGACAAAGCGCGCGTGAGCGCGGAGGGCTTCGGTGAAGAGAAGCCGCTCGAACCGAACACGACGGAGGCAGGTCGCACGGCGAACCGCCGCGTCGAGTTCCACGTGGAAGAGGGTCAGGCTGGAGGAAACGCGCGATGAAGACGATCTCGATTCTCGGGCTGCCCGTCGTCCTGACGGCGGCGCTCACCTCCACCTCCGCGGTCGCGCAGACCGCCCCCGCACCCTCCGGCCCGACCATCCCCGCCGAGACCGTCAAGGCGCAGACCGCGACCAGCGGCAAGACCGACGTCGCCACGGGAGGCTTCGCCACGAGCGGCCTCCCCGCCGAGGACGACGCGACGCACGCGACGGAGGCGGCGATCGCGGCCGGCGGCCTCTTCTCGTCCGGCAACGCGCGCACCGTGGCGGTGACGTCGAGCGGCAAGTTCCGGCTCCGCCGGGACGCTCACCAGCTCACCGTGCAGGCCGCCGCGAACTTCGCGCGCGCGGGCAAGAAGGGCGAGAGCGTCGATACGACGGTCGAGAACTACCAGGGCGTCCTCCGCTACGATCACTTCTTCACCGACCACATCGCGGGGTTCTTCCAGACGAGCGCGCGCCGCGACCGCTTCCAGGGCCTCGACATGCGCCTCAACTTCGACCCCGGCGCGGCCTACTACTTCATCAACACGAAGACCCAGCAGCTCCGCGCCGAGCTCGGCTACGACCTGCAGCACGACGTGCGCCGCGACGCCTCGCGCGTCACCCAGAACCCTCCGGCGGACGACGGGACGCCGAGGCCGCCGACGATCGCCGACAAGACGCAGACGCTCCACAACGTCCGCGCGTTCCTCGGCTACGACAGCAAGCTCTACAAGGAGGTCGGGTTCATCACGAGCTTCGAGTACCTCCAGAACGTGTCGGACCTCGGGACGTACCGCTTCATCTTCGACGTGGGGCTCAAGACCAACGTCGCCGAGAACCTCGCGATCGCGACCACGTACACGATGCGCTTCGAGAACAAGCCCCTGCCGGACATCGAGCAGGCCGACTCGATCGCGTCGGTCAACCTCGTCTACACGCTCTTCTGAGGCCTCGTGAGCATCTTAAAAGAGTTTCGAGAGTTCGCGCTCAAGGGAAACTTCGTCGATCTCGCGATCGCCGTCGTCCTCGGCGGCGCCTCCGGCAAGGTGGTCACGGCGCTCGTCGACAGGGTGATCATGCCGCCCGTCGGCATCGTGCTCGGGAAGGTGAACTTCTCCGAGCTGAAGTTCGTGCTCCAGGAGGCGACCCTCGGGCCGGACGGCAAGGAGCTCACCAAGGAGGTCGCGATCGGCTACGGGGCCGCGCTCCAGTCCTTGCTCGACTTCCTCATCGTCTCGTTCATCGTCTTTCTGATCGTGCGCGCGATGAACCGGTTCAAAAAGCAGGCGGCGGCCGAGCCGCCGCCCGAGCCGCCCGCGCAGGAGAAGCTCCTCGGCGAGATCCGCGACCTCTTGAAGAAGAGCGCGAAGACCGCCAAGTGATCGCGAGAGGAGCGAGCATCGACGTGGTCCGTCGGCCCTTCAGCGCGTCACGACGGCCTTCGCAGGCCGTCGTGACCATGGAGATGGACCTCGTGCAGACGGCCGAGGAGCTCGCCGCGATGCTCGGCGTCCGCCTCGACCGTCGGCCCGACTCGCCCGAGCGACGCACGCTCGAAGGCGAGCTCTGGATGTATCGAAAGACGCTGAACCGCTGGCAGACGGTCCCGCCGAGCGACGACCAAGTGCGGGCGCTGCTCGACCTGCTCGAGCACCTCGAAGCCCGCGTCCGCTGACCCACGCGCGCGCCGCGCCACGAAGGCCCGGCGTCCGCGGACCCACGCGCACGGCGCAGCACGAAGCCCGGCGTCCGCGGACCCACGCGTGCGCGGCGCGGCACGAAGCCCGGCGTCCGCGGACCCACGCGCACGGCGCAGCACGAAGCCGCGCGGCACGAAGCGCGCGTCCGTGGGGCACGCGCGCGCCCTCACAGCGCGCGCCCTCACAGCACGAAGGCCGCGACGCCTCTCGGCGCGCGGCCCTCGTTTCGACGACCCGCGGCCGACGGTCAGTCGCCCGGGTTGAAGATGATCGGGTAGACGACGGTGACGATGCCGCCCTCGGGCTGCGGGAACGAGAGGTTCCCGAAGCCGCGGACGACGCACGAGATGACGCCCTGATCCGGCAGCTCGCTGCCGCCGTCCTGCGCCGTGGAGACGGCGCCCGAGCGGTCGATGACGAACTTCACGGAGACGCGGCCCGAGAGCGTCGGGTTGTTGCGCAGGCCGTTCTCGTAGCAGAGACGGAAGCGGCCGAAGTTCTGGCGAACGATGCGCTGGATGACCTCCGGCGGGAGGCGGCCGTTGACCTGCGTCGCGCCCTGACGGAGCGACGGCGCCTTGGTCGCGTGCGCGCCGCCGAGGCGGCCGTGGCCGTTGCCGAAGCCCTGGCCGGTGCCGGTGCCGGCGCCGTGGCCGAGGGTGCCGATGTTGCCGAGGCCGATGCCCTCGCCGCGACCGCCGCCGCCTTCGCCGACGCCGGAGAGGCCGAGACCGCCGGCGCCGAACGCGTCGCCGATGGCGTCACCCCACATGTTGCCGCGCGCGGAGAGCGGGTCGTTGCCGAGCGAGTCGTCGCGTCCCCACGGCGCCGTCGGGGCGTTCGGATCGCCGCCCGCGCCGACGTTGATGAGGCCGATCATGCCGAACTCCTGCGCTTCCTTCAGCGCAGCCTGCCGCGCGATGTGCGGGTCCGCGTTGTCCTGCGGCCCCTGCACGCCGTAGCGCTTGTTCGTGTCCTTGGTGTTCGGGTTCCCCATGGAACCCTCCTCACCCTTCGCGCGCGTGCCGGTGCCGCCCTCCTTGTTGTCGGCGTTCTGGTCCGGCTGCTGCTCGGTCTCCTTCTCCTCCTGCTCACGCTCGGCGGCGGCGTTGAGCATCTTCTGCATGAGGAGGAGCTGGTCGCGGTCGATCGCCTCGGCGTCGTCGTTGCCCATCGACGGCATGAAGAACGCCATCGAGGCGACGATGCCGACGTGGAGGAGGAACGAGAGGCCGATGAACATGTACGCGGCCGGCTCGAAGCTCGAGAAGACGCCGACCGGCGGCGACTTGCCCGCGTTGACCGCGCTGACCTCGAAGACGAGGCCCGCGCCCTCGATCTCCATCCGCGCCCTCGCGTTGTTCGGGAGCTCGAGCTCGTGCGCGCCGCTCAGCTCCGCGGACGGACGAGCGCGCCCCGACGAGACGAGGTCGTGGAACGTGAAGGTGCCCTGCCCCGGGATCTCGACCGTGCCGCTCGAGCGCGGGAGGATCACGAGCGCCGCGCTCACGCCGCGCGCGACGACGACGGGCGCGCGCGTGGTGCCGAGCACCTCGCTCGGCACGAAGTAGTCGGCGCCGGGCTCCTCACCGACGAAGAAGCTCTTCGGCGGCGAGTTGTGCGCGACGTGGAGCGTGTTCTGGTCCCACTTGACGAGGACCTCGATGGCCGCGGCGTGCGTCTCGACCTCGTCGGGGTGGACGTCAGGGCCGCTCTTCACGATCGAGAAGGTGTACGGCTGGCTCGGATCGAAGTCGCTGCCGCCGGGCGCGTTGAGCGCGTAGCCGCCGCCCTGATCCGCCGCCGACGCGACGAACGGGTTCGCCACCGCCGCGAACGGGCTGGCCACCGCCGCGAACGGGTTCGCCTGCGCGAACGGGTTCGCCGGCGCGGGGGGCGCGCTCTGGTTGGAGGCGGGCGCCGCGAACGGGTTCGCCGCGGGGGGCGGCTGCGACGGCGCCGCGAACGGGTTCGCCGGGGGCGCGCTCCCGCCGGGGATCGCCTGCGCGGCGATCGCCTCGGTCGGCGTGTTGACCTGCATCTGGTGCGGCGGCACCTGCGGCGTGACGGGCGGCGGCGGCACCGGCGCGCTCGCCATCGCGGCGGTCTGCGCGCCGCCCGCGAGCTCGGCGCTCTCCAGGTGAATCATGGTCGACCCGATCTGGATCTGGTCGCCCGGCCGGACCTTGCACTTGTTGACCCGCTGGCCGTTCACCATCGTGCCCGGCTCGTTGCCGAGGTCGATCAGGGTGATGTCGTTCGGGCCGGCGACCTCGATGACCGCGTGCATGCGCGACGCGAGGTCATCGTCCACGCGCAGGTGGCTGCGCGGGTCCTTGCCGACCTTCACGATGTCCTGGGCGATCGTGTCCCTACGCACGAGCTGCTCGCCCTGGTAGAGCGCGAACGTCAGCGCAACCTTCGCCTTGCCTTCCATCGTATCGACCTTCCTCTGGTGCCGCCGCGTCTCGTCGCGGAGAGGCGGCGGTTGCTGCACGCGTCGTCGTCGTTGGTGTCCACCGCTTCGCGCGAACGGCGAAGCGACAATGAATGATCAGATCAGAGGTTCTCGACGCTCTTCAACATCTCGGGCACGAAGGACGTGCGCGGGCGAATGAGCGTCGTGCGCACCGGGCCGGGACGCACGCGGATCGTCGCGTCGTTCGGGCCGAAGCCGCCCGCCGCGAGCGGATCGTCGGAGAACTCGTAGCCGTACCCCTCGTCCCTGCCCGTGCCGCCGGTGGCCTTGACGCCGCCGCCGCCGCCGGGCTGCTGCGCGAACGCCGAGGCGCTCGTGAGGACGAGCGCTGCTCCCAGGAGACCGAAAAGAACCCGCTTCATCATCTTCCGCTCCTCATTTCTCCGACGTCGGGCACCGCTCGAAGGCCCGTTCGCGACGGGCACGTTAGCGGCATTCGTGCCGAAGGGGTAAATCTTCCAATTTCCCAGGATTTTTGCGCCGCGATTACAGTGACAGTGTACCGCCGGACGGACCGGGCAGCAAGCGGTTCATGTACGCGCGGAGGATCGATCCTGCGAGTTTCGTCGTCTTTCTAACCGGGAAGCGCCGGGTTCAAGACGTCCTGACAACGTCTCGACCCAGAAGGTTCCCGAGAATCGCAACACGGCTCGCGGGCGACTCCTTTGGTCGCCCCTCGCCGCGCGCGTCGTTCCGCGCCCCAGCAGCACGAAGGCCCCCCTGGCGAACCAGAGAGGCCTTCGAGCGCGCGGCGCGCGGTGGCTACTGCTTCTCGGACTCGGCCGCCTCCGCGGAGCTCTGGTTGGTCGCGTCCTTCTGCGCGTTCGCATCGAGCTTGAGGAAGGCGATCGTGTCGTCGATGTCGCCGATACGACCGAGGTCCTTCTTCGAGCCGTCGCCCTTCACGCGCTTGACCGCGCCGTCGTACTCCGGCTTGCCCGACGCCTTCTCGAGGAAGGTCTGGAAGATCTTCTTCGCCTCCTCGAGCGAGGCGATCGTCTTCTCCTTCGCGCCGCCCGACTTCGCCTTGAACTCCTGCGTGAGGATGCCCTCGTTGTAGAAGGCGTCCGGGCGGTTCGGGTCGATCTTCTTCGCCGCGTCGAGCTCGGCCTGGACGGCCGCGACGCGCTGATCGTAGTCGGCCTCGACGCCCGTGATCGGACCGCGGAGCGCGAGCGCCATCCCGAGGTGCGCGTCGTAGTCGTTCGGGCGCATCTCGAGCGCCTTCTTGAACGCGCCCTGCGCCTGCTCGAAGCCGCGGAAGCCGAGGTTGACGAACGCGTAGTTCATCTGCGCCTCGAAGAACTTTGGATCGAGCTTGGCCGCCGTCGCGAACGCGGCGACCGCGCCGTTGACCTGACCGAGCTCGTTCTGGATGAGGCCCGCGGTGTTGTGGATCGGCGCGTAGTTCGCGTTCTTGCGGATCGCCTGCGAGCAGACGAGGGCCGCGAGCTCGAGCTGCTGCACGTCCGCCTTCTTCTGCTGCGACGCGTGCGTGATGACCTGACGGCCCTTGCTGGTCTTGCTCGTCCCCTTCACCGCTCCGGCGCGCTTCTTCGCGAGCTGGAAGTAGTAGAGGGCGAGCTGGTTGAACGCCGGCATGTAGGCGTCGTCGATCGCGAGCGCGCGCTGGAGGTTCAGCTTCGCGCAGTCCATGTCGTCCTTGCAGCCCTGCCCGCCCTGCGCGCTGTCGCGCGCCATCTGCACGAGGGCGAGGTTGACGAGCGCCGGGACGTTCTGGAACTGCGCGTCGGTGACCGCCTGCTGGAGGGCGCCGATGGCGGCGTCCTCGTTGCCGTCGGCCTTGTACTGGTAGAGCGCGATCTGCGCGCGCGCGTGGTGGAACTTCGGGTCCGCCGCGAGCGCGGCGTCGAACTTCGCCTTCGCGTTCTTGTCGTCGTTGCAGCGCTGGTACGCGAGGCCGGCGTTGAAGATCGCCTGGGCGTTCTTGCCGACCTCGTCGAACTTCTTCGCCACCTCGGCGCAGGCCTCGTTGCTCCAATCGTTCTTCTTGTCGTGCTCGACGAAGAGATCGATCGCAGCGTTGAACTTCGCCTGCGCGTCCTTGCTCAGCTCGGCGGCGGCGCCGCCGCTCTTCCCGGATTTGCCGTCGGCGCCGGTCTTCGGGCTCGGCTTGTCGCCGCCGCCGCACGCCGCCGTGAGAGCCAGGAGCCCCGAGACCATGAGTGTCGTGATGCGCTTCATGTTTGTGTCTCCTTCGCTCACTTCTTCTTGCCGGCCTTGGGCTTGGCGGGAGCGGCCGCCGCGGGCTTCGCGGCTTCCTTCTTGTCGCCCTCCTCCGAGCTGACCGTGGTCTTCTCGGGGGCGGCCGCCGGCGGGTGCCAGAAGGTCCCGTCCGGGAGGACCGGCGGCACCTTCTCGTCGAGGCCGCTGTTCGCGAGCGTCGGCGCGCCGCGGAGCTCGTCGACGACGTGGTACTCGGCCTTGTAGTTCTTCGCGAGCCAGACCTCGCAGCTGCGGCTGAACTCGTCGAAGTACTGGTACTTCACCGACAGGTCGAGGCACTTCTTGAGCGCCGGCTTGGCGTGGTTGACCTTGAAGGGCTCGCTCGCCGCGTCGAGCGCGTCGTAGTACGTGCCGCGGATGTCGGCGTCCTTCTTCCACGCCTCCGGGATCGGAGCGCGGCGGAAGTCGTCGACGAGGTCACCCCACATGAGGCCCGCGCGCGAGCCGGCGGCGATGACCCACTTCGGCGGCGGCACGGGCTTCAGCTCGAGGATCTTGACGTACTCGGGCTCGACCTTGCCGATCGCGTCGCGCTTCTTCGTGTACCACTCCTTGACCTTCGTGTTGATGTGCTTGAGGACCGAGTCCTTGTCGCCCGGGCCCTTGTAGGCCGGGAACTTCACGGTCTCGACGTCGGCCTTGCGGCGCTCCTCCGCCGCGAAGAAGAACGCTTCGCCGACGGCGTTGAGCGCCTTCGCGAGGCGGCGGTCGTGCTGCGCGTTGTCCTCGTCCGGGTACGCGGCCTTGATCTTCGCCTCCGCGTCGGCCGGGTTGCTCCAGAGCGCGCGGACCTTGGCGTACTCGGCCTTGGCCTGGTTCTCACCGCCGCGGAGCTTCGTGTGCGCGCGGGCGAGCGTGGTGCGCGCCTGCACCTGGATGTCGGGCGCCGCCTTCGAGATCGTGCCCATCGCGCCGGACAGGGCCTTCTGCGCCTTGTCCCACTGCTCGTTGTCGGCGTAGTGCGAGCCGACCGCGAACGCGATCTGCGCCGTCTGCGCCGGCTTGCTGCCGCCGTAGTTCTTGGTGAAGAGCTGGGCGTCGGCGATCGCCTGATCCTCCTGGCCGAGGCCGAGGCGGAGGATGACGGCGTCGGAGAGGGCCTTGTCGGCGTCGGGCGCCTTCGGGTCCATCTTCGCGTACTTCTCGTACCACTCGGCCGCGAGGTCGTAGACCGCGATGGCCTGGTAGTTACCGCCGATCTCGTAGGTCGCCTTCTTGGCGAGCGGCGAGTTGCCCTTCGTGCGCTCGTCGAACGCGAGGAGCGCGCGGCGGACGGTGATCGCCTTCGCGACGAGGCGAGCGGCCTGGAAGGCGCGCGCCGCGTTGTAGGCGATCTCGTCGCACCTCTCCGCCTGCGGCTGCTGCCCGTTGTTGACCGGGTCCTGGCAGTAGCGGCGGAACATCTCGAAGTACGCCGTGCCGCCCTTCTCGTAGAGGGCGATCGACTCCTTGCCGCCTTCCTTGTCCGCGCGCTCGACCAGCTTCTGGGCCTTGAGGCGGAGGATGTCGACCTGGATCTTGTTGAGCGTCGTGCACTGGTCGGCGTTCTTCTGCGCCTTGTCACCGGTGCAATACAGCTCGATGAACTTCGGGACGTCCTGCTCCATGTCGTCGAAGCAGTTCGTCTTCGAGAAGTGCGAGCCGAGGACGTTGATGCTCTCGAGGTAGAGCTGCGCGGCGTAGATGCCGACGTCGCGATCGGAGTGGTTCATCGCGATCTCGCGGAACCCGATCGCCGACTCCTCCCAGTGCTGCGACTCGAAGTACGTGCGCGAGCGGGCGTACTTGACCTCGACGAGCTGCTCCTGACCGGCGGCGTCGTTCGCGGCCGGCTTGATGTAGCAGATGTACTTGTTGAAGGCCGAGACCATGCCCTTCTGGTTCTCGGTCATCTCCTTCGGCTTCAGCTTCTCGGCCTCCGCCGCGGCCTGGGCCTTCTTGTCGCCCTTCTTGTCGTTCTGGCCGGGCAGGTTGCCCGCGCCCTTCTTGCCGGCGTCGCCCTTGTGGGTCTCGTCGTAGATGTTCTGGTAGCAGAGCACCGCGGCGTACGCGGCCTCCGCGGCCTCGGGCGCCTGCGGGTTCTCCTGAACGACGGAGTCGAAGGCGGGGCCGCACTTCGCCCAGTCCTTCTGGAAGTAGAGCAAGTCCGCCATCGCGTACTTGATCTTGTAGATGCTCGGCCAGTCTTCCTTGACGATGCGCGGGAACGTGAACTTCGCGAACTCGTCCGCCTGCCAGTTGTCGACGACCTTCTTGTAGAGCTGCGCCGCGAGGCCCATCGTCTTCTGGTCGCCCGTGCCGCGCTGGCCCTGCGAGCCGACGGCCTCGAGGTGCCACGCCATCGCGGTCTCGGTCGCGAGCGACGCGGTCTTGTTCGCGCACTCGGCCTTCTGCTCGGCGGTGTACCCGCCCGACTTGACCTCGTTGAAGACCTTGATCTGGTTGTCGACCTCCTTGACGATGATGTCCTTGTTGCCGGACTTCAGCGCCATGGTCGCTTCGGTGATGTGCGCCTGGTAGACGCAGTGCCGCCCGCCCTTGTCGCGGGTCATCAGGTCTTTGTAGAGGATGATGGCCTCCGGGTAGTGGCCGGTGTCCAGGTAGTTGTTACCCAGATCGTCCATCATCCGGTACGTCTTCTCGTTCGACCCGCTCGCGTCGCCCGAGATGTTGTGCATGAAGTTGTAGGCCTGCGCCGGGTCGCCCTTCAGCGCGTAGACCGGGATGACGTCGCGGCGCGCGGAGTCCGCGAGCTTGGCCGCGCCCGGGAGCTGGGCGTGCACGACGCCGAACTCGACGACCTTCTTGAACGCGTTGAGCGCCTTCTCGAGCTCGCCCTTGTTCCAGAAGACGTAGCCGAGCTTGTACCAGGCGTAGCCGTACACCTTGTTGTTCGGCGCCGGGTACTTGGTCACCTCGGTGTAGGCCTGGGCGGCGAGGTCCCACTTGCTCGGATCGCCCTGCGCCTCGTTGAAGAACAGCTCGCCGAACGCGAGGTACGCGTTCGGGATGTACTTCGACTGCGGCGCCTTCTTGATGAGGTCGTAGTAGACCGAGCGCGCGTTCTTGAGGTCGTTCGCCTGCTCGTACTCGTACGCGAGGTAGTAGAGAACCTCGTCGATCTGCCCGTAGTTCGGGTACTCGTTGACGATGAGCGTGTAGTTGGCGATCGCCTTCTTGCGGGCGGCCTTCATGACGGCGTCGGCCTGGTTGGCCTGCGTCTGCTGCTGCCCCGCCGCGTTGGGGTTCGTCTTCTTGAGCTCGTCGCGCTTGATCTCCGCCTGCGTCTTGTCGCGGAACGCGGCGGACTCGAGCTCGACGTACGCCTCGGCCAGGCGCCGCGCGAGCTGCGGGCGGTCCGGCTTGTTCTTCGCGGTCGTCTCGAAGAGGCGCTCGAGGCCCTGGATCTCGGTGACGAGGAGGGCGCGCTGTCGCGCCTGGAGGCGGCCCTTGCGCTCGTCGCGCGGGGCCTCCTCGATGTTCGGCTTCCCGGGCTTCGTCTGCTGGTCGCGCTTCTTGAGGTCCGCGGACTGCGGCGCCGAGTGGAAGTTCGTCGCCGGGGTCTTGCTGCCCTTGAACTCCTTCGGCGCGACGCCGCCGGCGCAGGCGTTGAGCGACTGCTTCGCCTTGTCGTCGATGCAGACCTCCGCGGCGAGCGCCTCGACGCCCACCGTGACGGCGGCGCCGACGACCAGCACCTGGAGGAGGCGACCGAGGGTCGCCGAACGCGGGCTCGTGGGGGATGCCCCAAGTTGAAGTCGATTCATGGAAACCCTACCTCCCACACTTCGAGGTGATGGTCTGCCGGTAGAACCCGAGCTCATCACGCCAGTACTCGCCGTCGAACGGCCAAATGACGTGCTCTTCGTCCGGCTTCACGATGTTGCGCTCTTCCGTCGGGCCCTGCACCTGGGAGCCGGCGATGGCCGCGTCGAGCTGGTTGCGCTTCGCGGAGTTGATGTCGATGAGGATCTTCGCGCTGTCGCGGAGGTGCTCGTTGAGCTCGTCGAGGTTCCGCTGGTAGCGCTCGCGGGCGAGCTGACCGGCGTTGCGGACCGCGATGTCGCGCGCGAGCTGCATCGCGTCCTTGACGTCGTTTCCGAGCGGCGAGTCGCGGAACGCGGCGGGCGCCTTGCCGAACCGCTTGTTCTCGTCGTCGAGCACCTGCACGTACTGGAGGTGGCGGAGCAGCTGGCGATCGCCGAGCGCGTTCTCGACGACGATCTTGATGCGCGGAGGCAGATCGGCCTTGCCGTCGCGGACCTGCTTCAAAAACTTGTAGAACGGCTCGTCCTGGTCCTCGCCCTGGAAGCGCTTCAGGACCTTGTTCAAGTCGTCGTACATCGGCTGGTACTTCTTCTGGAACTTGGCGACGATCGTCTCGGCGTCGTCGTACTGGCAGTTCGCGAAGTAGATGACCGCCTTGAGGATCTCGGCCTCGGGGTAGTACGAGTTCGGGAAGTACGGCGACTCGATCGTGTGGATGTTGCCGAGCGCGTGCGCGTAGTCGCCGGCCATGAAGTAGGCCCACGACTCCTCGAACAGCGCGTCGAGCCAGTACTCGCTGCCCTGGTCGACCTTGTTCCAGTACTTGACCGCCGCCGAGAGCTTCGCGCTGTCGATCGTCGGCGAGTTCGACTCGTCGAGGCGGACCGACGCCGAGTAGTACGTGCGCGCCATCGAGAGGAACGCGAGGTCCCTCATGCGGTCCTCGTCCTCGAGCGTCTCGATCTCGCCGCTGTCGATCGCGCCGACGATGCGCTGGAACGACTGCACCGCCGGGATCGACCGGCGGAGCTGGACGTTGGAGATGCCGGAGAAGAACTGACCGCGCACGTAGTACTTCGACTGGCGATCGACCTTGCTGAAGAGGCGGAGCGCGTCGTCGTACTGGCGGTTGCGGTACTTGTAGCGGCCGAGCAGGTAGTTCAGCTGCCAGTAGAGCTCGCGCTGGTTCGAGTTGTTGAACTTGTCGATCTGCGAGTCGTTGTACTTGCCGACGCGCTCGACGATGTCCGCCGGCTCCGGCAGGTCGGTCGCGAGCTTCGCGAGCCAGAGGAGCGTCTCGTTGAACTTGAGGTGGTTCGGCTTGTCGGCGATCTCGGAGAAGATGCCGTACGCGCCTTGATAGAACTTCAGGCGGTAGAGCGAGATCGCGAGGTGGTACTGCGCGAGCTGCTTGTTGCCCTCGTCGTCGCCCGTCTCGCCCTTGTAGACGCGATAGAGAGCGGCGGCCGCGTCGCCCCACTTCTCACCGTCGAAGAGGCGCTTCGCCTGCGCGGCCTGCTCGGTCATCTGACCGGCGACGGGCGCGGGCCCGCTGTCGACCGCCTTCGGCTGCGCCGGCGCGTCCGCGGGCGCGGCGGGCTCGTCGAGCTCGATGGCCTGCGATCCGCCACCTGCCGGCGGCTTCGCGGCCGGCTTCGCCGCGGGCGACTTCGGCCGCGGCTTCTGCGCCATCGCTGGCGACGTCGCGAGCGAGACCGAGAGCATGCACGTTGCCGATCCGATCAGGAGCTTGCGCAATAGGGAGAGACGCATCCTGTGATTCCTCTTCTTCGTGATGAGGGCCCCACGTCTTTCGTGGGGTAGAACTGCCTGCCCCGCGCGTGTGAAACGTGGAGCGAGAGAGCCGGAGGGTGCTGCTGCGACGAAGCGCGATGTCGACGCGCCGTTCAGGCGACGCGGAAGGAGAGAGCGTGAAGCGCGGTGTTTTCACGGAAGAGCTCGACGAAAAGCCGAGCGTTTTAGCAAAGATATTCCCCGCGGGCGGCGAGATGGTACGGAGGCCGTCGAGAATTTGTCAAGCCGGATTCCGGCCCCACGCCTCCGCGACGCCCCGGGAGAGCGCGCATGGGAAGGATGAGGAGGGCCGGAGCGGCAGGAAGTGTTCGCCGTCGGTGGAACACGGAGGAAACCCCCGACGTGCGCGGGTCATTGGATCGAGATGGCCGCACGCTAGTCCAGCGAGGCCGCGCACGGGAGGGGTGTTGGGACGGGACGCGATCGAGACGAGCCCCGGCCGGCGGCGCCCGCCCGTTCACGGCGCCCGCTCCGCGACGGAGGATCCCTGCGCCGGCCATCCTCCGAGTGCCCGGCGCGATGACAGCTCGGTTCCCGAGCGGGGGCGCCGCGCGGACGGCGCCTCCCGGACGACGCCTCGGGAATGATGAGAGATGGAGAAACCTATGCTTGACGCTCTCGCTGCGAAAACAGTACCGTCCCGCACGATGACGCGCGACGCACTGGTCATGTCCGCCTCTCGACCGATCGGCCCCGTGGGCCGCTTCCTTCGCCCGCTCGCCGCGCTGGTCGTGCTCGGCGGCACGCTCCTCTTCGTGGCCGGTCCCGGCTGCGCCGAGCAGGGCATCGGCGATCCGTGCACTCCCGAGCAGGAGTACAACGCGGACTTCCTCGGGTTCGACGAGAAGGAAGTCAACGTCGAGTCGAAGAGCTTCCAGTGCCGCACGCGACTCTGCCTCGTGAATCACTTCCGCGGCCGCGTCTCGTGCCCCTACGGGCAGAGCGCCGAGGGCCAGGGCCCGCCGGGCGGCACGAACTGCACGATCCCCGGCAGCGATACGCCGATCGTCGGCGAGAAGCTGCCCGACTCGGACGAGTTCGTCGACACGCGCCGGAAGTCGACGGTCGCCGCTCAGTGCGTCGATCGCGCCGCGGACAAGGCCGTCTACTGCTCCTGCCGCTGCGCCGACATCAACGGCCAGCGCCCGAGCGACCAGAACTTCTGCGACTGCCCCGACGGCTTCCAGTGCGAGCGCCTCGTGACGTCGATCGGTCAGGGCAACGAAGGCCTGACCGGCTCGTACTGCATCAAGGCGAACACGAAGTACGATCCGACGACCGCCTGCACGCAGGGCGAGTGCGACCTGAACGACCCGTCGCGCAACTGCAACTGAGGCTCGACCGGCGCCCCGCGCCGGCGTGAAGAGACGCGGCGGCCCCACGGGTCGTCGCGTCTTCTGCGTCGTGGCCCGCGCGCGGCGCGGACACGGGCACGACGACCGCGCGCGAGCTCGACGAGACGTGCGGCGCGTGCAGCTCGGGCGCCGAGGGGCGCGGACACGACGGCGGCACGACCCATTTCGCGCAACGCGCGGGGGCGCGGGCCGAACGTCGCCGTCGTGGAGATCCACCGCACCGCGATCGGCCGGAGCGCCGAGGACCTGGCCGCCGAGCACGTCGCGCGCGACGGCTTCCGCGTCCTCTGGCGGAACGTGCGCATCGGGCCGCTCGAGATCGATCTGGTCGCGAAGAAGGGCGACCTCGCGATCATCGTCGAGGTGCGCTCGCGCGGCGCCGGCGCGTTCGAAGGACCGCTCGCCAGCGTCACGTGGAGCAAGCGACGGATGCTCCTGCGCGCCGCGCGCGGGCTCTGGCGCGGCCGCCTGAAGAAGATGCCGGACGTCCAGCGCGTCCGGATCGACGTCATCGCGATCACGACCTCGCGCGAAGCGCCCCCGCGCGTCGAGTGGATCCGGGGCGCCGTCACCGACGGCCCCCGCTGACGCGCCCCCGCGACGCCGCCTCGCGCGCCCGAGCGAGGGCTCCCTCCCCGTCCCTACTTCTCGAGCGACGCCTTCATCCCGTCGCGCACCTTGGCGATCTTCGCGATGGCCGCGTCGCTCGCGCCGGTCTCCTTCGCCTCCTTGATCGCCGCGTCGAGCTCCTCGACCTCGGCGGCCTGGCGCGCCTTGAGCTTCTCGACCATCCCCGCGAAGACCTCGAAGAAGTCCTGGAGCTCGTCGCCTTTGCGCAGCTTCCCCTGGAAGTTGAGCTTCCCGTCGCCGACCTGCCGGAGCAGCATCTTCATCTTGTAGATGGGGCCGACGACCTTGTGCGTGAAGTAGATGCCGAGCAGGCCGATGAGCGCGACGAGGAGCGTGAGGCCCGCGATCAGCGAGAGCATCATCGTCTGCTGCTGGCTCTTCGTCTTCGCGGCCTGCGCCTCGAGCGCCGCGTGCTTCTCCTGGAGCTGTTTGTCGAGCTCGTCGGCGCTCTTCGTGAAGGTCGCCGCGAGCTCCGGAGAGTCGGCGTACTGATCGTGGATCTGCATCTTCACGAGGTCGGAGTTCTTCTGACTCTCGCTGATGAGCGCGTCGCCCTGCGCGATGACCTTGTGGCTCTGCTCGGTGACCTCGCGGCTCGTCTGGTAGAGGAAGACGCCCATCAGCGCGCTGATCGCGAGCGCCACGAAGATGATGCGGCCCGTCCATTTGAGCTGGAACTTGGCGTCGAGCAGGTAGTTCTTGATGCTCCGCTTGTACTTGGGAGCAGCGGCGGGAGCGGGCTGTGCGGAGGTGGTCATCGAAACCTCATCGGCGGCGCGAAGACACGAGGCAGGGTGCGCTTGGGGGCTCGGCGAAGCCCGTACGTCGAGTTCCAGATCATAGGAAGGCGCTCGCGTTCTGGGCGAATTGTTCGCTCGCCAGGCCCGCCGCGAGCTCGAGCAAACGGTCCTCGGACGCCTTGTCTCCGCTCGAGACCCCCTGCGCCGTGAGCGTCTTGTCGATGTTCCCGAGGAGCGACTTGTTCGGATAGTTGAAGACGCCGATCTTCACCTTCACGCGGAGGTTTCCGTCGGCGTACTCGAACCGGTCGACCGCGAGCGCGAGGTAGAACCCCTTCATCTTGCGCCCCTTCATCACCTCGCGCGCCTTCTCCGGCGACTCCGTCGACGGCGCGAGCTGGACGACGCCCGCGGCCTCGAGCTTCTGGCGGACGGACGCGAGGACGATCCGCTCGACCTCGGTCTGCGCGCGGCCGGTCTGGTTCGCGACGGTCGAGAGCGAGATGTAGTACTTCGCGTTGGGGTTCTCCTTGATGGGCTCGCCGCCGCCGCCGCCGCCGCCGCCGTCGCCGCTCGAGGAGATCGCCTCGATGGCGCGGGTGACCGCGATCTTCACGGCCTCGTTCGACTCGACGCGCTCGCGGTTCCGCAGGCACTCGAGCGAACGGCTCCGGCTGAGGCGCTTGAGCGCGACCGCCGCGGCCTGGCGGACGACCTGCTCCCGATCGCCGAGACCGCCGCAGAGCGGGTCGACGGCGCCGTCCTCGTTCGACGCGCCGAGCGCGAGCGCGGCGCTCGTTCGGACGCGCGGGTCGGCGTCGCGCATCTTCTCGGAGAGGAAGCGCAGGCGCGCTTCGTCGGCGTGCGCGACGCGCGGCGCGAGGCCGAAGAGCCCGGCGACGAGCAGCGAAGCCACGAGGACTGCTTTTCCACCTCTCACGCGCCCCACCTTCGGCGCGCGTACCGGGGAGAAGAGCCGCGCCGACACTCCGCCAACGTTATCACGCATTGACCACGCCTCCGGAACCGCTTTTCGTTAGCCTCAGGGGGGTCCGCCGAGAGGCCAGAAGGATCGACGTCGCCCCGAGCCAAATAGTCACCGCGAGCTCTCATCCGTTCCACGCCCCATCGGGGGACAGACTCCGGTCCGACGAGCGAGCGTACCGAACCCGCCTCCTTCGCAACACGTGAACTTCAACGCCGTCATCCCTCCTCGTTCGCTCCCCCACGCGCCGACTACGGCGCTGGCGGCGCTCGTCTTCATCCTCGCGTCGCTCCTTCCGGCTCCGCCCGCGGACGCAGCGCCGCTGAGGGTGCGTGTGCGTGGAGCGGCGAAGCTGAACGCACGCGCGTCGCGCGTCGCGTCGCCGGCGGCCCCCGGCGACGCGCGGACGCCGGCGGACGGCGGGGCGCCCGGCGTGAACGAGCTCCTCCTCAGCGGCACGCTCACCGACGACGCCGGGCAGCCGCTGCCGCTCCAGCCGGTGGTCGTCCGCGTCGTCAAGGAGACGGACGCGCACGACGCGCGGACCGCGGAGGCGCTCGCGGGCGCGCGCGGGTGCGACACCACCGCCGGTCCGACGCCAGGTGCGCCGCGGCGCGGCCCGACGGCCTGGGGGATCGCCGTCTCGGGCCCGACGGACGCGCCGGAGGTCACCGCGACGACCGACGAGGAGGGCCGCTTCTGCCTCCGCGCGCGCCTCGATCCCGATCGCTACCGAGCGACCCTCGTCTACACCCCGCCGCCGACGCAGGCGCTCCTCGACGGCGTCGAGCGCGAGATCGCGTTCGACCTCTCGCGCCGCGGCCTCGCGCTCCGCTTCGATCCGACGCCGAGGATCATCCAGCTCGACGCGCCGCACGCCACCGTCGAGGCGATCGCCATCGTCGACGACGACGACAGCCCGCGCGTCGCGCCGGCGCTGGACCTCGTCCTCGCCAACGAGAGAGAGGAGCTCGCGCGCGCCGAGACGGACGCCTCCGGCCGCGCCCGCTTCGTCCTCCCGGGCGCCAAGCTGGGCGCGCCGGGGCCCGGCGAGCTGCGCGTCTCGTTCCGCGGAGACGCCGAGACCGCGAACGCGTCGCACAGCGAGGACGTCGAGCGCCACGTGAAGGTCGCCCTGAGGGTGCCCGCGGCCGACCGCGGCGAGCTCCGACCGGCGATCCCCGAGGACGGGATCGCGCTCGTCGCCGAGGTCGCCGCGAGACCGGGCGCGCCGGACGCGCCCGCCGAACCGCTCTCCGAAGGCTCGGTCGAGGCGCGCATCGGCGACGTCGTCGTGGGCACCGCGCCCGTCGAGCGCGGGCTCGCCCGGCTCGTGCTGACGTTCACGGCTCAGGGGGACGAGGCGCAGGTCCGCCTCCGCTACGTCCCCGCCTCGCCGTGGTACGAGCCGCTCGGCGAGCCGACGATCCGCGTCCCGATCCGCGGTCCGAGCCTCTGGTCGAAGGCGCCGATCCTGCTCGCCGGCGCGGCGGTGCTCGCCTTCTTCCTCGTCGGGCGGGTCTCCGGGCAGAAGAACAAGCCGGAGCCGGCGCCGGCGAAGGCCGACGGCCAGGCGCGCGATCCCAAGCCACGCGTCGACGTCGTCCGCCCCGCCGAGCGCGGGCAGGAGGGCTGGAGCGGGCGGGTCGTGGACGCGCACGAGGGCGCGCCCGTGCGCGGCGCGCGCGTGTGGATCGAGCGCGGGACGTTCGAGGGGCGCGCTGTGCTCGCGAGCGTCGAGACGGACGCCGACGGGCGCTTCACCCTCCCGGGGATCGGCGCGGTCGCGGGGGACGAGAGCATCGCCGCCGAGGGACGCCTCCACGCGCGCCTCGCGCAGGACCTGCCTCCGCCCGGCGAGATCGCCATCGCGATCGCGCAGCGGCGGCGCGCGCTGCTCGCGGGCCTCGTGAAGTGGGCGCGGCGGCGCGGTCCGCCGTTCGACGCGCGGCCGGAGCCCACGCCCGGGCACGTCCGCCGCGCGGCGTCCGCCGAGGTCGCGACGGCGCGCTGGGCCGACGCCGTCGAGCGCGCGGTGTTCGGGCCCGGCGAGGTCGACGCCCGCGCCGAACGAGAGGTCGCGGATCTCGCTCCCGAAGAGCGGCCGCGCCCCGAGCCGGCCCCGAAGAACGACCGCTAGCGAGGCCGCGGCCCGGCCCTCCCGGACGCGGCCCCGCGCTGCGGGGGCGGAGGCTCCGCCGGACGGCGCGAGGCCGAGCTGCCCCGCCCGGTCGAGCGGCGTTGACGGGGCGTGCCCCCCCTCCTTATAAGAAGCGACCCTCGATGGACAACCTGCCTATCGTCATCGGCGTCGTCGTCGTGGTCGCGGTGCTCGCCTACTTCCTCTTCTTCCGGAAGAAGGCGCTGCCCGAGCCCGCTCCGAAGACGCCGGAGTCGGCGCCGACGCCCGCGCCGGCGCCGAAGGCCGAGGCCCCGGCGCCCAAGAAGCCGGAGGTCTCCGCCCCGGTCGCCCCGACGCCCTCGGTCGAGGCGCCGCCTCCGCCGGAGGCCGCCGCGGCCGAGGAGTCGGTTCCTGAAATCGTCGCGCCCTCCGCCGAGCCCCCGCCGGTGGTGTCGAAGAAGGACGTGGCGGGGCTGCGCAAGGGCCTGGCCGCGACGCGCGGCGGGTTCATGGCGCGTCTCAAGGCGATTTTCACAGGCAAAAAGGAGATCGATCCGGCCATTCTCGAGCAGCTGGAGGAGGTCATGCTCACGAGCGACGTCGGCGTGAAGACCACGCAGGCGATCCTCGAGCGGCTGCGCGACCGGATGAACAAGAGCGAGCTCGCCGACACCGACGCCGTCTGGGCCGCGCTCCGCGCGGAGGCCACGCGGATCCTCTCGGTCCCCGTCCCCACGGCGAAGCGGACGTCGAAGCCGCTCGTGGTGCTCATGGTCGGCGTGAACGGCGTCGGCAAGACGACCACCATCGGCAAGCTCGCCACCAAGTGGAACGCCGACGGAAAGAGCGTCATGCTCGCCGCCGGCGACACCTTCCGCGCCGCCGCCGTGCAGCAGCTCGAGGTCTGGGGCAAGCGCGTCGGCGCCGAGGTCGTGAAGGGCAAGGAGGGCGCGGATCCGGGCGCGGTCGCCTTCGAGGCGACGAAGAAGTCCGTCGACGGCCAGGCCGACGTCCTCCTCGTCGACACCGCGGGGCGCCTTCACACGAAGGTGAACCTGATGGACGAGATCAAGAAGGTGAAGAAGACCATCGGCAAGGCGCTCGACGGCGCCCCGCACGAGACGCTCCTTGTCATCGACGCGACGACAGGGCAAAACGCGCTGACGCAGGCGGCGCTCTTCAAGGAGGCCCTCGAGCTCACCGGCCTGATCCTGACCAAGCTCGACGGCACCGCGAAGGGCGGCGTCGTGCTCGGTGTCTGCGACGAGCTGAAGGTCCCGGTTCGGTACATCGGCCTCGGCGAGCGCGCGGAGGACCTCCGCGAGTTCGTCGCCGCCGACTTCGTCGAGGCGCTGTTCGGTAAAGATGACGACGAGGCCGCCGCGGCCTGACTTCCGAGAAATGTGCAAGGTGCACGAGATCGGTCTTAGACTGACGCGGCGCCGTTCGAAGGACCGCGCGCCAGCGAGCCTTTGACGGCGTCACGCGAAGCTCTCCTAGCCACGACGACTCGCCACGACGACCGGACGCCGACGTCGATCGACGGTCTACGAGAGGTACTTGGGGATCTCCCCCAAATTGAGATTGCTCGGCCAAAAAGATCCGTGTTATCGTGCCGCGCAACTCTGCAGTACCCCTGATTCCTCAATTTTTCTCACGTGTTGCAGGCCCGAATGTTGATGCGGCCAGGATGTGGAAGGGGTTCTTGATGAAGCACGCTCGATGCTGGCTCCTCGCGGTGGTGGCCCTGTGGCTGCTGCCACAGGCTGCTTTTGCGCAGCCGAAGAAGCCCGCTGGAGGCGGCAAGCCTCCTCCCACGGCACCCGAACCGGCGCCCGCCGGCGGCGATATCGAAATCGACGATCCGAACGTCCCGGCTCCCGAGGAGCCGACGGAGCCTGCGCCCGCCCCGAGCGGTGAAACGGGCGACGGCGGCGGCGGGATCTGCGAGATCGATCCCACGGCCTGCCCCAAGCAGGGCGACATCAAGGCGCTGTCCGAGCGCTCCGTGAAGGCGGACGTCTATGCGGTGCAGCAGATCTACGCGCTGCGTCGCGGCCGCTTCGAGATCAACCCGTACTGGAGCCAGAGCCTCAACGACCAGTTCGTGAGCCACCCGGGCCCCGGCCTCGCGGTGAACTACTACCTCACGAACGTCCTCGCGGTCGGCGTCAACGGCACCTACTACCAGCCGTTCAACTCCGACGCGGACTTCAACTTCGAGAACCGCCGCGCGACGCGCATCGCCGTCCCGCTCACGGAGTACCTCGGCGGCTACGCGGTGAACTTCACGTACGTCCCGATGTACGGCAAGTTCGCCGGCTTCAGCCAGTTCATCTTCCACTACGACGGGTACCTCGTCGGCGGCGTCGGCGGCCTCTTCACGCGCCCGATCCCGGTCATCGATCCCGACAACCGCAAGTTCGACTTCGAGCACCGCATCGCCTTCAACCTCGGCTTCGGGCTCCGCATCTTCCTGAACCGGTGGTTCGCGGTGACGGGCGAGATCCGCAACTACATCTACGTCGAGCACCTCGAGAACACCGAGGTCGCGGCCACCCAGGCAGCGGCGCAGAACCCCAATGACCCGGCGTCGCCTTGGATCAAGGAGAAGCCGCTGACCGTCAACGTCCAGGCCCAGGTCGGCATCAGCGTGTTCTTGCCGTTCAGCTGGGAATACAGGTTGCCCAAGTGATCTCCTCGAACCGGCACCAAGGACGAACGATGAAGCAGGCCTGCAAGCTCGCTCTGGCGGCAGCGGCACTCGCGACCGGCGTTTCTGCCGTCCCCGCGACCGCGAGCGCCCAGGAGATCCAGATCACGGGTCCGCTCGCCGGCGCGCCCGCGGGGCGCAAGCTCCGTCTCTACCGCGAAGGCCGCGCGGAGCTCGCGCTCGGCGGCGGCTTCACCCTCCTCGACGAGTACAAGCGGACCATCTTCATCTCGGGCCGGCTCCAGTACAACGTCTTCGACTGGCTCGGAATCGGCGTGTTCGGCGGCTTCTCGCCGGAGGCGCTGAGCCTCAACACCGACCTCACCGACCGCATCGACTCCACGCCCGCGCCGCGCAACAGCCGCACGGCCGTCAACCTCCCCGGCACCGTCGGGCAGCCGGCGTTCGAGCAGCAGACCGGCAAGCTCGGCTGGATGGCGACGCCGCAGGTGACGTTCAGCCCCTTCCGCGGCAAGCTGGCGCTCTTCCAGAAGCTCTTCGTCGACACCGACCTCTACCTTCACGGCGGCGTCGCGTTCGTCGGCGTGAAGGAGCGCGGCGACTGCGGCGCGCCGGGTCAGACGGCGTGCACGGCGGCGGCGAGCTTCCAGCAGGTCGACCGCGTCGCGGTCGCGCCGTCGTTCGGCCTCGGGCTCACGCTCTACCCGTCGAACTTCGTCAGCATCAACCTCGAGTACCGCGCCTTCCCCTTCTCGTGGAACCGCGGCGGCTTCGACTCGCGCGGCGCGGGCCCCGACGCGTCGTTCCCGGACAACCGGATCGACTCCGAGGACCGGACGTTCAAGTTCAACCAGATGATCTTCGTCGCGGCCGGCTTCCACTTGCCGACGTCGCCCAAGGTCAGCGACTAGCATCGCTCGCGCTCCGTCGCCGCGGCCGCAACCCCGCGGGCGCGCCAGACGGCGGTTGAGACGCCGCCCGCGCACCTCTAACGTGGGGGGGAGCGCGGGTCGGTCCCGCGACGCCGCGATGTCCCAGACGCTCTCGCAGACCCGGCGCGAAGACCTCTCCGCGGACGAGGGGGCCTGCGTCGCCTGCCCCTCGCTCTACGTCGTGCTCGAGGGCGAGCGGCCGCTCTCCGGCGGGATGCGCGCGCCGCTCGACGGGGTCGACGCGCTCCGGATCGGCCGCGGCGAGACGCGCTCGTTCACCGTCGAGGGGGACCGGACGGCGACCCTCACCATCCCCGATCCGCGCATGTCGAGCCGCCACGCGCGCCTCGTCCGAGGGCGCGCGCGCGCCGACGCCGAGCGAGGCGGCGGGACGACCGGCTGGCTCCTCGAGGACCTCGGCTCGACGAACGGCTCCTTCGTCGAGAGCAAGCGGACCGCGCAGGCGGCGCTCACCGAGGCGACCCTCCTCACGCTCGGCGCGACGTGTCTGCTCTTCGATCCCGAGGAGGCGGTCCCGGTCGGCGTCAAGAACGACCCGGTCGACGCCGCGGCGCTCCGCGCGCGACCGCGCGGCACCGCCACCCTCGTCCCGGCGGTCGAGCACGCGATGCCGCGCCTCGTCCGCGTCGCGATGTCGAAGCTCCCGGTGCTCTTGCTCGGCGAGAGCGGCTCCGGCAAGGAGGTCCTCGCGCGGACCGTCCACCAGCTCTCGGGTCGCCAGGGGCCGTTCATCGCGATCAACTGCGGCGCGCTCGCGCCGACGCTCGTCGAGAGCCAGCTCTTCGGCCACGTGAAGGGCGCCTTCTCCGGCGCGGCGCGCGACGAGCCCGGCCTCGTCCGCGCGTCGTCGGGCGGGACGCTCTTCCTCGACGAGATCGGCGAGCTGCCGCCGAGCGCGCAGGCCACGTTGCTCCGCGTCCTGCAGGAGAAGGAGGTGCTCCCGGTCGGCGGGACGAAGCCGGTCCCGGTCGACCTCCGCGTCGTCTCGGCGACCCTCAAGCCGATCGACGGGGGCGAGGCGACGACGTTCCGCGCCGACCTCTACGCGCGCGTCTCGGCGTTCGTGCACCGGCTGACGCCGCTCCGCGAGCGCCGCGGCGACGTCGGGCTCCTGATCGCCGATCTCCTCCCGCGGATCACGCCGGAGCGCGCCGAGAGGATCCGCTTCGCGCCCGACCTCGCGACCGCGCTCGGCGCGCACGCCTTCCCGCTCAACGTGCGCGAGCTCGAGCACCTGCTCTCCGTCGCGCTCGTGACCTCGACCGAGGACCTCCTCCGCCGCGAGAGCGTCGGCGACGCGCTGCGCCCCGCGCGCGAGCGCGCCGCGAGCGAGGCCGACGCGCGCGACCCGCGCCGCGAGGCGCTCCCCGCCGGCTCCCCCGCCCGCGCCGCCCAGCCGCGCGCCCCGACCGAGGAGGAGCTGAAGCTCAAGGACGAGCTCACGCGCGCGCTGACGACGACGCGCGGGAACGTCAGCGAGATCGCGCGGTCGATGGGCAAGACGCGGATGCAGATCCACCGCTGGATGAAGCGCTTCGGCCTCGATCCCGAGTCGTTCCGCGGCTGACGGCGCCCGGGCGCGATCCGGGCGAGGATCAGCGCTTGGTCACGAGGCCGGCGCCGTCGACGCCGAACTGCGGGGGCAGCACCTTGCGGACGGCGTCGCGCTGGTCGGCGGGGATCTCCCACCCCAGCGCCGCGATGCCGTCGGCCACCTTCGCGCGGACGCGCACGCTCTCCTCGTCGAGGAGGAGCGTGAGCAGCGGGCCGAGCGACTCCGCGTCTTTCTGGGCGAGCGTCGCCGTCACCGCGTTGAAGCGCGCCGGCTCGTTCACGTCCTCGAGGAACGGCTCGACCGCCTCGCGGATCTGCGGGCTCACGTGGTCGCCGAGCTCCTCGAGCAGCTGCAGCTTCGGATCGATGAACTTCGCGTACTCGGTGTCCCATTTCCCGAGCCACACGATGAGCTCCTCGACGAGCTCGTCCTCCTCGAGCGTCTCTTTGAGGATGCGCATCGGCCAGCGCAGGCTCTCGGCCTTGGCGGCGAACGCGCGCACGGGCTCGATCGCGTCCTTGCCGGCCTTGAGGATGCCGTCGAACGCGAGCTCCTTCTCTTCCTGGTCCGTGATCGACGGCTCGATGGCGAAGGTGAACCGCTTCAGCAAGGCCTCGACGGCTTCGGCGGTCGCGAGCTTCGACAGCTCCTGGATGGCCTCCTGCCGATCGTACGCCTGGGCCCGCTTGCTCCCCGCGGCCTCCGCCCACTTCGCCGCTGCGTTCGACTTTTTCTTGGTGCCGTCGCCGCCCTTGCCGTTGCTCTTGAAGAAGTCGAATAGGCCCATCGTGAGGTGCTTAACCTAAGGCTGGTGCTGCGTGTTTCAACCGATCGCCGGCGACAATGTGCCCTCGGCGACGACGTTCGAGCCGTCAGAGCGGGACGGCCAGGAGGACGACCTCGCGCCCGTTCACCTGGACCTGGTAGCGGACCGGACGGCCGTGCTTGGTCGCGGCCTCTTGCTCCATGCCCTGGATACGGCTCCGGAAGGCCGCGTCCGTGATGTGGTCGACCTGCTCGCCGAGCGAGCGCTTCGCGGCGATGTACTCGCCGTAGAGCCGCGTGTAGTACTGCTCCGCGGGCTCCTGGGCGAGCGCCGGACCGCCGCCCCCGCCCTGACCGCTCCGATCGACGGAGTAGGCGTCGCCGAAGCTCGCCGCCGTCGGCGCCTTCGAGACCCGCCCCTGCTCGTCGGTGTTGTCCTCCTCGACGCCCATGAGCTGGTTGAGGAGCTGGTCGATGCGGAACGCCAGGCCGCCGAGCTCGGCGTGATCGAGCTCGAAGCGCTTGTCGCTCTGCCCGTTGAGGATCGCGAGGAGGCCCTCCTCGAGCACGGCGATGGGCCGCGAGATGTACGTCCCGAGGAACCAGCCGCCGGCCACGACCAGGATCAGGCCGAGGGCCATCGCCCCGAGGATCGAGTAGGCCGCGCCGTTGGCGCCTTCGAGCAGCGACGTCGGCGCGACCGCGACGACCGCGCTCTTCTTCTCGCCGAACCCGTCGAGCGGCGCGGCCGCGAAGAGGACGTCGTCCTTGCCGCCGGCGATCACGGTGCCGGTGGTGACGGCGTTCTTGACGTCGCCGGCGGCCTCCTTCACGGCCTTCTTCACGTCGTCGGTCGTCTGCGTGTTGGCGAGGACGTCGCCCGACTCGTTGACGAGCAGCACGCCGCGGCCGCCCGACGCCTCGGTGACCCGCGCCAGGGCGTCGTTGAGCGCCACGCCGATGACGAGCATCATCTCGCGGTTGTTCTCGTCGTGCACCGGGGCGTACGACGCGATGTACTGATCGGCGCGCTTCGTGTCCGTCCAGACGTCGGAGCCCGGCGTGGTCTTGGCGAGGGCCTCCTTGAAGGCCGGATACGTCGCCGCGACGTCGGCGCCGCGCCCGAGGTTGGAGCCGTTTCGCCCGAGGATCTTCCCGTTGCCGTCGACGACGGCGACGATCGACGGCTTCGCGCCGAGCGCCGCCGGCGCCGCGTTCGCGATCTGATCGGAGAGCTGGCGGGCGGCGTCGCCGCGCGCGTCGGGGGTCGCCTTGGTCAAGAGCGCGCGCGTCGCCGGCTCGGCGGCCTTCGCCGAGAGCCAGCGCTCCGCGCGCAGCCCGTCGAGCTGCAGCTTCGCGGCGACGGCGACGGCGTCGCGCTGGGCGCTCCGCTTCAGCTGGTCGGTGCTGCTCGTCGCCAGCGAAAGCTGCGTCTTGACGATCGCGAAGGCAAGCAGCCCCACGATGAGGACGATCACGGCGTTGACTGCGATGATCTTGTTTCGCATTCCGCCTCAGAGCGTTGTTGCGAGGGGCACGTTGCCCTCTCGTCCCCCGCCGAAGGCTCTCCTCCGCGGGCTGGAGACTGCTCGTTCCTTCGCGAGACGCTATCATCCGCCGTGCGCCTCCAGCAACCTATGACTGACGCCCTACTCCTGTCCGACCCGCGGTTTTTCCAGCACCGCTCGAGCGCGTACCACCCCGAGCGCCCCGAGCGCCTCGACGCCGCGCACGCCGCCGTGGAGCGCGCCCGCAGCTCTTCCGGCCTCGTCTTCGCCCCGGTCGAGCCGCGCGCCGTGACGGAGGAGGAGCTTTCCCGTGTCCACAATCCTCGCTTCCTGAAGGAGATGTCGAAGCTGCGCGGCGAAGAGGGCTACATCGACGCGGACACCTACGTCGGGCCCGAGAGCATCGCCGTGGCGGAGCTCGCGGCCGGCGGGACGGTCGCGCTGACCGACCGGCTGATCGACGGTCCGGTCCCGCGCGGCTTCGCGCTCGTCCGGCCGCCCGGACACCACGCGCGCCCGGGTCAGGCGATGGGCTTCTGCCTCTACAACAACGTGGCCGTCGCCGCGGCCCACGCGCGCGCGCGCGGCGTCGAGCGCGTCGCCATCGTCGACTGGGACGTCCACCACGGCAACGGCACCCAGGAGATGTTCTACGACGACCCGCGCGTGCTCTACGCGTCGACGCATCAGTTCCCGTTCTACCCGGGCACCGGCGCCGTCCTCGAGAGCGGCGAGCGCGACGGCAAGGGCTACACGATCAACGTGCCGCTCACGGCGGGGGGCGGCGACGGCGTCTACCGCGGGACGTTCGAGCGGATCCTCTTGCCCGCGCTCGAGGAGTACCGGCCGGAGCTCGTCATCGTGAGCGCCGGCTTCGACGCGTCCGCGCGCGATCCGCTCGCGGAGATGGCGCTCTCGGCCGACGCCTTCGGCTGGATGGCGCGCGCGCTCCGCAAGGTCGCGGACGCCTCCGCGGGGGGCCGCCTCCTCCTCGTGCTCGAGGGCGGCTACGACCTCGTCGCCCTCGAGGCAGGCCTGCTCGCGGCGACGCGCGGGATCGTCGAGGGCACCGCCGTCGAGATCGCGCGCGACGTCGATCACGAGGACCTCGCGCGCGCGAGCCGCGTCGCGAAGCAGTCGTGGCGCGCGGTCGACTCGAGCTGAGCGACGAGGAGCGCGGGCGGATCGGCGGCGCGCACGTCGCCTTCGCGACGCGGCGCCGCCGCGTCAACCGTACGGATTTACTACGAAAACGTCGACACGCCGGCCCGCGACAGGTTCCCTCTTCCAACCCATGCACGCGCGTGCAAATGGCAGTAGCCTGACGTTGGGAGGGGAACATGACCAGGAAACGAACACGTCCAAGACCGGGCTCGCCCATACGTACGTTCTCGGCGCTCGTCGAAGCCGCGCGCGACGGTGAGCTCTCCGTCATCGTCGTGCCGGAGAACCGCCGGCTTCATCTCCGGGCGAGCCTCGTGCTGCAGCTCCTCCTCGCGCCGGCCTTCGCCCAGCCGCGCGGGGAGGTCTTCGAGTTCACGATGAACGGCGACGAGATCGTGAACGTCGTGCCTGCCGACAGCGACGGCTGACGCCCCGAGCCTGGGGTAGAGCCGTCGGCAGGCGCGGTCACGGGAAGCGCGCAGCGGGACGCTCGAGGTCGACGTGGACCGGACGACCGGTCCCGTCCCCCGCGAGCTCCACGCTGCCGCTTCCGCGGGGGCGCTCGCCGCGCGCTCGGGCGAGCCAGCGCTCGGGCGGAGGCCCGAGCGACTCAGGTGGGGTGACCGACGGGGTTCGAACCCGCGACAACCGGAACCACAATCCAGCGCTCTACCAGCTGAGCTACGGCCACCGTGAGGGAGGCGGAACCATACCGCCGCCCCTTGGACTTGCAAGGGAATTCCCGTCCCCGCCCCCGACGGCCTCGTTCGGCTCGATCTTCGGCTCCTCCGGCCCCGCGCACGTGCCCGTGGGCGGACGCCGTCGGGGAGAGCCGACACCCCGGGTCGGAGGCGCGCCGCGCGGTCGTCTCTCCTGCATCGGATTGCAGCCATCACGCCGTCGTCCAACGCGGCGCCGTCGTTGCGCGCGCGGAGACGGCCCCGCCCCGCGCGCATTTCACGCGGCCCAGAACTTTACGAAGCTCGCCGCATTGGTGACCATGAGGGAGGGTTCTTCCATGCGCTTCTCCTTCTCCTCCGCGTCCTTCGCCTTCGCCACCGTCCTGTCGCTCTCGATCTCCGGCTGCGCCGAGAGCTTCCCCGAGGTCGTCGCGCTCGCCGACGGCGCCGATCACGTCGAGGTCGTGAGCGACCCGCCGAACAGCGACGTCTACGAGCCCGTCGGCGGCGTCAGCGCGCGCGTCGCCGGCACCGAGGTCAGCTCGGCGGTTCGCGAGGCGAAGAACGAGCTCCGCAACCAGGCCGCGCAGAAGGGCGCGACGTTCGTGTCGATCGACGAGATCAGCTCGCGCGCGTCGTGGGACCTCCGCGGCCGCACCATCGTCTCGATGTCGGGCACGGCGTACCGCGCGAAGTGACGCGCGCGGCTCCCCGTGACCGCGCCCGCCCGCGACGTGCTCGCGGGCTCGGGCATGAGCCCCGCGCGCGTCGACGATCTCGATTTGGACGGTTCTTCAGAGCTCCGCGGCCTTCTCGAAGTCGCCGCGGATCACCTGACGGACCTTCGTCGCCTCGGCCTTGGAGTCGGTGAGCACGCCGATCTCGCGGTTGTGCTCGAGCGCCGTCGCCGTCATGTTCTGCGAGCCGACGAACGTGATCGCCTCGTCGACGACGATCGCCTTGGCGTGCATGTCGGGGCTCTGGAGGCCGCGGACCGGCACGCCGTACTGCTTCAGCTTCGCGAGCGCCGTGGTCTGGCCCGGCGTGGTGATCGTCTGCGCGTCGACCACCACGCGGACGTCGACCTTCGCCTGGTGCGCCAGGACGATCGCGTCGACGACCGTCGTGTCGCTGAGCGACTGCGCCTCGACGTCGAGCGACGTCTTGGCCGAGTCGATGAGCTGCTTGAGGTGCGAGCGCGCGGGGTGCAGCGTGTTCGCGCCCGCCGGCGAGATCACGAGCTTGCTGGGGAAGCTCACCGCCTTGTTCGTGAAGTCGGCCTGGAAGATCTTCTCGAGGTCGGCCACGTCGTCGGGGTCGGTGTCGGTCGCGATGTACTCGCGGTTCGTCGTGGGGCTCGTGAAGGTGAGGTTCATCGTCATGATGAACGCCTTCTCGGAGTCGACGAGGATCGTCTTCGCGTGCGTGAACGTGTAGCCGTTCGGCGCCCACTCCACCTCGACGCCGCGGTTCTTCAGCGTGTTGTAGGCCGCCTGGTTCTGGTTTTCCCCCGAGGGGAAGTTCCTGTTGAGCACGACCTTCACGTCCTTGCCGGCCTGCTTGAGATCGCCGAGGGCGCGGATGACGTCGTTGCTCGTCAGGAGGTACATCGTCATGTGCACGCTCTTCTGCGCGCCGCGGATCGCGGCGAGGAGCGCGGCGCCGGCGTCGGTCGGCTGCACCTGGATCGTGACGCCGCTGCTCGTCGCGAGCGGGACGTCGTCCGGCTCGGGATCGCGACCGCCGTCGATCGGGGGCGCGTCCGGCTCGGCGCCGTCGGGGCCCGGCCCCGGGCCGCCCGAGGTCGACGGCGCCACCGACGCGGGCGTGAGGTCCGCGGTGCTGCAGGCCGCCGCGAGCGCGAGGGCCAACGTGACCAGGAGCGGACGCGCGCCGCGAAGAAGAGGAGAGCCCCGCGAGCCCCCCACGGACCGAACCCGCGACCCGAACCACCAGCGTAGCGCCACGGCGGCTACCATGGCCCAGAGAGGTCGCCCAGGCCACCCGTTTCTACGGCACTTCGACGTCTCCCCTCGCTCGGACATGCCTGTCGCTCACACCCAACACCACGTCGAAAAGCGCCTGTCGCCCCGCGAGCTCCGGGAGCCCGAGGCGGTGGCGCGCCTCCGCTCCGAGGCGGCGCTGCTCGCGCGGCTCTCGGGCCGCGGCGTCACCCCGCGCCTCGTCGCGAGCGGCGAGGACGCCCTCGGGCCGTGGCACCGCGTCGAGCGCGTCCTCGCGCCGACGCTGGCGGAGCGCTACGCCCGGGCGGAGGGCCCGCTCGAGACGTCGTGGATCGAGCGCGCCGTCCACGCGGCGTTCGCGGCGCTCGCGGCGCTCCACGAGGCGGCCGACGCGCGCGGGCCGCTGCGCGCGGTCCACGCCGATCTCAGCCCCGCGAACGTCGCCGTCGACGACGCGGCGGCGCGCGCCGTCCTCCTCGATCTCGACCTGGCCTGGTGGCGCGACGGCCCCGACTGGCGGGGAGGCGCCTTTCGCGGGACGATCGCGTACGTGGCCCCCGAGGTCGCGCGCGGCGAGCGGCCGACGCCGGCGAGCGATCTGTTCGCGCTCGCCGCCACGCTGCTGCACGGCGTGACCGGCGCGGCGCCTCGGGTCGGGACGAGCTTCGCGGCGCTCCTGGCTGCGGCCGCGGAGGCCCCGCTGCTCGACGAGGCCGCGCGCGGGCGTCTCGCGGCGAAAGGGCCCCGGCCACGCCGCGCTCGCGGCGTGCCTCGCCCACGATCCCCCGCGGCGACCGGCCTCCGCGCGGGAGGCGCTCGCGGGCGTCGCCGGCCCCGTCCCGCCCGCGCCGCCCGCCGGCTGACCGGAGCGGCGAGGACCTGTGCTAGATCGGGTCCATGTCCGCGTCCGGAGATTCGCTCGGGCTCCGCCCCGATACGCTCGCCATCCACGCCGGTCAGGATCCGGATCCCGTCTCCGGCGCCGTGATGACGCCGATCGTGCTCGCGAGCACGTTCGCGCAGGACGGGCCGGGCGTCCTGAAGGGCCCGTACGACTACTCGCGGGCGGGCAACCCGACGCGCACGGCCCTCGAGCAGTGCCTCGCGGCGCTCGAGGGCGCGAAGCACGGCGTCGCCTTCGGCAGCGGCTGCGCGGCGACGACCGCCCTGCTCCTGACGCTGAAGAGCGGCGACCACGTGCTCGTCGGCGACGACGTCTACGGCGGGACGTTCCGCATCTTCGACAAGGTGATGAAGCAGTTCGGCCTCGACGCGACGTTCATGGACCTGAGCGATCCGGCGAAGGTCCGCGAGGCGATCCGGCCGAACACGCGGATGCTCTGGCTCGAGACGCCGTCGAACCCGATGCTCAAGATCTTCGACATCGCCGCGCTCGCCGAGGTCGCGAAGAAGGCGAACGTCACGCTCGCCGTCGACAACACGTTCGCCACGCCGATGCTCCAGCGGCCGCTCGATCTCGGCGCGACCGTCGCCGTCCACTCGACGACCAAGTACCTCAACGGCCACTCCGACGTCGTGGGCGGCGCCGCCCTCACGAGCGACGACGAGCTCGGCGAGAAGCTGCACTTCATCCAGAAGTCGGTCGGCGGCGTACAGAGCCCGTTCGACAGCTACATGGTGCTGCGCGGGCTGAAGACCCTCGGCGTGCGGATGCGCCAGCACGTGAAGAGCGCCGAGGTGCTCGTCGACCACCTCACGCGACATGGTCTCGTGACGCGGGTGTTCTACCCTGGGCTGGAGAGCCACCCCGGCCACGCGGTGGCCGCCCGCCAGATGAAGGGGTTCGGCGGGATGATCAGCCTCGACCTCCGCGTCGGGGACAAGGGCACCGCGCCGTCCGCGGCGTTCCTGAGGGCGCTCCGCGTCTTCACGTGCGCCGAGAGCCTCGGCGGCGTCGAGTCGCTCGCCGAGCTGCCGGCCATCATGACGCACGCCAGCCTCACCCCGGAGGCCCGGCGCTCCCTCGGCATCGGCGACGGCCTGGTCCGCCTGAGCGTGGGCCTGGAGGACGTCGAGGACCTCAAAGAAGACCTCGAGCGCGGCTTCCGGGCGATGGAAGCAGCGCTTTAGGGCCATCCGTCCAGAAATGTTACGCTGGTTCTTGTAGGCTCCTTTCTTCACCACCGGAGAACTCCGATGTTCCGACGCCACCACGCGATCGTCGCCACGCTCTGCCTCCCCACCATCGCTCTGCTCGGCTCAGGCTGCGGCGATGACGAGAAGGCCACCCCGCAGGTCATCTTCGACGGCCGGCTCGAGCGCGGCGCGGGCACCGACTGCCAGGACGTCGGCGGCCTCTTCACGATCGGCGAGTTCGGCGTCGCCGCGCTCGAGCAGGGGTCGAAGCCGATCAAGGACGGCGAGCCCTTCGATCAGGGCAACGTCGCGGTGAGCTGCTCGGTCACGTCCGCGGGCTCCGACGAGTTCGACGTCGTCGGCTCGGTCGCCCTCTCCGGCGCGACGGGCGGCTTCTTCCGCGTCGACGGCAAGTTCAAGGCGACGGGCGAGCAGACCGGCATCCACGCCATCTTCTCGAGCCGCAAGAGCGGCAACACCTACGAGCAGGTCGATCGCGCGTGCATCGTCCGCTACACGACGTCGTTCCAGGGCGTGGCGGCGGGGCGCGTCTGGGGCGAGATCACCTGCCCGAACGCGGAGAACTCCGGCGCGCAGACCTCGTGCGCCGCGATCGCGCAGTTCCGCTTCGAGAACTGCGCCCAGTAGCGCGAGCGCGCCGCCACCACCGGCGCGCCGTCAGTTCTCGTCCTTGACGGGGCCCGGGCCTTCCATCGCCGCGAGCAGGCCCTCGACCTCGATCCTCGTCTCGAGCTCGGGGTTCGCGCGGAGGAACGCCTCGAGGTGCCGGCGCGCCGCGACGTTGTCGCCGCGCGCGAGGTACGCGAGGCCGAGCGCGTAGAGCGCGTCGCCGTCCGTCGGCGCCTGCTCGAGCGCGACGAGGCCCTCCGAGACGGCGTCGCGCGTCTCGCCGAGCTTGCGGAGCACGTGGACCAGCGCGACGCGGGCGCCGAGGTGCTCGGGGGCGAGCCGGAGGGACGCGCGGTACGCGTCGCGCGCGGGCTGGAGCTCGCCGACCTCGTAGAGCGCCTGGCCGAGGAAGAAGAACGCGTACGGGTTCTCCGGGTCCTGGCGGATGACGTCGCGCAGCACCTCGAGCGCCTCCCGGAAGCGCTCCTCGTGAAGGAGCTCGGTCGCCTCTTCGACGGCTGCCCAGTGCGCGGCGTCGCGATCCATGGCACCGCGAGCTAGCATGCCGCCCGGTCGACCGCCAATGCCTCGGCTCTTCGCATCGATCACGGACCGCAGCCGCGGTGGATCGCTCGTCGCGGCCGCGCTCGCGGGCGCGGCCGGCGCGGCGTTCTGGATCCCCGCGCGGGACGCCGGTCGCGGCTGGTTCCCGGCGCCGCTCGACGACGTCTACATCCACTTCGACTTCGCGCGCTCGCTCGCGCAGGGGCACCCGTTCGAGTGGATCCCGGGCCAGGGCTACTCGTCGGGCGAGACGTCGCCGCTCTACGCGGTGGTGCTGGCGGCCGGCTGGCTGGTCGGCTTCCGCGGCCGCGCGCTGGGGCTCTGGGCGGCGATCGTCGCGGTGGCCTCCGTCGCCTCGCTCCTCGGGGCGGTGCGGCGGCTCGTGCGGCCGTGCCCGGCGTGGCTCGCGTGGGCGCTCGCGCTCCTCCCGCTCTCGCTCGGCGTCGTCGACTGGGCGCTCTTCAGCGGGATGGAGGTCGCGCTCTTCGCGGCCGCGCTCGGCCGCGCGCTCGTCGCGCTCGAAGAGGCGGGCGGACGCCGCGGCGAGACGCGCGAGAGGAGGCAGTGGCGGCTCGGCGCCTGGGGGGCCGCGCTCGTCCTCCTTCGCCCGGAGGCCGCCGTCGTCGTCGCCGTCCTCGCGATCGCCGCGGCGCGCGCGGCCGGGCGGAGATCGGGCCTCGCGGCCGCCCTCCGCGTGGCGCTCCCCGGAGCGCTCGCGACGCTGGCCGTGGCGGGCTCCAACCTCGCCGCGACGGGCGACGCGCGCTCGGCCGGCGCGCAGCTCAAGCTGCTCTCGTCGAACCCGTACCTGTCGGACGTCGACCGCGCGCGCGTGTTCGCCGAGAACCTCGTCACGTTCTGGGTGAAGGTCGTGCGGGGCGAGCTCGCCGTCACGCCGGCGCTCGGGGCGGCGCTGCCCGCGCTCGCGCTCCTGGGCCTCGCGCGCCGCGAGCACCGCGCGATCGCGGGCGCGTGCGTCGCGTCGGCGATCGGCTGGACGCTGCTCGTCTCGTGGAACGGGAACGCGCCGCACCACAACTTCCGCTACTACGCCCCGGGCCTCGTCCTCGTCGCGATCGCGGCCGCGCTCGGCGTCTCCGCGATCGCGCGCGCCCGGCGCGGCGCCCCCGTCGCGGCCGCGGTCGGCCTCTTCGTCATCGCGATCGGCGCCGCGAAGGTCCCGGGGCAGGTCCGCCACTTCCGCGCGGCGAGCGCGAACATCCGCGATCAGCACGTCGAGGTCGGCGAGCGCGTCGCGCGCCTGCCCGAAGGCGCGCGCGTGCTCCTCGGCGACGCCGGCGCGATCCCGTACGTGTCGGGCCGCGCGGCGGTGGACGCGCTCGGGCTCGGCGGCTACCGGCGCGTCCCGTTCGCGCGCGCCGCGGTGCACGGCGAGGCCGCGACGATCGAGCTGATCGAGCGCCTCGATCCGGCCGACCGGCCGACGCACCTCGCGCTCTACCCGAACTGGTTCGGCGCGCTCACGTCGCGGTTCGGCACGGAGATCGATCGCGTCACCATCGAGGACAACGTCATCTGCGGCGGTCCTACGAAGGCGATCTACCGGGCCGACTGGAGCGCGCTCGACGCGCCGCGCGCCGGCGCGCGCGCGACGGCGGCCTTGGTCGACGAGATCGACGTCGGCGACGTCGTCGACGAGGCCGAACACGGCTACGCGCCTCCCCTCCCCCACGGCGGCTGGACGACGCTCGACGTGCTCTCCGACGCGGCCGGCGTGCGGCGCTTCGACGGCGGGCGCACGATCCCCGACGGCGAGCGCGAGTCGTTCGTCGTCAAGCGCGGGGCGAGCGGCCCGCTCGTCGTCCGCGTCCGCGTCGACGGCGGCGCGCGGGGTGTCGTCGTCCGGACGGCGCGCGCGACGACGGAGCTCGTCCTCGAGCCGCCGCGCGACGGCGCCTGGCGCGCCGGGACGGCGACGATCGACGGCGTCGCCGCGGGCGAGCGCGTCACGCTCGAGGCGCGCGGCGGCGGGTACCGCGACTACCACGTCTGGATCGAGCGCGCGGACGCCGTCGCGCGCTGACGCGATGGCGCGGCCTCGGCGCGCGATCAGCTCGGCTCGTCGGCCCCCTCGCCGGGCGGGGCCGCGCCTTCGCCGCCGGGGCCGTTCAGCTCGAACGCGCGGCGGACGGCGTCCGGGATCCGGACCGGCCGGCCGCGCGCGAGCTCGACGTAGCCCCACGTCGTCCGCGCGCGCGCGACGATCGCCCCGTCCTGGTTCTCGATCTCCGTCGCGCGCACGCATTTCACGCCGGTCGCGCTGTCGATCCACGTACGCACCTCGAGGCGGTCGGTGCGTAGGACCGGACGCAGGTAGTCGATCTCGTGGCGCCGGACGAAGAAGACGCCTCCGAGCCTGCGGTAGGCCGCGAAGTCGAGCCCGACCGCCGTCGAGTGCGCGATCGCCACGTCCTGGATCCATCGCACGTACGCGATATTGCTGACGTGGCCGAGCTCGTCGATGTCGGCGTCGGCGACGTCGACGGTGATCGCGTAGGTCGAGAAGGGACGGGGTGGGCTCACGGGGAGGACGGACATCGAGCGATCGAGCTTTAGCAGAATGCTGGACGCGCTCGCACGGATCGTGCTTCTTGGAAGACACAAGGACGTCACCATGCCGCCGCTCGACGACATGCCGCCCTTCCTTGGCCCTTCTCCGACCGACGCCGGACTGCGCGCGTCGCTCAGGGCTCAAGTGACGGAGACGCTCTCCACGCTCCGCGAGGTCGTGCTCATGCCGCGCGACCTCGTCCCGGTGGTGCCGCGCGAGCTCGAGCACGAGGACGACGTCGTGGTGCTCGTGCACGGCTTCTTCGCGAGCGCGGGCGTGTGGCGCCCGATGAAGCGCACGCTGGTCGAGAAGACCGGCGCGAAGGTCGCGAGCTTCACGCACGCGCCCGGCGTCGGCATCGACCGCATCGCGCGGAGCCTCGCGAAGATCGTCGAGCGCGTCCCCGCGGGCTGCCGCGTTCACCTCGTCGGCCACAGCCTCGGCGGGCTCGTGGTCCGCTGGTACGTGCAAGAGCTCGGCGGCCACGCGCGCGTCACCCAGACGATCTCGCTCGGCTCGCCGTTCGGCGGGACCGCGCGCGCCCACCCGTTCCCGTTCCTCGTCGGGCGCGAGCTCGGGCGCACGAGCCCGCTCCTCGCCCGCCTGCGCGCGCGCGCGCACGAGCACGATGTGCCCCACACGTCCGTCGTCGGCGAGGGCGACCTCGTCGTGGTGCCGGCCGAGAGCGCCGTGTTCCCGCGCGGCGACGTCGTCGTGCTCCCGCGCTGCGGGCACAACACCCTCCTGTTCCACGACGACTCGATCGCGCGCGTCGTCGAGCGCGTCCGTCTCGTCCAGGCCGACGCGCGCCGCCAGCGGCTCGGCTGAGGCCGCGCTACTTGCTCGCGACCTCGGGCAGGTCGAGCACCCGAGCGTAGGCGGCGTCGCGCTTCGGCTGCGTCCGATCGGCGAGCCTGCGCTCGCGCCACGTCACCCCCGGCGGAGAGCCGTCGAGCCAATGGAAGCTCTGCTCGCGGACGTCGAGGTGGATGTACTGCGTCTTCGGGTGCGTGTAGATCCCGACGCCCGCGCGCGGGAAGCTGCGCGCGTAGGCGGCCAGCGCCGCCGCGCGGACGCCGACGAGCTGGAAGTCGAGCGCGTCGCCGGTGCCGTGCTTGCCGTGCGCGCCCTTCCGCGTCGCGCTCACGAGCACCATCGGCGCGCCCTTGAAGTGGTACGCGGCCCGAAACGCGAGCTGCACGAGCCGCGCGTCGAGCGGCTCGGCGATCTCCTGGCTCGACGGGTCCGGAGCGCTCGCCGCGACGCGCATGAACGCGCAGAGCGCGTCGCGATCGATCGTGCCGTCGTCGGCGTAGAGGCGGATCTTGGCCTGCGCGTTCGTGTTGCGGTTCTTCACGGAGATCGCCGGCAGCGCCGACGCCCAGGCGACCTTCGGCGGCGCCGGCGGCTTCGGCGGACGCGCGAGCGGGCGCGCCGGTCCGCGCGCGGCGACGCGCGGCTCGCGGAGGCCGACGCGCGCGGCGGCGCCGGGCGACGCGTCGCCGGTGCCGGACGCCAGGATCGCCGCCAAGACGATCCCTGCGTCTCGGGCGTGGACGCCCCAGCGAAGACGTGGCCGCGCGGCGTGCATCGCGCACAAACCTAGCACCTTGCGGAAAGGCGCCCAGCGCGGTACCTCCAGCAGCCGACATGCTCGCGCCGACGCCCATCCACGCCCACATCGGCGTGAGCCTCCGCCCCCGCCGCTGGGGACCGCGCACGTGCTCCGCGATCGCGCTCGGCGCCGTATGCATGATGCATGCGAACGGCGCCTCGGCGGACGTGTCCTCGTGGCTCTCCGCGGGCGGCGGCTACGGGCTGAAGCGCAACGAGAGCACCGGCAGCTACGCCGACGCCGCGAGCGCCAGCTTCACGCTCGGCGTCGGCAGCGATCCGACGAAGAGCTTCGTCGTCGGCGGGGTCCTCCGCAGCACCACGTACTTCTCGCTGGGCACGGACCTCGGGCTCTCGGCGCGCTTCGCGACCGGGGGCTTCGCGCGTGGACAGTGGGGGCTCGCGCTCGACGCCGGGCCCATGTGGCGCTCGTTCGGCCGCGGGGAGTACGGCCGGTGGCCGATCTCGGCGATGGCGATCGGCGGCGCGCCGTGGGGCCTGCAGCTCGCCGTCGGCGGCGAGCTCTTCCGCGTCGCCGGCGACGACGCCCAGGCGCGCGGGGTCGTCGCGCTCCTCGAGATCGACTTCTTGCGCCTCACCGTCACGCGCCAGGGCGCGACGGATCGCTACTGGGAGAACCCCTCACCCGCCGGCGGGAGGAGCCCGAGCGCCCGCTCGCGCCCGCTCGCCGGCCTCCTCTGGTAGAGGTCGCGCCCCGCCGATCGGCGTGAGCGGCCCGAGGAGCCCGACGGCGCATGGGAGGACAGCTCTCTCTGTTCGGCGGCGACGGCGACGGCCCGTCGAGGCGGAGCGGCCTCGTCGAGCCGCACGTGACCGACGAGGACCGAGCGCTCGCCGCGCGGCTCCCGCGCTTCGTCCGCTTCGGCACGAGCAGCTGGTCGTTCCCGGGCTGGGCCGGCATCGTCTGGAAGGGCAAGCCGACCGAGAGCGCGCTCGTGGAGGGCGGCCTCGAGGCGTACGCGCAGCATCCGCTCCTCCGCGCGGTCAGCCTCGATCGGAGCTACTACGGCCCCCTCGGCGACGCGGACCTCGCCGGCTACGGGGCCCAGCTCGGCGTCGCGCGCGAGAAGGCGCCCGAGCTCCCGCGCTTCCGCGTGCTCTCGAAGGTCTGGGACGAGATCACGACCGCGGTCTTCCCCCGGCATCCGCGCTACGGGGCCCGCGCGGGCATGAAGAACCCGCATTTCTTCGACGCCGCGCGCTTCGAGACCGAGGTGCTCGCTCCCTACCGCCGCTCGTTCGCCGGCGACGCCGGGCCGTTCGTCTTCGAGCTGACGCCGATGCCCCCCGGCGCGCTCGACGCGCGCGCGCTCGTCGCCCGCGTCGACGACTTCGTCTCCCGCCTCCCCTCCGGGCACCGCTACGCGTTCGAGCTCCGCAACGCCGAGCTGTTCGGCGCGCGCTGGGTCGACATGCTGCAGGCGAACGGCGCCGCGCACGTGTTCACCTACTGGACGGCGATGCCGCCGCTCCGCGAGCAGCTCCGCGCCCGGGCCCTGACGGCGCCGTTCACGGTCGTGCGCCTCACGATGCCGCCGTACACGCGCTACGCGACGCGGAGGGCGGAGTTCGCGCCGTTCGACCGGTTGCGCGAGCCGCAGCCCGAGATGCGCGACGACGTCGTCGACATCCTGCGCGCCGCCGCCGAGGCGGGCTGCGAGGAGGGCTTCGTCCTCGTGAACAACAAGACCGAGGGCTCGGCCCCGCTCACCGTGCGCGCGCTGGCGGAGAAGACCGCGAGCGCCTTCGCGCGTTGACGCGCGTCAGTTGCCGGCCTTCTGCTGCGTCGGCGTCGTGGTCGGCTGCGGCGTGTCCGTCTTGACCTCGACGCGCGGCTTGTCCTCGTTCTGCTTGATCGAGTAGCGGACGAGCGCGCGGAGGACCTGGTTGCGCTCGACGTTGCCGACGAGGCTCTTGATGTCCTCGTAGACCGTCGGATCGACGAGGAGCGCCCCCACGGTGCCGCGGCCCGCCTTCATGTTGGCGACGATCTCGCGCAGGTCGTCGCTCATCGCGTTGACGTTGCCCATCAGGTGCTGCGTCTGGTCGTCCCCGTAGACCACCGCGTGCGCCAGGCCGTTGCCGGTGCGGACGGCCTCGAGGCTCTTGTGGAGCTCCACCATCGTCCCGGTCATCCCCTGCGCGAGCTGATCGTCGTAGATCACCGTGTGCGCGAGGCCCGGCCCGCTCTTCACGCGGCCGCTCACGTCGCGGGCGTCGGCGCTCACGCGCGCCAGGTTGGAGGTGGTCACCTCGAGGTTGGCGAGGATCCGATCGACGCGCTTCGCCTCTTCGGCGTCGAAGATCATCCGGTGCGCGACGCCGTCCTTCTGCGAGACGCCCTCGAGGATCTCGCGGAGCGCGTGGACCGTGCCCTGGAGGTCCTCCTTGAAGCGGTCGTCGGCGATGCCCTCCGTCACGCGCTGGATGTTCTCGAGCGAGGCCTTCGCGCTCTGGACGGCGCCCTGGGCGTCCGCCATGAGATCGGGGGGCGTCGCCGTGACGAGCCACCCGTCGGGCGTCACGACGGCGTTCGGGTCCTTCCCCTGCTTTCGCTGCTCGTCCGCGGTCTTCTTGTCCCAGGCGAGCTGCACCATCTTGTCGCCGAGGAGGCCCTTGCCCTCGATCGTGGCGACGGTCGCGTTCCGGATGCGCCCGGCCTCCGTCCGCGCGACGGAGAGGGTGACGTAGACCTTGTGGTCGTCGGCGTCCTTGCCGTGCTCCACCGCGTCGACCGAGCCGATGTCGATGCCGCCCATGCGGACGACCGAGCCGGGCCGAAGCCCGACGACGTCGTCGTAGGCGGCGCGGTATTTCACCTTCCGGTCCCAGACGCGCCAGTTCTCGCCGATCGTGAAGACGGCGATCGTCGACAGGACGAGCCCGATGAAGACGAACACCCCCACCTTGAGCGTTCGGGCTTTGGCACTCACGACGTCGAGAGTAGCACGGAGACGTCCTCCACCTCCGGCGCCTTGCCGTCGATGAAGTCACGTACGTAGGGATTCTGCGTGCGGCGGAAATCTTCCGGCGTCCCCTCCATCATCAAGCGTCCTTTTCCGAGCATCACGATGCGGTCCGAGACGGAGAACGCCGTGCCCATGTCGTGGGTGACGACCACGCTGGTCAGGTTCAGCGCCCGTTTGATGCCGCGAATCAGGTTGTTGATGCGCGCCGTGTTGATCGGATCGAGGCCGGTGGTGGGCTCGTCGTAGAGCAGCACCTCGGGCTGCAGCGCCAGGGTGCGGGCGAGGCCTACACGTTTCTTCATGCCGCCGGAGAGATCGCTCGGGCGCATCTCCTCGATCCCGGGGAGCCCGACGCTCTCGAGGGACTGGGCGACGCGACGCCGGATCTCCTCGTCGGACATCGTGTTCCAGTTCTGCTCGCGGAGGCCGTAGGCCACGTTCTCGCCGACGCTGAGCGAGTCGAACAGCGCGGCGCCCTGGAAGAGGTAGGCGACGCGACGTCGGACCTCGTAGAGCTCGAGCTCCGTCATCTTCGTCACGTCGCGGCCGTCGAAGAAGATGGCGCCGCTGTCGGCCTCGAGCAGGCCGATCAGCATCTTCAGCATGACGCTCTTGCCGCTGCCCGACGGCCCGAGGATCGTCACGGTCTCGCCGCGGTAGATGGCGAACTCCAGCCCGTTGTAGACGACCTTCGGACCGAAGGCCTTCTTGATGTGGTTGAAGTGGATGAGCGGCGCCTGGGTCATGGCACGCGAGCGCGGTCCCGGCTGCCCCGGGCGCGTCGCCGGGCACAATCTACCAACTCGCGGCGCGCAGCCCAACCACCAGCGTCGCGCCGGTCAGCGCGCGCCGCCGCCGGTCAGCGCGTGTCGATCGCGAGCCAGACGTCGTCGAGGCAGAGCTCGCCCCGCGCGCGGTCGGTGAGCTTCAAATCGGCGAGCCTCGCGGGGCGCCCGTTCAGCGTCACCTTCGTGCGGGCCGGATCGATCCGCCCCGTCACGGCGTGCTGGGCGCTCGCGATGGTCAGCTTCGCGGGCTCGATCGACGTGATCACGCCGTGGACGCGGCGCTCCGTGGCGAGGTCGCCGGCTGCGGCGCGGACGTCCACCGGCGGGCTCGCACCGAGCAGCGTGACGGCGAACACGACGAGCCCGAGCTTCTTCACGGCGACCCCTTCCTTCGTGCGGCCGGGCTCGACGCCCGGCGCGGGCCGCTCATACCACGTTTCCGGAGGTGCGCCGTCACAAACGGCTGAGCTCCGAGAGGTCGCCGCGGCGCGGAGACGCGTGGCCGCGGGCCGCGCTGCGCGCCGATCAGGCCGGCTTCGCGCTCAGCCGCTTCTTGACGCTCTTCGTGCTGCCGGGCCGGCCGAGGCGCTTGTCGATCCACTCGGTCAGCGGCGCCGCGACGTAGATGCTGGAGTACGTGCCGGCGACGATGCCGACGACCATGCCGAAGGCGAAGTCCTTGATGACGCCGGTGCCCCAGACGAAGAACGCGAGGACCGACAGCATGGTCGCGCCCGACGTGAGGATCGTCCGGGAGAGCGTCTCCGAGACGCTCATGTTGATGATTTCGCCGAACGATTTGCCGCGGTGCTTGCCGAGGTTCTCGCGGATGCGGTCGTAGACGACGACGGTGTCGTTCATCGAATACCCGACGATGGTGAGCACGACGGCGATGGTCGACAGCGTGACCTCGCGATGCGTCACGACGAACGCGCCGAGGACGACGACGGCGTCGTGCGTGCAGGCGAGGACGACGCCGGGCGCGAACCGCAGGTCGAAGCGGAACGCGAGGTAGATCATGATGAACACGATCGAGAGCGCGACCGCGTTGCGCGCGCTGTCGCGGAGCTGCTTCCCGGCCTTCGGGCCGACCCACTCGACGCGGAGCGCGTGGTCGGGGACGACGTCGGCGCCGAGCTCCTTGCGGAGGACGTCCATGAGCTGGTCGCCCTTGCTCTGGAGCTGGATCTCGACGCGGTGATCGCGCTTGTTCACGATCTGCGGGTTCTTGTCCGAGACGCGGAGCGTGACGTTCGGGACGGAGAGCACCTGCGTCTTGACCTTCTCGAGGTCGGGATCGGCGTCGTAGCGCACGCTGAGCTTGTCGCCGCCGGCGCTGAACTTCACCTCGGTCGCGCGGGCCTCCTTCGGGCAGGTCGACTCGTCGTCGCCCTCGACGCCGAGGCAGAGCGCCTTCTTCAAGGCCTCCTTCGTCGTGTCGTCGACCGTGCTGATCTCTTGGACGCGGATGAGAAACTGGGACGAATCGTCCTGCGTCTGGACCTGGACGACGTCCGGCTCGGAGAACTGACCCGAGGCGGTGACCGCGTCGCGGATCTTGCCGCCGTCGACCGGCTTCAAGAACGCGACCTCGATCTCCGTGCCCCCGCGGAAGTCCGTGCCGTAGTTCGGGCCCGGGTAGTAGAGCAGGATGACCGACACGACCGTCAGCACGATGGAGAAGGAGATCCAGTATCTCCTCACCCGCATGAAGTCGTAGACCTTGTGAGACTTGAAGAACTCCATGTGTCTTTCCGGTTCGGTCTCTCTTCATTCGAGAGGTGTCGCCTCTCGAGACGAATTCACCTTCGCCCTCAGAACTCCGCGCCGACGCTGAGGCGCTTCACCTTCGCTCCACGCACCCAGTACTCGAAGACGAGGCGGGTGCAGAAGACGCTGGTGAAGAGGCTGGCGATGATGCCGATGATGAGGGTGATGGCGAAGCCCTTGACCGGGCCGGTGCCGTACTGCGCGAGGATGAGGCCGGAGATGAAGATCGTGACGTGGCCGTCGACGATGGCCGAAAAAGCCTTGTCGTAGCCCGCGTCGACCGCCGCGCGGATGCTGCGCCCCGCGCGGAGCTCCTCGCGAATGCGCTCGTTGATGAGGACGTTCGCGTCGACGGCCATACCGACCGTGAGCGCCAGCCCCGCGATGCCGGGGAGCGTCAGCGTGCCGCTGAAGGACGCGAGGATCGCGAGCTGGAGCAGGAGGTTGAAGACGACGGCGGCGTCGGCGACGAAGCCGGAGCCGCGGTAGTAGAGGAGCATGAAGGCGAGGACGAGCCCCACGCCCGCGACCGCGCCCATGGCGCCCTTCGCGATCGCGTCGTCGCCGAGCGTCGGGCCGATGATCGACTCGTTCGACAGCTGGATCGGCGCCGGGAGCGCGCCCGAGCGGAGCACCATCTCGAGCTTCTCGGCCGACTTGAGCTGCTGATCCGGATCGCCCGCGCCCATCGTGATGCTCGCGCGGCCGCCGCCGATCTTCGAGCGGATGACCGGCGCGGAGTTGATCGTGTCGTCGAGGATGATCGCGAAGCGGCGGTTGATGTTGTCGCCGGTGATCTGCTCGAAGCGATCGGCGCCCGCCGGGCTGAAGGTGATCGCGACGTACACCTCGGGCACGCCGCTCTTCTGGTCGATCGCGCGCTGGGCGTCGGTGATGTACTCGCCCGTCACGTCCGCGCGGCTGCGGAGGTAGAACGTCCGCCAGCCGTCCTCGGTCGAGTGGCCGGTGTCGGGGTCGTAGTCCTCGGTCTTCTCGTAGCCGACGGTGTGGTCGTCCGGGACGTCGAGCGTCTTGACGAAGTCCTTCAGCTTGTCGAGCGCGATCTGCATCGCCTTGATGCGAGCGACCTCGTCTTCCTTGGTGCTCTTGCCGTCGAGCTCGGCCGGGATCTTGATCGAGAAGAACTGGCGACGGGCGCTTTGCTTCTGGCCGTTGACCTCGCCGAGCGGCGCGTTCTCGATGCGGATCTCGATGCCTTCGGGGACGGTCTTCTCGTCGACCTTGCCGAAGAAGTCCGCCTCGTCGTCCACCATCTTGAACTCGAGGCGGGCGGTCTTGCGGATGATCTCCTTGATCTCCTCGAACTGGGCGCGGTTCGAGCCGGGCACCTCGACGATGATGTCCTCGTCGCGCGTCGTGACGCTCGCCTCGCGGAGACCGAGCTCGTCGACGCGGCGGTTGACGGTGTCCTTCGCCTGCGTGACCGCGCGCTCGCGGGTCTGGGTCTCGACCTCGGCGCGCAGCTTGAAGGCGACCTCGCCCTCGCCGCTCTTCATCTGAGCGAGCTCCTGGGCGAATTTCTTCTGGAAGCGATCGTCGATCATCTTCACGTCGGCGGGGTCCTTGAACTTGATGCGCAGGACCGCGCTCTCCGGCGTGTAGATGTGGACCTTCTCGTCGAGCAGCTTGAGCTCCGGCTGCTTGAGGAGCCCCTCGCCCTCGTGGATCTTGTAGGCGGTCGCCAGCTCCTGGCGCATCTCGTCCGCGAACTTGTCGCGCTTGTCGCGCAGGGCCTCTTCGACCTCGACGGTGTAGACCAGGCGCAGGCCTCCCTGGAGGTCGAGGCCCTTGACGACGCCGAACGTGATGTTGTCGCGCACGTACTGGGGACAGCGGAAGCGCGCGTGACCGTCCTTGGTCCGGCTGAGGTCCTCGAACGTCGGGAGGAGCACGACGATCGAGCCGAAGAAGACGGCCGCGACGAAGCCCACCTTGATGCGCCACGCGCTGTCCATGATCGGCAGCGCGGTGACGAGCGCCCAGATCACGGTGAGCCCCATGAGGACGACGCCCCAGAAGTTGTCGGCGCGGTAGAAGGCGTAACCGGCAGCGCCGGAGACGGCGATGACGATGAGGGAGTTTCGCTGAGAGCTGGTCATCGAGTTGGGCCCGCTTTCGACGCTGACGGAGACAGGTAGCCGAACCGCCGGTGGCGCAGGTTCATTTCTTGTCTGCGGTCGCTTTCGCTTCCTTGAGGTCGGACAGCTCCTTGTCCGTCTTCGTGGCGGCCTGCGCCTCGAACGACGAGACCGCGCTCGCGAGGACCTGGACCGTCGTCCCCGGCGCGATCTTCACCTTCGCGATGCGCTCGTCGAGCTCGACGAGCTCGCCGATGAGGCCGGCCTGCGTGACGACCTTGTCGCCCTTCTTGAGGTTCTTGCGCGCCTCCTGCTCCTTCTTCTGGCGCCGGAAGCTCATGAAGAGGAACGGCACCAGGATCAGGAACGGGAGCAGCATCGTGATCATGCTGCCGCCCGGCGGGCTCTGCTGGGCGGGGGCGCCGGCGGGCACCTCCTGGGTCGTGCCTGGCGTGCCCTGCTTGGGCTGGACGTTCTGGAAGAAGTAGAGGGACATCCGACGAGCTCCGGCTCCGCCCCTGCAAAGCCCCCGGTGGGAGCCGGAGTTCGGGCGAAGAATCGGGGGATTAGTCGAATCGTCCGATGGGGTCAATCGGACCGCGCCGCGGTGCCGGACAGGCTCGGCGTCGTCCCTGGCGGGTCGTCCCCGGCGGGTCGCCTCTGCCTAGTCGTCCTTGGCGCAGCGGAAGCCGACGTTCGGTCCCATCTCGCGGGCGGAGCCCCAGTTGCGGCTCGTCGTCTTGGCCTGGGAGGGCAGGCTGAGCCAGCCGCCGCCGCGGAGCACGTGGCTGGCTCCCGCGCGGGGAGAGAGGTCCGACACGGCCTCCCCGTACCAGTCCGCGACCCACTCCTCGACGTTCCCGCTCATGTCGTGGAGCCCGTAGGGGCTCGCGCCCCCGGGGCGGCTCCCGACGCGCGCCGGCCTCTTGCCGCTGCAGCTCCGCTGCGTCTTCTCGCTCGCGAGCGTGACCGCCGTGCCGCAGCCGGAGGCGCCGCCCCCGCCCCACGGGTACTTGCTCGCGGACGTGCCGCGCGCGGCGAGCTCCCACTCCACCTCGCGGGGGAGCCGCTTGTTCATCGCGGCGCAGTACGCCTGCGCGCTCGTCCAGGGGACGCACGAGACGGGGAGCATCGCGTCGCCGAGGTCGTAGGTGCACGACGCGCTCGTCCGCGCGGGCCTCGGGCAGCCGCCGCGCTCGACGCAGGCGCGGTAGGCGCCGACGGTCACCTCGGTCTTGTCGATCCAGAACGGCGACACGACGACGACGCGCGCGGGCCGCTCGTTCGGCGGCGCCTTCGTGTCGTCGGATCCCATGGTGAAGCGTCCGCCGGGGATCCGCACCATGCCGTCCTTGGTCACCGTCGCGACGCGGACGACCGCGGGGTGCTTCGACGCGGGCGCGGACGGCGGGGCGTGATCCGGCTCTTCGCCGTCGCCGTCGAGATCCGGGCTCGGCGGGGGCTCCGCGGCCTTCGCGTTCGCTCCGGCGGCCGCGTTCGCGCCGGCCGCCTCGCCCGCCGAGGCCGCGTTCGTCGCGGACCGCCCCGGCGGCGCCGCGTCCTCGGCGAACGCGAGTGGGATCGGGAGCGCGAACGCGAGGACGATCAGGCGTCGCTGCGAGCTCGGAGACCGCATGCTCGCCGTCGAATCTAGCACGCGGCGGCGCGCGGATCAGGCCACGCCGACGGGCCTCCCCGGATCGGGCTCGTCGCGCGGCGCGGAGAGGACGTCGCGCGTCGCCTCGAAGGCGCGCCGCGCCACCTCCGGTCGCCTCTGCGCGGCGCCCGGCAGGTTCGCCGACGAGCCGCGCGGCGGCGCCTCCGTCGAGCGGGGACCTGAGCGCACGCGAGGCGACCGCCGCGGAGCCGCGTCCGGCAGCGACGGCCGCCAGCGACGTCGGGGTGGGCTCCACCTTCGCCGAGCGCGCGAGAGGCAGAGCGCGCGACGCTCGCGCACGACGGTGCGCGCGGCCTCCGGCAGGACGCCGCTCGGGTCGGCGCCCAGGACGCCGAGGACGGCGCCGTCGGGCAGCGGCACGACCGCGCCGGCGCTCGCGACGCCGCGCTCGGTCGCGATCACCAGCCGAGGAGCGCGGCGCGCCATCCCTCCCCGCGCGTGATCGCGCGAGGCCAGGACGTCGACCAGCGCGCCGGCGCCGGGCGTCGTCGCCGTGACGATCCCGTGCGCGCGGAGCCCGACGCCGCTCGCGAGCGACGCGCCGACCGCGCGGAGCACGGCCTCCGCCGCGGCGACGTCGTCGAGGACGAAGCGGATCGCGATCTCGCGCTCGGGCCGCGGCTCGCCGGACGGCGCGGGGGCCTCCGGCGCGCGCGTCGCGCGCGGGAGCGAGTGCTCCACGTCCATGAAGGAGAAGACGCGGCGGCCGCGCTCGTCGGCGAGCATGTTCTCGCAGACGGCCGCGAGATCGGCGACGTCGAACGCCGGCCCCGTCGCGCCGACGAAGAGCTTCGGGATGCGGCCGATGCCGGGGAACCCGGGGGCCCAGGTGATCGCGTCGGTGAACGCGGACTTCAACTCGCGCGCGAGCAGGCCGCCTTGCGCGAGCGGCTCGTCGGCGGGCTCGAGCACCGTGATCGCGAGCGCGCGCGCGAGCGCCTTCACGAGCCGCGGCCCGGGGAACGGTCGGAGCGAGGTGACGTGGACCGCGCCGACGTCGTAGCCGCGCGCGCGGAGCTCGCCGGTCGCGTGGAAGAGCGCGTCGCCGACGGGCCCGAGCCCGACGAGGACGAGCGGCGACTCGCCGAGCGGGATCTTGTCGAACGTGTCGTGGCGGCGCCCCGAGACCGCGCCGTACTCGCGCAGCGCCGCGCCGAGCGCGAACGGAGCGCGCTCGGCGAACGCGCGATCGCCCGCGGCGGCGCGGGCGCCGTCCGCCTTGGAGCGCGCGCGCGCCGCCGGACCGACGAACGCCTGGACGGCCTTGTCCTCCGGGACGCCGACCATCGCCGCGGCGCGGCCGGCCGCGTGCTGCGCGCGGCCGAGCCCGTGGACGACGACGAACGGCACGCCCGAGTCCTCGGCCGCGCGCCGCGCGACCAGCGTGAGATCGAAGGAGTCCTCCGGCCCCGCCGCGGAGAGGACTCCCCAGCCCAGGTCGGTCAGCGCCGCGAGCTCCTCGGCGCCGTGACCGGCGATCGCGTGCGCGACGATCCCGAGGCGGGCGCTCGCCGCGCGGCGCATCGCGTCACGCGCCGACGCGAGCCGCTCGACGGGCGCGATCACCGTCGCGCGCGTGCTCTTGTCGGCGAGCGAGCACGCCTCGAGGATGGCGTGGGCGAGGTCGCCGTTCTCGGTCGTGTCGCCGAGGACGCGGCTGCCCGCGCCCTTCTCGGCGGCGGCGATGGCGCCCGCCACGTCGAGCATCTCCAGACGCGTCGGCGTCGCCGGGCGCGTGGACGAGACGGCCGGAGACTCCGTCGTGCGGTCGAGCTCATCGTGCATGAAGCGAACGATGCGACAAGGCCCTCGCGTTCGCAAGAGCGTCGGGGACGGCGGGCCTATCTCCCGCCGCCCTGCCCTGGTCCGCCCGACGGCAGCGGCTCGATCCTCGGCGCGGGCGCCGGCCGCAGCGCCGGCGGCGGCGGGTTCGCGCCGCGATCGGGCGGCAGCGCGGGCGCCGGAGCCGCCGGTCCCGGGCCGAGCCACTTCACGCACACGCCGCTGGCGTGCGCGCGCGAATAGCCTTGGTCGATGAACGCGCGGAGCACGGCGTCGCAGCCGAGACGCCCGGCCTTGTCGGTCAGCGCCTTCGCGACGTCCTCGGGGTGCGCCTCGTCGCCGAAGCCGATCGCCTGGACGAGGGCGATCTCGTAGTACGGGCGCTCGGGCAGCGGCTGATCGGCCATGTAGAGCTCGACGGTCTTGCCCGTCGGCGGCGCGGGCGCGCGCAATAGCGCCTGGTGCGTCTCGGTGTGGCCGCACGCCGACGCGACCAGCGCGAACGCGACGAGGGCGAGCGGCGCGCGTCCGTCGCTCATCGGCGCCGTCCGAAGTCGTCGTCGGCCGGGGCGGGCGCGCTCTCCGGCGCCGGAGCGCTCTCCGGGGCGGGCGCGCTCTCCGGCGCCGGCGCGCTCTCCGGGGTGGGCGCGCGCTCCGGCGCCGGCGCGTCGTTCGGGCTCTCCGCCGGCGGCGGGCCGGGCGGGATGAGCGGCGGCCCCGAGGCGCCCGGCAGCTGCGTCGTCATCGCGCGGCCGTACATGGAGACGGTCATGATCTCGTCATTTGTAGAATACACACGTGTCCCGGCGCAGGTCGCGCCGGTGCCGCACGTGTAATAGAACGTCTCGACGTGGCTGCGCCCGGCGAGCTCGAAGCGCGCGCGCGTCCCGTCGATGACCGCGACGTTGCCGCCGATCTGCGCGACCTTGCGGACGAACTGCGGGAGCAGCGCGTCGACGCTCCCCTCTTGCTGCGAGGCGTGGACCTCGACGACGCCGAGGTCCACCGCGCCCGGAGGCGGCTGCCCCATCGCGTAGATCGCGACGGGCCCCGCGTAGGCGGGCAGCTGCACCGGGCCCGTGCGGATGGCGCTGCCGCCGGCCGACGAGCACCCGGTCGCCGCGAGCGCGGCGGCGGCGAGCACGGTCGGGAGGAGCGCCCGTTTCATGTCCGGATCATGGCGGTCCACCGCGCGATCGGCAACGTGAAACTCGCGAAGCCCAGCCCTTGGAGCACGCTACGGGCCGGGCCTCGCCGCCGCCTCGGCGAGCGCGGCCCGGATCCACGCGAGCGGCGGCGCCTGCTCCACCGCGCCGCTGGCTTCAGAGCAGGTTGGCCGCGAGCTCGGCGAGCTCGCTGCGCTCGCCGCGCGTCAGGACGATGTGCGCCGCGACCTTCTCGCCGCGGAAGCGGTCCGCCGCGACGGACAGGCCGTTGGAGGCGCTGTCGACGTACGGGTTGTCGATCTGCCCCGGGTCGCCCGTGAGGACGATCTTCGTGCCGTCGCCCGAGCGCGTGATGATCGTCTTCACCTCGTGGGGCGTGAGGTTCTGCGCCTCGTCCACGATGATGTACTGCTGCGGGAGCGAGCGGCCGCGGATGTACGTGAGCGGCTCGACCTGGAGCTGCCCGCTGTCGAGCAGCTCGGCGTAGGCGCGCGGCCCCTTGCGCGTGCCGCTCGAGAAGAGGAACTCGAGGTTGTCGAAGATGGGCTGCATCCACGGGTTGAGCTTCTCGTCGACGTCGCCCGGCAAGAAGCCGATGTCGCGCCCCAGCGGCATGACGGGGCGCGAGACGAGCATGCGCGTGTACATGCCGTCCTCGACCGTGCGCTTCAGGCCGGCCGCGAGCGCGAGCAGCGTCTTGCCGGTGCCCGCCTTGCCGACGAGCGTGACGAGGCGGATGTTCTCGTCGAGGAGGAGGTCGAGCGCGTGGCTCTGCTCCTTGTTGCGCGGGCGGACGCCGATGACGCCCTCGCGCGGCGTGCGGAGCGCGACGATCTCCTTCTTCGCGGCGTCGTAGCGCCCGAGCGCGGTGTGCGACGCGTTCGCCCGGTCGCGGAGCAGCACGCAGAGGTTGGCGCTCAGGTAGACGGCCGCGTCCTTGTTGCCGCGCTCGCGGCCCTCGCGCTCGCCCTTCTCGGGCGGGACGAGGTGGGGCGGCGCCGGGAGCTTGCCGTCCTGGAAGAACGCGTCGATCTCGTCGGCGGAGACCTCGACGTCGGTGACGCCGGTCTCGACGCGCTGGGGCTCGACGCGCTGGTTCTCGTAGGTCTCCGCGACCATGCCGAGCGCGTCCGCGCGGATGCGGAGGTTCGTGTCCATCGTGACGAACACGGTCGGGCGCCCGCCGTCGGCCTCGCGCACGTCGAACGCGGTCTGGAGGATCGCGTTGTCCATCGCCGCCTTGTCGATCGCGCTCGGCAGCTCGGGGCGCTTGCTCGGGACGGCGACGGTGAGGATGCCGCCCGACTTGATGCTGACGCCCTTGGAGAGCGAGCCGCCCTGCTCGCGGAGGTCGTCGAGGAGGCGCACGACGTGGCGCGCGTTGCGGCCGCGCTCCGACCCCTCGCGCTTGAACTGGTCGACCTCCTCGATGACGTAGATCGGGATGATGACGTTGTTGTCGTCGAACCGGAAGATCGCGTACGGATCGTGGAGAAGGATGTTCGTGTCGAGGACGTAGTTCTTCTTCATCCGTTTCGCTCTTCCGTTGGGCGAGGCTTACCGCGCCTCCACGTACCCCGAGCTTGCCCCCGCTTGCAAGCGCAGTCGTAAGGGAAAACCGGGGCCGGCGCGCGCGCAGCGGAACGCGACACCCGGACGTCCCCGCGGCGCCCGAGGCCGCCGGCGACGGCGTTCCTTTTCGTCCGTCCGGCGGGATGGTCTACTCTCGACGACGGCATGAGCCTCCGGCCCTCGATCCGAAAGCGCCCCACGACGGGAGATCTCGCCGGCCTGCCGCCGTGGCTCGTCCGCGGCGAGCGGCTCCTCGTCGAGGCCGTGCGCTCGGTCCGGCTGCTCGGCTCGGTCGTCCCGCGGAACGCCGCCCAGGAGCGCGCGCGCCTCGTCGAGGCGTTCGAGGCCGGCCGGATCGCGACCCCCCGGTGGTCGTACGCTCGGAGCGATCACAGCGCGCTCCGCAAGGCGCTCGCGCGCGCCGCCCAGCGGCTCGAGGCCGAAGCGCATCCGGTGGGCCTGCTCTACGCCGAGCGTGCGCGCGAGCTCGAGATCGAGGCCGCGCTCGCGAGCGAAGCCGGCACCGGCGTCCTCGGCGCGCTCGCGCGGGCGCGCTTCCGCTCGGCCAACCCGGCGAAGGCCGGCGAAGCGACGATCCTCGCGCGCAAGTGGATCAACGAGGGCCGCGAGGGCGCGGCCGAGGCGAGCAGCGGCGAGGTCATCCTGAGCGACGCGCCGGTGCCGGGCTCGCTCCTCACGCGCATGCGCGAGGAGGTCGGGCGGCTCACGCTCCCCTTCGCCGTCGTCGTCCAGCCCTCGCTCGCCGCGCTCGCGGCCACGGGCGAGCGGCACATCCTCGTCGCGGCCGGGCGCGCGTGCACCACGGACGACGTCGAGCGCACCGTCATGCACGAGATCGAGGCGCACGCGATCCCGCGCACCCGCGCGGCGCAGGCCCGGCTCGCGATCTTCCAGATCGGCACGGCCCGGGGCATCGACGACCAGGAGGGCTTCGCGCTCGTGCTCGAGGAGCGCGGCGGCTACCTCGGCCCGAAGCGCAAGCGCGAGCTCGCGGCGCGCCACCTCGCCGTCGAGGCGATGGACGGCGGCGCCCGCTTCCACGAGAACGTGAGCGCGCTCGTGACGGAGCACGGCCTCGGCGTGCGCGAGGCCGTGCTGGTCGCGGAGCGGGCCTACCGCGGCGGCGACGGGACGACGCCCGGGCTCGGCCGCGAGCGGATCTACCTCGAGGCGTTCTTGCGCGTCGGCGAGCACCTCGCGAAGCGGCCGACCGACGAGGGCCTGCTCACGAGCGGGCAGATCAGCCTCGCGGCGATCCCGACGATCGCCCCGTTCGTGCGGAGGGCGCGCGCGACCGAGCCGCCGCCCGCCGCCGGCCTCGGCGACTAGTACCCGGACACTAGCCGGCCTCCGGCGTGCACACCGCCTGCACGTCTCCCGACCCGACGCCGGCGACGTTCACGCATTTGTAGCCGTCGCGGCAGGACGGGGCGCTGAGGTTGCAGATCGGCAGGCAGTAGCCGCCTCCGGGGAACCTCGCGCAGAAGCTCTCGGGCCGCCCCGGCTGGAGCGGGCACTGCCCGTTGCAGCTCACCGTGCAGAGGCCGTCCGGGTAGTTGTCCGCGCAGATCGCGCCGTCGACGGCGCTGCACATCGCGGCGGTCAGGCACGGCTCGCCGATCCACCGGCCGTCCGCGAAGCCGATCGGGCCGATGTAGTCGAGCGCCACCGTGTAGTGGTTCCACACGTTCCAGAAGATCCAGGTCCCGCCGACCTCCCCCTCCGCGACGCGCGGCGTGCGGTCGTAGAGCGCCGCCGTCGCGTCGTCGACCGGCGTGACCTTGAGGTTGTCGAGCGTCAGGCTCACCACGTCCGGCCCCCACCCGGTCGCCGTCGTCTCGTTCGCCTTGATCTCGTCGATCGCCTCGCGGAGGGCGCGCCCGAGGCAGTCGACCTGACGGTCGAACCCCGCGAGCGCGGGCAGGCAGTTCTTCGCCTGGAGGCAGCCGCAGCCGAAGACGTACTCGACGCGCTCCGGGGGGAACGGGTAGTTGCGCTCCCCGACGAGGCCCTGCGTGACCTCGGCGAAGACGAGGAAGACGAGCGGGTTGATCCGGTGCTGCCGCGACGCCTTCATGATCGCGTCGACGGCGCGGACGCCGTTCGACTGGTACGTCTCGAGGAAGCTCGGCCGCCCGTACGGCGTCTTGCCCAGGAAGCGCTGGACGGACTGGCGGTCGAGGGTCTCGACGTCGGTGAACGCCGCCGACTCGACGATGCTGTTGCGGTCGAAGTCGCCCGCCTCGCCCTCGGGCCTCGTGAAATCGAGCGGCTGGAGGACCGTCGCGGCGGGCTCCTCCCCGCACGCCAGCGCCACGAAGGCGCCGGCGACGAAGACGAGGAGGAGGAGGAGGAGGCTCCGGAGCGCGCGCGACATCGACGGATCCAGCATGCCGCGGGAGCAGCGCGGATGCCAGCGGCGGCTGACCGGCGCGGATCCCGACGGTCCGCCGCCGCGGCGTCAGTAGGAGATGCTCTGCAGGCCCCACTCGCCGAGCGACGCGATCGCGCGGTCGTCGCTCATGAGCACGTGGGAGCTGTAGCCCCAGCCGCGGAGGTTGACCTCGGACACGAGGGTCGGCTTCGGCGTCGCCGTGTCGTAGATCGCCAGCCCGCCCGGCGAGTAGAGCGCGACCTTCGTGCCGTGCGCCGCGAGCGGCCATTCGGCGTCGCCCGCCATCTCGCTGACGATCGAGAGCTGGCCGGCGCGGACGCCGCCGATCGCCCAGAGCCCGCCGTCCTCGAGCACCTTCGGCGGCGTGTACGAGCCCGAGCTCGCGGTCGACTGCGAGTAGTCGTACCGCGCGTATCGGGTGACGTAGATGCGATCGTCGGCGATCTGGACGCCCGCGATGTTCTGCGACGGCGGCGTCATCGTCTGGCGGAGCGTCACCTTCGTGCCGGCGACGTCCGCGAGCTTGAAGTCACGCGCGACGGAGATGCACTGCTGCTCCTCGTAGTCGAACCAGCTCGTGTAGCCGAGCTTCTGGAAGCAGTCGGAGTAGTCGTTCGCGGGGACGCGCGTCGCGCGGTAGTCGGTCGTGACCCACCGGCCCGACGGCTCGTCGACGAGCAGGAGCGAGCCCGGGACGTTGATCGAGGAGAGGAGCGTCGGCGTCGCGCCGCCGAGGTCGACGCGGTCGACGAAGAAGCGGACCTTGTCGGGGTTCTTGGTCGACTGCACCCAGCGCGACGTCAGGACGGCGCCCTGGTAGACGTGGAGCGGCGACGAGCCGAAGCTGTCGGGGAGCGCGATCGCGTCGGTCTTCGGCGCGGTCGGCGTCGTGAAGTCGAGGACGTGGATCCGGCGGTGGATCCGGAAGTCCCAGCGCTTCGTGTAGCCGTCGTCGTCCTTGATCTCGATCGGCTCGCGGTCGTTCTCGATGTACGCGAGCTTCGCGCCGTGCTGCACCACCGCCTGGCCCGAGCCGACGAGCGAGCCCTGCTGCCCGCGGTAGTACGACCAGAACGCCCAGCCGTCCCAGAAGCCGCCGCCGTACCAGCCCCAGTAGCCGCCGTTCGACAGGTCGCGCTCGGTGAAGAGCGCCTCGGTCTTGCCCACGATGACCGGCTTCTTCGGGTTCGAGACGTCGATCGCCGCGGCGATCAGCTTCCCGCCGCGGACGTTGTCCGCGTAGCTGTAGACCGGCAAGGTCACGTAGACCGTGTCGCCGTTGGCGAAGAGGCGCGCCTCGTACCAGGAGGCCCAGCCGCTCGCGCCGGAGCAGTAGGTCTGGCTCGGCGGCGCGAGCGAGGCGAGCGAGAGCTTGCCCGAGACCGCGGCGTCGTCGGCGTCGTCCTTCGGCGTGAGCGAGAGCATCGCCTCCCCGCTCCACCAGTCGCTCGTGATGCTCGCGACGTGGTTCGCGACCTCGGCGAGGCGGTAGGCGGGGTTCGAGAGATCGAGCTCGCCCGTCTTCACCGGCGCGTCGCGCGAGGTGATGTCGAAGCTCGACACGTTCCGGTCGGACATCGCCAGGAGGCGCCCGTTCGCGACGAACGCGCGGCGGGGCATGCCCCACTGCGGGGCCACGCCGCGGAGCGCGAGCTCGTCGCGCCCGTAGTCGAGGATCTGGATGCCGCTCTGCGCGGCCTCGCACTTGCCGTCGTTCCACCACCCGTAGCTCGCGAACGGCACGAGGATCATCCCCTGGTCGTCGAGGATGCGGACCGACTTGTGGATCCGGTCCTGATCCTCGGCGACGCGCCCGCCGGTGGTCCCGAACGAGACGCGCTTGATCATCGTCGGGTTCGTGAGGTCGCTGACGTCGAAGAGCGAGACGGCGAGCCGCGCGCTCCAGTTCGTGTCGTCGTAGCCGAAGCCGACGAGGCGATCGCCCCGCGGCTCCATGTGGAAGATCCAGCCCGGCATGTGGAGCTCGCCCATCTGCGCGGGCGCGGCCGGGTCGGACAGGTCGATCGTGAACAGCGGGTCGGTGCGCTCGGCGGTGATCGCGTAGCCGCGCACGCCGTCGAAGCGGACGCTCCGGAGCTGCTCGGGCTTCGGCAGGACGAGCTCGGTCGAGCCGAGCGGCGTGACCTGGCTCGCGCTCGTCACCGTGAACGTCTGCACCTTCGGGTTGATCTGCCCGGACGAGCCCCACCCGTCCCCGAACTGGCTGACGACGCGGAGGACGCCCTCGTGCTCGTCCATCTGCCAGCGGCTGTTGATCTGCCCCGCGACCGGGACGTCGGCGCCCTTCTTCAGCTTGCCGCTCGGATCGCTGATGTCGACGACCTGGATGACCGAGCTGGCGTTGGTCTGCCCCGGCGTCCACGACCACTCGGGCCCGGCGATGTAGAGGCGCTGGTTGGTCGCGCTGACGCTCCTCTGCCACGAGCTGTAGCTCTTGTCCTTCGCCGAGTAGACGAGCTGGTCGCTCTTCGTGATCGAGCCGCCGACCTTGAAGCTCGTCACGATCGTCGCCGGGTTCTCCTGGCAGCCCCAGCAGTAGCCGTTCTCGTACGTGACGACGTACGCGGCGTCGCCGACCATGCGCGAGTCGGCGATCGTGCCCGGGACGTCGAAGTGCGCGACCTCGGAGATCGCCGCCGGGTTCGAGACGTCGAACGCGAGGATCTCGCTCGTCTGCACCCACTGGCCGTAGAGGCTGTGCTCGTCGTGCACCCAGCGGCCGAACTCGTTCAGCATGATGAACGCGCGGCCGGCGTCGACGTACATCTCGAACGGCATGCCGTCGATGCGCTTGCGCCCGAGGAGCTTCATCGCGTCGGGGTTCGTGATGTCGACGATCGCGAGGCCGCCGAACTTCGACAGCGCGTAGAGGCGGTTGCCGTCGACCTTGATGATGTCGGCCTCCTGGACGACGCGGTCGGCGCTGCCGTTGGCGCCGTCGTCGGCGTCCTCGGGCGCCGCCATCCCGGCGTCCGCCCCGCCGGAGCCGGACGACGAGCCCGACGCCGCGCGCTCCGCGCTCCGGCCGCTCGGATCGTCCGACTCGAAGCCGTTGTCGACCTCGCCCGCGGAGCCGTCGCCGCCTCCGCTGCCGCATCCCACGGCGAGGGCCGTGACGGAGATCGAAGCCGTAAGAAGGAGCAACGAACGAAGACGCATGGCAAGCCTCCAGGGGTGGCCGGCCCAATGCACGCGCGGTGCCGCGATGCAACCTATCGAATACACTAAAAGGCGCACGATCTGGCACGTGCCCAGTTGTGCCACGCCGGGATGCGCGGATCGGGGGCGCGGGCCGCCCGGGCCACGGGGCGCCGGCGGCGCGGCCCACGCGGCGAGGCGGGCCGCCTTCGCGCCGTCGCGCCGCGCGCCGGCGCCTCACGCGCGGCTCACTTGACGTGGAGAGGCAACACGACGAACGCCGCGCCGGCGCGGTTGTCGTGCACGACCGCCCAGATGGTGCCCTCGCTCGGCGCGTAGGGCGGGCGGAACTCGACGTCGCTCTCGCTGATGCGCCCCGCCGTCGAATCGAACAGGAGGCGCGCCTCGTCCTGGAAGTCGCCGAGGTCCGAGTAGTACGCCACCCAGATCTGCTCGCGCTGCCCGGCGGCCACGCCCGCCGACGGGTTCTCCTCCCAGCTCGAGTCGGACACCTTCACGTCGATCTTCACCGGCTTGCAGTTGGCGCGCCGGTCGGCGACGCAGCGCTCGACGGTGATGCCGGCGTCCGGATCGACGTCGACGCCGTCGAGCGTCACCCGCTCGACCACCGGGTTCGTGTTCGTCCGATCGTCGTACGCGTAGACGCGGTTGATCCCGATCACGTAGTCGTCCGGCGAGAGCGGGACGCCCTCCTCGTCGGTGCACTGGATGGGCACCTGCTGCGGGGCGTTGCCGACGCGCTCGGCGAGCCGCACCTGACCGGCGCACGCGATGTTGAAGACGATCGCGAGGCCGTACGAGGGGCCGCCGATCCGCGGCTGGACGATCTCGTCCGGCATCTGGAAGCTGAACGTCGGTCCCTCCGGGAGGAACGGGCTCAGGTCGATGCCGACCGGGATGCTCGAGAGGCCGCCGCTCGCGCCCACGCCTCCTTCGGGAGGGGCGCCGCCGTCCGGCGGGAACGGCGCGACGAGCCGCGTTCCGCCTTCGACGGTCCCGCCGTCGGGGGCCTCGGAGGGCAAGAAGCATAGGTAGTAGAGGTCGTCGCGCGGGTTCACGCAGACGATCGGGATCCAGAAGATCTTGAGCGGTCGCGGCTTGTCGCGCCGGCCGTCGGCCGAGAGCACCTCGAGCGTCACCGTCTCGCCCGGCTTCGCGTACGGCTTGTCCGGCCGGACGCCGAACATCCGCACGCTCGTCACCTTGCTCTGCGAAGCGAACCCGCCGGCGCCGCAGGCGAGCCCGAAGAGCGACGCGAGCGACGCGGCGAGGACGGAGACGACGACGAGGTTCCGCGCGCGCACGACTACATCTCCAGGCGCATGCCGAGGCTCGGCAGGATGGGGACGCCGGTCGCGAAGGTCGACTGCGTCGAGTTGTAGTTGTAGCTCACGCCCTCGACGTTGCCCTGGTTGTAGGCGTTGTAGACGTCGAGGTAGGCGCTCATCTTGACGCCCTCCTGGAAGTACCACGTCTTGTCGAGACGGATGTCGAGCTGGTGGAACATCGGGTTGCGCGTCCCGTACGGCGGGTAGCTCATCCCGGGCACGTAGGCGCCGACGTTGTTGTCGAAGAAGCCGTAGGTCTGCGGCGTGCGGAGGTTGCCGGAGACGAGGCGGAAGCGCGCGCCGATCTCCCAGCCGCCGCCGAGGCGGTAGCTGCCGATCGCCGTGAGGATGTGCGTCTGGTCGAAGTTGAACAGGCGCTCGGGCTCGTCCGGCGAGTCGCGCCGCACGCTCCGCGAGAGCGTGTACGCGACGAAGCCGAAGAAGCGCGCGTCCGGCTTGTAGCGGACCAGCGTCTCGATGCCGTACGCGCGGCCCTCGCCCACGTTGCCTCGGCCCTGGACGATGACGCCGTCGTACTGGCGGTAGAACGCCTCGGACGAGACCTCGATCTGCCGCGTGATCTCCTGCTCGCCGCCGAAGCCGTAGTGGTTCGCGATGATCGAGCGGGTCCCCGGCACGCCGAACGCGGGGTTCGTCTCCTGCGGCGCCGGCGGGTTGGTGAAGCGCCCGAGGCCGCCCTTCAGCGTGGTGCGCGGGAACTCCTTCGTGAGGTCCTGCCGCGCGACGACGCGCGGCTGAAAGTCCCACGAGCGGTTCTCGCGCGTGTAGTCGAGGCGGACGCCGGGGACGATGCGCGTCCCCTTGAACGGCGTCAGCTCGACCTCGTCGTAGAGCGCCGGACGATAGAGCGAGCCCTCCTCGCTGAGCGTCAAGGGCGGGCGGCTCCCGAACGGTCCCGCCGGCGGCTCGCCCGGGCGCGGGATCGGCGGCAGCCGGAGATCGACGTCGTACGGCTGGAGCAGGATGTCCATGCCGAAGTTGTTGCGGACGCCGGAGCCGAGCCGGTGCGCGAGCTCGGCGCGGCCCGACACCGGGTACGACGACAGGAGGAAGTAGTTGTCGCCCAGGTTGAACTGGAGCGCGTCCTTGCCGACCGCGCCGACGAGGCGGAGCTCGGTGTCGTCGGACAGCTTGCCGACGTAGCGCGCCTGGAACCGGTAGAACGCGGTGCCGAGGCCGACGTTCCCCGTGAGGCCGGGGTTCGATCCGCTGACCTGCCGGACGAGCACCTGCAGCCGATCGTCCGACCCGAAGACGAAGAAGCGGACGCTGTGCTTCTTCTTGTCCCAGTCGCGCTGGAGCATCGCCTGGTAGTCGTAATAGACGGGCGCGGTGGTGACGCTCGAGCCGAGCTCGGTGAGCAGCGGCTTCAGCCAGACGTCGACGTAAGAGCGGCGGCCGGCGACGGCGAAGTTCCAGCCGGTGTCGCCGAGCGGCCCCTGGACCACGGTGCGCGCGTCGATGAGATCGGCCTGGACGAGGCCGTGGATCCCGGCGCGCGCCGCGCGGAGGTGGGCCTTCGGATCCTTCCGCACCTGCGGATCCTTCACGCCGACGTCGATGACGCCGCCCGTGTGCCGCCCGAAGTACGTGCTGAAGTTGCCAGGGTAGAAGTCGATCCGGTCGAGCATCTCCGTGGGGATGACGCTCGAGAGGCCGCCGAAGTGGTAGATGATCGGGACGAACGTGCCGTCGACGTAGGTGCCGGTCTCTTGCGGAGCCGCGCCGCGGACGATGAGCAGCCCCGCGAGCCCGGGCGCGCGCGCCATGCCCGGGAGGTTCTGGATCGCGCGGAGGGCGTCGCCGTTCGTCCCGGGGATGCGCGACAGCTCGCGCTGCTCGAGCGTGCGCTTCGTGACCTCGCGCGGCGGCTTCGACCCGCGGACGGTGACCTCTTCGATCTCGCCCACGTCGACGCCCGGCGGCGGAGGGGGCGGCGGCGCGGCGGCCTGCTCGCGCTCGAGACGGACGTCGATCTCCGCCTCGGTGCCCGGGTCGAGGGTGTCGTCGTACGTCTGCGGCGCGTACCCGGGCGACGTGATCGTGATCCGGTAGGCGCCGGCGGGGAGGCCCTCGACGCGCCACGAGCCGTCGGCCGTCGAGCGCGCGGTCCATCGCCGTTCGTCGGCGCCCTCGACCGTGACGGTCGCGCCCTCGATGGGCGCGTCGCGCAGCTGGGTCGTCACCTTGCCGACGAGCCGCGCCGCGGGCGGCGCGAACACGTACTTGTGCCGGATCTTGGCGGCGATCGGCTGGCCGTTGCGCTTCGCGGGCTCGAACTCGAGCTTCTCCGCCGCCTCGAGGGCGGCCTCGTCGAAGCCGTGGCCCGCGGGGGCCTCGACGGTCGCGTTCTTCACGGCGCCCGTCTCGTCGAGCTCGAGGACGAGCACGACCTCGACCGGGTCCTTGACCTTGTCCTGGATGGCCTGCGCCGGGTAGGTCGCGCCCTGGTCCGACTTGATCGTCGGCGGCGTGATCACCGGCGCCGCAGGCGGCGGCGCCGGCGCGTCGGCCGGCGCCTCCGGCTGCCGTACCGTGCCCCCGGGCTGCGCGAAGCTCTCCCCTTCCCCCGCGATCAGCGCGGCGAGCAACGACGCAAGCGAGCCCCAGCGCGCACGAGCGCGACGAGCGCTCTTCGGCGTTTTGAGCCCGACCCCATGACGGCGCGATGCGGGTCCCATCCGCGGCGGGCACGCTAACACACGTCCGGTCGGTTCGGGTGCGCAGATCCGCCGGCTCGACGCGCCGGCGCCGTCGCGCGCGACGCCCGACACGACGACGCGCGCCGGCGATCCCGGTTCGACGACGCGGCGACGGTCGCCCGTCGTCGACGACGCCGCGGCGAGCGCCTCGCAGATCGCTTCGGCGCCCACCCGATCCTTCGGCGTGACCGCACGCGGGGCCGACGGCGAGGCGCCGAGGCGCGGCTCCCTCGCGCAGCCGTGGTAGAACGCCCGCGATCGCGCCCGTATGAGCTCGTCCACTTGCCCCCCGCAGCCATGAACGTCGCGCCGCTCCTCCGCCGGATGGACCGGCCGCTCTTCGTCCTGTGGGCCGCGGTCTCGACGCTCGCGTCGGCGCGCTCGTTCTACGGGTACATGCTGAAGCAGACGGGCGGCGAGTGGAGCGCGCCGCTCGACGACGTCTTCATCCACTTCGACTACGCGCGCGCGACCGCGCTCGGCCACCCGTTCGAGTGGACCGTCGGCAACGGCTACTCGTCGGGCAACACGAGCCTCACCTACCCGTTCGTCCTCGCGCTCGGGTGGCTCGTCGGGTTCACGGGGCGCGATCTCATGAAGTGGGCGGCGATCCTCGCCGCCGTCAGCGCCTTCGGGACGATCCTCGCGGCGCGGCGCCTCTTCGTCGAGGGCCCGCGCGACGACTGGGGGCGCCTCTCCTCTTATCTCCTGCCGCCGATGTTCCTCGGCGTGGGCGCGCTCACGTGGTCGCTCTGGAGCGGGATGGAGGTCGCCTTCTTCCTGGCGACGTGGGCGATCGCCCTCGTCGCCTGGACGAAGCTCGAAGACGACGCGCGCGTCGCGTCGCGCCCGGCGACGTGGCGCGCGTGGTGGCTCGGGCTCGCCGGCGCGCTCCTCGTCGCGACGCGACCCGAGGCGGCGCTCACCGTCGCGATCTTCGGCCTCTCCGCGGCGCACGCCCACCGGCGCCTCGGCCGCGCGCGCGTCCTCGCGCTGCTCGTTCGCGCGGGGCTCCCCGCCGTCGCCGTCCTCGCGCTGCAGTCCGTCGCGAACCGCGCGCTCACCGGCGAGGCGAGCGCGAACGGCGCGGTCGTGAAGCTCGCGCTCCACAACCCGTTCATGACCCCGGAGGACAAGCTCGCGGACTGGGTCTTCAACGTGAAGTACGCGAGCCTCCGCAACCTCGACTACCACTTCGCCCACATCGAGGGCGATCGCATGAGCGAGCTCGTCGACGCCTGGCCGGGCGCGCCGGCGGCGCTCGTGTACCTGTCGAAGACCGCGTGGTGGGCCGGCGTCGTCCCGCTCGTCCTCGCGGTGCTGCCGCTCTGCTTCGCGCGCACCCGGCGGATCGCGATCGTCCTCTGGGCGCAGATCGTCGGCTGGGTCCTTTTCGTCGCGCTCAACGGGCAGGTGCGCTGGCAGAACGAGCGCTACGTGATGCCCGCGGTCGCGTGGATGCTCGTCCTCGCGGCGCTCGGCGTCAGCGTCGCGCTCCGCGAGCGCGCGGCGCCGGCGGGGCGGCTCTCCGCGCGCCCGCTCCGGCCGTCCGTCCTCGCCACGCTCGTCGTGGGCGCGCTGATCGTCCAGGCCGTCGGCGTGCTCACGCGGCCGGCCGGGACGCCGCCGGTCTTCCGGCTGTCGTGGCCGTTCGCCGTCGCGTGCGCCGCGCCGGCGCTCGTCCTGCTCCGCTGGCGGCTCGGCCGCGCGGTCGTCGTGACGGCGCTGCTCCTGTTCGCCTGGGACCACCAGAGCCCGAAGATGCGCGACCAGAAGTGGTTCTTCGGCCGCGCCTCGCGCAACATCCGCGACCAGCACCTCACGCTCGGCAAGTACCTCGCGGAGCTGAAGCCGAGGCGCGTCCTCGTCGGCGACGCCGGGGCCATCCTCTACGAGTCGGATCGCCCCGGCCTCGACATCATCGGGCTCGGCGGCTATCGCGGGCTCCCGTTCGCGCGGGCCGGCATCCACGGGCTGCCGGCGACGCTCGAGCTGATCGAGCGGATCCCGAAGGACGATCGCCCCGACGTCCTCGCGATCTTCCCGACCTGGTGGGGGATCCTCCCGGTGTGGTTCGCCGACGAGGTGCTCGCCCGCTTCCCCGTCGAGGGCAACGTCATCTGCGGCGGCTACGAGCACGTCGTCTACAAGGCGGACTGGAGCCTGCTCGGCACCGGCGCCGAGATGCGCTGGCAGCCGCCGACGGGATGGGAGGGGCGTACGCTCGAGCGGGTCCGCGTGGAGATCGACGTCGCCGATCTCGTGTGCGAGAAGGCGAGCGCCTACCGCTTCGAGCAGCCGTCGAACGGCTGGACCGACATGCGGATCCTCCCCGACCCCGCCGATCCGCGGCGCGACATGTTCGACTCCGGGAGGCGCATCGCCGCCGGCAAGAGCGAGTCGTTCGACGCGCGCGGGCTCATCCTCGGCAAGCGCATCCACCTCGTCGTCCGGACCGCGCAGGAGGCGGCGACGACCGTCCGCGTGCGCGTCGACGGCCGCGACGCCGGGACGATCGCGCTCCAGCGGACCGACGGCTGGGAGGAGACGGGCTACCTGATCGACGACGCGTTCATCGGCCGCGCGAACGTGCGGATCGAGCTCACCAACGAGGGACCCGGGGACTTCCTCGACTACCACGTGTGGATCACGCAGTGACGGCGTCGGACAAGGCGCTCGCGCTCCTCGGGACCTGGTCGCGCCCGCCCGACGTCCCCGCGAAGGCGGCGCTCGCGCTCGCGGCGCTGCTCGCGACGCTCGCGCTCTTCGGCCGCGGGCGCTCCTTGCTCTTCGGGCTCTTCGAGGGCGCGCCGCTCGCGCTCCAGCGCGCCGAGCGCCGCCGGGTCATCGCGGCCGTCGGCATGGGCGCGGCGCTCCTGTCGATCGCGTACGTCGCGAGCTACCTCCGCGGCGGCCCGCGGATCATCGACGCCACGACCTACTTCCTCCAGGGGCGCGCGCTCTCGCGCGGCGATTTCGCGTGGGCGCCGCTCGATCCGAGCGCGAGCTTCCGCGGGCGCTTCCTCCTCTACACCGAGGGCGGGCCCGACGGCGCGTCGCTCGGCGGCATCTTCCCGCCGGGCTACCCGCTCCTCCTCGCGTTCGGCTTCATGCTGGGCGCGCCGATGATCGTCGGGCCGCTCCTGGCGATGGGCCTCGTGGCCGCGACCTACCTCCTCGCGCGGGCGCTCGCGGAGGAGACGCTCCCCGCGCTCGCCGAGCCGATCGCGCGCGCCGCCGCGCTCCTGTCGCTGTCGTGCGCGGCGCTGCGCTACCACACGGCGGACACGATGAGCCACGGGGCGGCGGCGCTCGGCGTCACCCTCGCGCTCGCGTGCGCGGCGCGGGCGCGAACGGCCGAGGCGCGGCGCGCCCGTGGGGCGGACCGCGAGGGCGGACGCGGCGAGGCCCTGCTCGCGGGGCTCGCCGTCGGCTACGTGATCGCGACGCGGCCGGCGTCGGCGATGCCGATCGCGCTCGTCGTGGCCTGGCTCCTCGGCCCCGGCCTCGCCCCTGCCGCGCCCGCTGCCGGGCCCGGGCGCGCGCGCCTCCGCCTCCTCGCGCTCGCCCTCGCCGGGACGCTCCCGGGGCTCCTCCTCCTCTTGCTCTCGCAGCGCGCCGTCACGGGGTCGTGGCTCGAGTCGACCCAGCGCCTGTACTACGCCGTCGGTGACGGGCCGCCCGGGTGCTTCCGGTGGGGCTTCGGCGCGGGCACCGGCTGCCTGTTCGAGCACGGCGAGTTCGTCGCGGCGCGGCTCCCGGACGGCTACGGGATCGTGGAGGCCGCCGGGACCACGCTCCGGCGCCTCCACAAGCACCTGCTCGACGTCGCGAATTTCGAGCCGCTGGCGCCGCTCGTCCTCGCGCCCGCGCTCCTCGGCCGGCGCCACGCCGCGCGGGGCGCGGTCCTCCCGGCGACCGCGCTCGTCGCGCTCCAGGTCCTCGCCTACGCGCCGTTCTACTTCGACGGCGACTACCCCGGCGGCGGCGCGCGCTTCTTCGCCGACGTCCTGCCCGTCGAGCACGCGCTCGTCATGCTCGGCGTCGCCTCGCTGGTGGCCCGAGCGCCGGCGTCGAGCGCCTCGTCGCGCGCCGTCGCGGCGTCGGAGCGGGCCTTCACGCGCGGCGCATACGCCGTGCTCGCGCTCGCGGCCGCGGGCTTCGCCGTGCACGGCGCCTACGAGCACGGCAAGCTGCGCGATCGCGACGGCGGGCGCCCGATGTTCGAGCCCGACGTCCTCGCGCGGGCGAGCCTCTCGAGCGGGCTCGTGTTCGTCGACACCGACCACGGCTTCGCGCTCGGGCACGATCCGGCGGCGCGGCCCGACGCGCGCGTCCTCGTCGCGCGCCTGCGCAACGACGATCGCGATCGGATGCTCTTCGACGCGCTCGACCGCCCGCCCACCTGGCTCTACAAGCTCGAGCCGCCCGTGCCCCCGGCGACCGAGACCACGGCCACGCTCACGCCGTGGGCGCCGCCGGAGTCGGGGCTCGCGCTCCGCTTCGAGGCGGAGGCGGAGTGGCCGCCGCTCGCGCAAGCAGGCGGGTTCGCCGCTCCGGTCTGGGCCGGCGGGTGCGCTTCGGGGAGCCGGGCGCTCGTCCTGACCCCGGAGCCGGGCCGGACGGCCACCGCCACGATCGCGCTCCCGGTGCCGGCCGCCGGGCGGTGGGTGGTGGAGGTGCACGTCGTTCATGGTGCGAACGTCCCGTTCGCGCCGCGGCCGAGCTCCCCGGCGCCCCCCGAGGGGACGCTCGAGGTCGAAGGCGAGCGCTGGACCTGGCGCCCGGAGGCGGCGTGCGCGGCGCTCCCCGTGAAGGAGGTCGAGCTCACCCCGCCCCACGCCCGCGTCACGCTCGAGGCCTCGAACGGCCCGATCGGCATCGATTATTTCTCGCTCCGAAAGGTCCGGTAGCGCGCGGGCAAAATCGTCGAAAACGCGCGGGGCGCGCCCGTCTTCCAAAAGTGCACGAACTCATTGACGGTTCGCCAGGACAGCGCTTCCATTGGGAAATCGGCTCCCGAGGGGGAGTAGTAGGCCGGAGTCCAGCCCATGACGAAGAGTGAACTCATCGACGCGATGGCCGCCCGCAGTCAGCTGACGAAGGCTCGAGCGGAGCTCGTCGTCAACTGCGTCTTCGAAGCCATGACCGAAGCGCTCCAGCGCGGCGAAGGCATCGAGATCCGCGGCTTCGGCAGCTTTACCGTGCGTCCGTACAAAGCGTACTCGGGCCGTAACCCGCGGACGGGCGCGCCCGTCCCGGTGCCTCCGAAGCGGCTGCCGTTCTTCAAGGTGGGCAAGGAGCTCAAGGAGCTCGTCAACAACAGCCGCCTCACCTCGCAGATCACCGGCGGCGACGACAAGGACGACTGAGCCGCCCCGACGGCGGACCGCCGCGCGTTTCCATCGGCCGGCGCTTCATTGTAGAGAGGACGCATGAACGTCCCGGTTGACGAGCAGATCGCCGTCATCACGCGCGGTGCCGTCGATGTCCACGTGCGCTCGGAGCTCGAGCAGCGCCTCGCGAAGGCCCAGGCGTCCGGCAAGCCCCTGCGCGTGAAGGCGGGCTTCGACCCGACGCGCCCGGACCTGCACATCGGACACGCCGTCCTGATGGCGAAGATGCGCCAGTTCCAGGACCTGGGCCACCACGTCATCCTGCTGGTCGGCGAGTTCACCGCGATGGTCGGCGATCCGACGGGCAAGAGCGACCTCCGTCCGCGCCTCACCCGCGAGGAGGTCCAGGCGTCGGCGAAGACCTACACCGATCAGGCGTTCAAGATCCTCGATCGCGCGAAGACCGAGATCCGCTCGAACTCGGAGTGGCTCGACGCGATGAGCCCGACCGACATCGTCGAGCTCATGGCGAAGATGACGGTCTCCCGCATGCTCGAGCGCAAGGACTTCGCGCAGCGCTACGAGGAAGGGCGGCCGATCTACCAGCACGAGTTCCTCTACCCGCTCCTCCAGGGCTACGACTCGGTCGCGCTCGAGAGCGACATCGAGCTCGGCGGCTCGGACCAGCTCTTCAACCTGCTCGTCGGCCGCGACCTCATGCCGAGGTACGGGCAGACGGCGCAGATGGTGCTGACCACGCCGTTGCTCGAGGGGACCGACGCGAAGATGGAGAACGGCGTCGTCGTCGGCAAGAAGATGTCGAAGAGCGCGGACAACTACATCGGGCTCACGGAGCCGCCGCTCGTCATGTTCCGCAAGGTCATGCAGATCGACGACGAGGTCATCTTCCGCTACTTCGAGCTCCTCTCGGCGCGGTCGAACCAGGAGATCGCCGACCTCAAGAAGGACAAGGCCGCCGGCCGTGATCCGCGCGAGATCAAGGCGCTCTTCGCGAAGGAGCTGATCACGCGCTTCCACGACGCGGCCGCCGCCGGCGCGGCCGAGGCCGAGTTCAAGAACGTCTACGGCGCCGACGCCGTGCCCGACGACGTCGACGAGGTCACGCTCACGACCGAGGGGCCGACGCTCTGGCTCGCCAAGGCGCTCTCCGGCGCGGGTCTCGTCAAATCGACCGGAGAGGGCAAGCGCCTCGTCGAGCAAGGCGGCGTCGAGCTCGATCGCGCGCGCGTGACGGACGCCAACCTCCAGCTCGAGCGCGGCAAGCGGTACCTCGTCCGCGTCGGGTCGAAGAACCGGCGCTTCAAGTACATCGTCGTCGCCCCCTGACGCGCGCGGCGCTCTTCGCGCGCGCGGGCGTCTGCTACATGACCGAGCATCATGCGCCGCCCGTCGAGCGTCCGGAGTCCATGGTTCGTCGGACCATCGCGAGGCCCGCTTCGCCCGTGAGGGCCTCGCGATGGTCCGACGAAGCCGAACGTCGGGCTCGGGACACGAGCGGCTCGTCGTCACGGGGCGGCGCGCGCCGTTCGGCCTCGAAGGAGCGCGGCCTCTCGGGGATCCCACCCCGCGCGGGCTCACCTCGTGAGCGCGGGTCGACGACGGCTCCTCGTCCTCGTGTCTCCGCGGGGAGGGCCGCGATCGCCGCCGCCCTGGTGTCGCTCGCGACGAGCTGCGGATCGCGACCGCCCCCCGCGCCGCCGGAGCCGCCGGAGACGCCGCTCCACGTGGCGCCGGCGTGCGACCTCGCCCCGGCCGCCGGGGTGTCGTGGCTCGTCGACGCCAGGCCGCGCGCGATCGCCGAGATCCCGGACCTCATCCCGTCGATCGGCCTCGTGCTCTCCGAGGAGCGGCTCGGCGCGTTCACGGCGGCGCACGGCGGCGTCGACCTCCGTCAGGTCCAGGACCTCTGCGTCGCGCGCTACGCGAGCGCGCTCCTCTACGTCGCGCGCGTCCCGCTGGATCCGGCGAAGGTCATGGACGCGTTCGAGGAGCGCGCGACCACCACGGTCACGCGGAGCGTGCTCGCGGCGAACCCGCGCGTCGTCCGCGTGAGCGCCGAGGTCGCGGCCGAGCCGCAGCAGCTCGTCGTCTTCGGGCGCGAGGCCGTGGCCGTCGAGCAAGGCAAGCCCGGGCCGCTGCGCGCGGCCGAGGCGTTCGCGTTCGGGAAGCTGAAGAAGGCGGCGCCCGCGCTGAAGGGAGCCGCGCTCGCGCGCGCGTCCGCGGTCCTCGGCGGCGACGCGCCCGTGCGCGTCTTCGCGCCCGGGCCCTTCGAGGGCGAGGCGGCGAACGGCCTCGGCGGGCTCCTCCGCGCCGCCACCGCGGTCGGCGTCTCGGCGAGGTGGGCGGGCTCCGGCTCGAAGATCGCCGTGCGCCTCGTCGTGACGGGGGCGTGGGGCGACGACGCGCCGGCCGCCGCCGAGAGGCTGGGCGCGGCGGTGCACGTCCTGTCGGAGAGCGCGGCCGGCCGCCTCTTCGGGCTGCATCGACCGATCGAGCCCCCCTCCGTCCACGTCGAGCCCGACGCGCTCGTCCTCGACGCCGTCGTCGACGGGGCGGCCCTCGCGCGCGGGGTGCACGACGCGGTCGACGCCGAGGTTGCCGACATCATGCGCAGGTGAGCGCGCGGGTAACCACGACACGTGGTACGCGGCCAACGCGACGTTGGTGCATACTACGTGTCCGCGATGCACCTCGACGCACTCGCCTCCTGCGCGGAGCTGACGACCGAGCACGCCGAGGAGGCGGCTGGATCGGCGGCCTCGCTGCGCGCGCTCCTCGGCTGGGCCGCGAAGGTCGCGCGGCCGGGCGAAGGCGGCCCGAAGGTGCTGATGGCGATCGCGCGGCTCGCGCGCGCCGAGTGGTTCGAGGGGACGCCGTACGTCGAGATCCGAGGCGACGATTCGACGACGACGCTCTCGGTCTTCGCCGATCACGGCATGGGGATCCGCGAGCGCGTGGTGCCGCAGGTGCGCCTGCTCGTCGGCTTCGACGAGTTCGCGCGCGCGGTGCGGCTCGCCCCGCAGCTCATCGCGCCGTTCGAGTCCGTGCAGCGCGGCGACGCGATCTACCTCACGCCCCCCGAGGCGAGCGTCGAGTCGCAGCGGAGCCGCGAGTCGATCGCGATCGACGACCGGAGCCTGCACGAGCAGGAGCGGAAGACCGCGCCGCCGCCCGCGGCGCCCGATCGGAGCGGGGTCCACACGCACCCCACGGTGCGTCGCATGGTCGCGGTCCGCCCCGAAGCGCTTCGCCGCGGAAACGACGACGGGGACTGAGATCGCGATCGCCGCGGAGACCACGGTTCGCAGGGGATTCGCGCTGCCCGCGAGCTTCGGAGCCGACCGCGATTGACGCCGAACCGCTAGCAGTGCTACGCGCGCGGGAGATGCCCCAGCCCGCCCGCTCCTCCCGCTCCTCTTCTCCCCGCGTCGAACGCGCTCCCGCCAAAGCGAAGACCACATCCGTCGCGAAGGCCAAGCCCGCGACGAAAGGAAAGGCCTCCCTGCTCCGCTCGGTCGCCGCGACGAAGGCGGCGGTGAAGCCCGCGGGGCAGCCGCGCACGGCGCGCCAGACCCCGGCGCCCGCCCCGGCGCTGCCGAAGAGCGAGAGCGCGCCGCCGCCGGCGCCGCAGCGTCCGTCGCAGGTCGTCGCGAAGGGCTACGTCCCGCTCGTCAACATCCCGCCGCTCCCGCCGCCGCCGAAGAACCTCAAGCTGAACGTCGGCGACAAGGTCGTTCACCCGTCGCACGGCCTCGGCGAGATCAGCGCCATCGAGCACCGCGAGATCGGCGGCGCGAAGGGCGAGTTCTTCATCATCCGCATCCTCGACAACGGGATGCGCGTGATGGTGCCGCGCACCTCGGCGCAGGCCGCGGGCCTCAGGCCGGTCATGAGCTCGAAGGAGGCCGACAAGGTCCTCGAGACGATGAAGGCCCGCGAGGTCGCCGTCGATCTCCAGCCGTGGAGCCGCCGCTTCCGCGCGTACACCGAGATGATCAAGAGCGGCTCGCCGCACGAGGTCGCGAAGGTGCTCCGCGACATGTACCGCCTCAAGTTCGACAAGGAGCTCTCGTTCGGTGAGCGCCGCCTGCTCGATCAGGCCAAGAGCCTCCTCTTGAAGGAGCTCGCCGCGGCCAAGGGGCTGACCGAGTCGGAGCTCCAGGCGCGCGTCGACGACATGTTCCGGACCTGATACGCCCGACCGCGGGCGCGCGGTCGCTCCCGGGTCACATCCCGCTCTCGAGGCTCGCCGGCTCGCGGCCGGTCGCGACGCTGCGCGCGGCCGGCGTGCTCCGAACGCGAGCGCGCGCCGAGAGGACGACGCGCCCGCGTCGCGCGTGAGACCGCTGCTGCTCCCGTCTCGGAGCGGCGCTATCATCGGCGACGGTGGGATCTTCTGACGCTCTTCGGGCTCCTCTCTTGGTCTTGGTCGCGATGACGGCCGGGCTCGCCGCCGGGTGCGGCGATCTCCCGTCGAAGGACATGGCGCTCCAGCTCGTCAAGCAGGAGATCCAGGAGGAGGCGACGTGCACGCTGCCCCTCTCGCTGCTCTCGCGCCTCAAGATGCAGTACGCGAGCAAGGCGGTCTGCGTCACGCGCGAGGGTGGCCCGCCGATGGACGAGGCGCTCGCCTGCCTCGACGCGCTCGCCGCCGCGGGCGCGACGAAGCGCATGGGCGACGCGTACATGGCAGAGTGGCCGGACGAGGTGAGCGCCGCCGGCTTCGACACCGTCTCCCCCTACGAGCGGCGATCGCGGGGCACGCTCTTCAAGGGCTGCGTCGAGATGACCGAGGGGCTCCGCGAGGGTCAGTTCCGCTGCGGAGAGGCGCGCGCGGACAAGGTCGTCCGCATCACGAAGAAGGACGAGGCGCGGGCGCTCGTCCGCTACGCGCGCGCGATCACGCTCGATCCGCGGCTCGCGGCGATCGACGCCGCGTGCGGCGCGGCCACGCGACCGGCGCCCGAGGGATCGCTGACGCTCGAGCGAACCGCCGACAAGAAGTGGGTCGTCGCGTCGGACGCCGAGCCCGCCTCGCCCGGCGCGGTCAACTGAGGCGCGCGCCGGCGCCCGGCTCCCCGGAGGCGCTCGGCGCGACGCGAGCACGGAGGCGCTCGGCGCGACGCGAGCACGGCGACGACGTCAGCGCCGCGCGCCGGCGACCGCCGGCCGGACGCCGGAGTCGGGGCGCTTCGACGGGCAGGAGCCGGCCGCGTGCTCGACGATGGCGTCGCAGAGCAGCGACACCGGGAGCGGCGGGTGACGGAGCGCCGGGTAGAGGATCTGCGCGACGCCGCCGAGGACGACGTACTCCGGGAGGACGCGCACGAACGACGCGACGCGAGCGTCGCCGCCGGACATCTCGAGCGGCAGCACGATGAGCCCGCCGTCCGCGGCCGCGGCCGCGATCGCGCCGAAGAGGTCGTCGACGCGGAGGTGGCCGTCCACCGCGACCTCGACGACGCCCGCGGGGCCGGAGAGCTCCCAGCGATCACGCTTGCCGCTCGCGCCGCGGAGGATGCAGTCGTGCGCGGCGAGGTCCGCCGGGCGTCGCGGCGTGCCGCGCGCCCGAAGGTACCCGGGCGTCGCGAACACCCCGCGGTCGACCGCGCCGATCGACCGGACCTTGGCGGAGGAGTCCGTGAGCCTGCCCGTCGCGAGGACGAGATCGAAGCCGTCGCGGACGGGATCGACCGGGCGGCCCGTCACGCAAAGGTCGATCTGCACCTTAGGGTAGCGCCGGACGAACGCCGTGAGCACGGGCGGGAGCACCGCCGTCGCCACGTCGGCGGGGGCGGCGATCCGGACGAGCCCGTGGGGCTCGTCCTTCGCCCGGCGGAGCTCGTCGTGCGCGTCGGTGACCGCCGCGATGCCCCTCGCGGCCGCGTCGTAGAAGGCGCGGCCCGCGGCGGTGAGCTCGAACCGCCGGCGGTTGCGGACGACGAGCTCGGCGCCCAGCTCGGCCTCGAGCTGCGTCAGGCTCCGGCTGACGGACGACTTGGGGAGCTTGAGCGTCGCCGCCGCGGCGGTGACGCCGCCGGCGTCGACGATCCGCACGAACGTCGCGACGCGGTTGAAATCGACACGGCTCGGATCCACCCCTCAGGTGTACACGAGCGACGGCCGTGGCGCCCGAAGGTCGGGCGCGCCGGGCGACCGCGACCGTCGTTCCAGCTCGAGCAACGCACCGTTCACACGAGAACCGGGCGAAACCGCGGGGCATCGCACGGGTCGGAGGTGACGAATGTCAACGCTCACGTCGACCGAACATCGAAACGGGTCCGCGCGCCCCACGCCGTTGCTGCTGTGGACGGGGCGCGTCCTCAACGCCCTGCCGCTCCTCGCGCTCACGATGAGCGCCACGTTCAAGCTCTCGCACTCGCCGCAGTTCGTCGAGATGTGGACGGGCAAGTTGGGCTGGCCCGAGGGGGCGCTCACGACGATCGGCCTGCTCGAGCTCGCGATCGTCGCCGTCCACCTCGTGCCGCGCACGGCGCTCGTCGGCGCGGTGCTGATCACGGCGTACCTCGGGGGCGCGGTGGCCGCGCACGTTCGCATCGGCGACGCGTTCGCCGTCCCGGTGATCCTCGGGCTCCTCCTCTGGACGGGCTTCACCCTGCGCGACGAGCGCGTCCGCGCGCTGGTGCTCCCGCGCAAGCCTTGAGGCGCCCGGCGGCGCGCGGGGTGGACGGCGCGGGAGCCGACGGACACGGGCGAGGCGCCCGGCGTCTTGCGCTACGCTGCGTCCGATGGGCGACGCGCGGCTCCTCGGGATCGACATCGGGACGACGGGGGTGCGCGCGGCGATCTTCGACGCCGGCGGGCGCCTCGTCGCGGACGCGAGCGCGCCTTGCCCGTTCGACGCGCCCGAGCCGGGGTGGGCCGAGATCGGCCCCGAGCGTTGGTGGCGCGCGGTGGTGGTCGTGCTCGCGGACGTCGCGAAGCGCGCGCCGCTCGCGGACGTCGCGGCGATCGGCGTCGTCGGGCAGGCGCCGACGCTCGCGCTGGTCGACGACGACGGCGGCGCGCTCGGCGCCGCGCTCCTCTGGCTCGACACGCGCGCGGCGGGAGAGGCCCGCGAGCTCGGCGTCCACGCCTATTACCTCGGGCCGAAGCTCCTCTGGCTCGCGCGCCACGGCGGCCCGCCGCGCGCTCCCGACGGCGCGCGCGGTCGCGCCGACGCGGCGTGGAGCCCGCCCGATCCCGGGCTCCTCGCGCGGGCGCGCTGGATCCTGCAGTCCCACGCGTTCGTCGCGTACCGGCTCACGGGCGTCGCGGCGATCGATCCGTCGACCGCCGCGCTCTGTCTGCCGCTGTTCGATCTCGCGACGCGGCGCTGGACGCCTTCGGCGTGCGCCTCCGTCGGCGTGCGCGCCGATCAGCTCCCGCCGATCCGCGCGGCGCACGAGGTCGTCGGCGAGGTCGGCGCCGAGGCGGCGGCCGCGATCGGACACGGGCTCCGCGCGGGGACGCCGGTCGTCGCGGGCGGCGGCGACTTCGCGGCGGCCACGCTGGGCGCGGGCGTCGTCGACGAGGGCGAGGCGTGCCTGATGCTCGGCACGGCGGGCAACCTGCTCGTCCCGCGGAGGACGCCCGGGCGCGACGCGCGGCTCATCCACGCGCACCACGTCGGGGCGGACGCGTGGCTCTCGCTGGGAGGCACGCTCTCGGGCGGCGCGCAGGAGTGGCTCCGTCACGCGCTGGCGCGCGCGGGTGCGCCGGACGACCTGCCGGCGTTCGACGTCCTCGACGCCGAGGCGGCCGAGGTGGCGAGCGGGAGCGACGGCCTCCTCTTCCTCCCGTATTTGCAGGGCGAGCGGACCCCGATCTGGGACACGGACGCGCGCGGCGCGTACGTCGGGCTCGGGCTCCGTCACGGGCGCGGCCACTTGTGGCGCGCGCTGCTGGAAGGGATCGCGCTCGGCTTCGTCGACTGCCAGGAGGTGCTCGAGCAGGACGGCGTGCGCCTCCGCGACGTCGTCGCCGCGAACGGCGGCGGCAAGAGCGCCCTCTTCCGCCAGATCCTCTGCGACGCGCTCGGCGTCCCGCTCTCGTACACGCCCGCGTCGGGCGGCACCGTCGCCGGCGCCGCCATCCTCGCCGGCCTCGGCGCGGGCGCGATCGCCGCGCCGGCCGACGCCCGCGCGTGGCGCGGCGCCTCGGTGAGGCACGAGCCCGACCCGCGCGCGCACGCGCGCTACCGCGAGCTGCTCGCCCTCCGACGTGGAGCCTACGCGGGCCTCCGGCCGGTGTTCGCGGGCCTGGCCGCGCTCCGGTGAAGCGCGGCGGAGCGGAAGCGCTGCGGCCGAAGCGGCTCAACCTGTTGTAACTACGAACCTTTATTCATTTCGACGATTTCTGCGCAACTCGGGCTGCGCGGGACCGAACGGAGGGCGCGGCGCACGTCGCCCCCGGAGGCCCCCAATGAACGAGGACACGCTCGTCGCGCTCACCGCCGAGATCGAGCGACAGAACGCGGCGCTGGAGGACGCGAAGCGCCTCCTGACGGATCTCGACGACGACGCGCGAGATGTCCCTCGCTCCCTGCTCGACGAGCTCGACGAGGCCACCACGCCGCGGGGCGACGTCCACGCGCTGCCCATCTACGGCGTCCGCGCCTGACCCACCCCGAGGAGAACGAACATGAGCCCGATTTCGAACGTCAGCGCCAACGCCAGCGTCTCGTACGCGACGAGCTTCACCGCCGATCCGTCCGCCGCGTCCCTCACGCCGGGCATGTTGCTCGTCTACTGCACGACCCGTCTGCAGACGATCGACCAGAACATCGCTCAGTACTTCGTCGAGCAGGAGCGACGGAACGACCACCTCCGGAGCATGAACAACGCGCTGAACGTCCTGCAGAGCGGGACGTGGGGCGGCGGCCACGAGAAGTCCGAGAACATCGTCGGCAACGCGTTTCACCAGCAGAATCACGCCGACAAGGCGAACGAGATCCGAGACGTCTGGCTGTCGACCGACAACCCCGAGGTCCGGGCGGCGTGCGCGGAGGCGTTCCGAAGCGTGAGCGGCCTCGACGTCGAGGCCTTCGCCAAAGGCAGGGACGTGACCGCCGGCGACATCGAGGCGTCGGCGGCGGCCGGCAAGATCCACGGCGTGGGGCGCGAGCAATGGACCGCGCGCGTCGACGCGCTGAAAAACCACCAGTCGGACCTCATGAAGTCGGGGGAGCTCGACATGATCAAGCTCCAATCGCTCGTCTCGCAGCGGCAGCTCGCGGTGCAGCTGACGACGCAGCTGATGCAGACGCTGAACGAGACGTCCAAGCAGGTCGTGGGGAACCTCCGGTGAGCGAAATGGAGGCCACCGCCCGGACCCTCGAGGCGCTCTACGCCGCCGGTCACCGGCTCGCCGGTCAGGACCGTCACCGCGACGCGCTCTCGCTCTTCCACGCGATGCTGCTCGTCGATCCGCGCGACGAGCGCGGCTGGCTCGCGCTCGCGAGCTGCCACCAGGAGCTCGACGAGCCCGAGAAGGCGATCGCGCTCTGCGAGCTCGCGTCCTCCGCCTGCGAGGGCAAGGCGCTCCGCTGCGCCGTCGCGCTCGCGCGGCTCCACAAGGCCCGCGGCGCGGACGACGAGGCGGCCGCCGCCTACGAGGGGGCCGCGCGCGTCGCCGAGCTCCTCGACGAGCCCGAGATGGCCGCGCTCATCGCGCAGGAGGCGGCGTCGTGACCCACGTGGCCTCCGCCGGCGCGCCGGCGACGCTCGGCCCGAGCGCGGCCCCGATCCCGCCGGCGACGGCGGCCCACGCGTCGCTCCTCCCGCCGCCGTCCGCCGGCGCGCTCGACGTCGGCGACGCGGTGACCCGGCTGCTCGCGGTGTCCTCGCAGCTCTCCGAGCAGCAGATGCGGCTCGGCGAGAGCCAGGTCGCCGCCGGCGTCGCGCAGCGCAAGATCGCCGCCGAGCGCCGCAAGGAGGCGCTCGACCGGGCCGTCGAGGCCGCCAAGAAGGCGCGCGAGGCGGGAGGCGGCCCGCTCTCGTTCATCACCGACGAGGTCGGCCTCACGGGGCTCCTCGGCGTCGCGACGTTCAACTGGGGCCTCGTCGCCGCCGACGTCGCCGCGCACCGCGCCGAGCTCACGGGCCGGAGCACGAACGCGCTCGACGTGGGCGCCGCCCTCCACGGCGGGCCGCTGCTGTACCTGGCCGCGCAGGGCGCGAAGAAGCTCGCCCCCGAGGAGCTCGGGCAGCGCGGGGTCGCCGCCGCCGTGCTCGGAGGGCCGATGGGGCTCGCGCTCGAGCGCGCCGCCGAGAAGATGATCCCGGACGACTTCGAGCAGCGGCTCGAGGAGCTCGCCTCCGTCGAGGACGACGACGTCCGCCTCGCGAACAAGATCGCCCTCGTGGTGGCGATGGCGGCGGTCGCGGCGACCAGCGCGGTGCTCAGCGGCGGGACCACCGCGCCCGCCGTCGTCGCCCTCGTGGGGATCGGCGTCTCGACGGCCACGCAGGTCGCGGCCGAGACCGGCGCGCTGAAGGAGGCCTTCGGAGAGAAGGCCGCGACCTACGTCGCGCTCGGCGGCGCGATCGCCGGCGCCTCGCTGACGCTCGGCGGCTCCGTCTGGACCGTCGCCTCCGCGACGTCGGCGGCGTCCGACATCGCGAAGGTGGACAAGACGCTCGAGACGACGCTCGGCGCGGTCGAGAGCGCGAAGTCCGTCACCGAGGGCGTGCGCACGACCGTCGACGGCATCCGCGATCTCGAGCGCGCGGAGCACCAGCGCGACGCCGATCGCGCGAACGTCGACGCCGAGCATCAGCGCCACTTGCTCGAGCGCATCGAGAGGGTGATCGACTCGATCCTCGAGGACATCCACGAGGCGAAGGAGTCCGCGCAGCGCGCCGCCGAGACGCTTCAATCCACGCTACGGACCCACGACCAGACCGCTCTCCGAGCCGGATCCATGAAGGTATGAGCCGATGATCGCCGCCGCTCACCGTTCGACCCACGCAGCCACGCTCGTCTCGAGCGTCCCTCCCGCCCCGTCGTCCCCCGACGGCGCCGCTCCGCCGAACGTCGTCGGATCGCTCATGTCGGAGCCGAAGGGCGGCGACGTCGGCATGGCGATCGCGCAGATGGTCATCGAGAACGCCTACGACGCGCGCAAGCGCGCGCGCGCGGACCGGCAGCAGGCGAACACCGCGATGGTCGCCGCGCAGAGAGCGCAGATCTCGGCGCTCGAGGAGGAAGCCGAGAAGCGCCACGAGGCCGCCAGGTGGGACGCTTGGGGCAAGATCGCCGAAGGCGGCGCGGGGGCCCTCGGCGGCATGATCTCCGCTGGAGCCTTCTCGACCCGAGCGCCGCCGGGGACGGACGCGGCGAGCGACGATCGGACGCGAGACGGCGGATACGGCTCGGCCGTCGGCGCGCTCGGCAAGCTCACGTCCGGAGGCCTGGGGATGTTCGGCGCCGACGTCCGGCGGGAGTCGGACCTCGCCGGCGTGGCGGCGAAGGGCTACGAGACGGAGGCCACCGCGCAGAAGAAGCGCGTCGAGGACGCGGAGGACGAGCTCGACGAGGCGCGGGAGCACGTGCGCAAGGCGCTCGACTTCCTGCGCGACTTCCAGTCGACCGAGACGAAGGCCATGAGCTCCGCCCTCCGCGGCTGAGCGCGGCCCGCCGGCCTCGAACGCAGCGCTCCCGCGCCCGCGCCCCGAACGCGACGCGGTCGCGGCGAGCCGAGGCGGCGACGGGCGAGACCTCGTCCCCCCCGCCGCGCATCGACCGGGGTATGCTGCGCGGCGTGAAGCTCTATACGAAGACGGGCGACGACGGGACCACGGGGCTCTTCGGCGGCGGGCGCGTGAAGAAGGCGTCGCTGCGGGTCGAGGCGTACGGCACGGTCGACGAGACCAACGCGGCCATCGGCGTCGCGCGCGCGGCGGGGCTCGAGCCGTTCACCGACGGCGTCCTGGCCGAGGTGCAGGTCGACCTCTTCACGCTCGGCGCCGAGCTCGCCTGCGTGCCGGGCAAGGAGGCGAAGATGTCGATGAAGCTCCTCGGCGCGGCCGACGCCGAGCGGCTCGAGGAGGCGATCGACGCGGCCGAGGAGGGGCTGCCGCCGCTCAAGAGCTTCGTCCTCCCGGGCGGGAGCGCGCAGGCGGCGGCGCTCCACCTGGCGCGCACCGTGTGCCGGCGCGCCGAGCGCGCCGTCCTCGCGCTCGACGACGCGCCCGCGCGCGCGGAGATCGTCGTCTACCTGAACCGCCTGAGCGATCTGCTCTTCGCCCTCGCGCGCAAGGCCAACGCGGCGCTCGGCGTGGCCGACGTGCCGTGGGCGCCGCGCGGAGCGTGAGCGTCCTCGG
>JAHBWF010000150.1 GCA_019637105.1 Labilithrix sp.
TCCGTGTCGCCGGCGGTGACGGCGCGCTCGGGCGAGGGCGGTCGCTCCCCGGGGGCGGCGGCGATCGCGCAGTCGGGGCACGCGTCGCGGACGCGCCGCGTGGCGTCGGCGGTCTTGGCGCGGGCGGCGTCGCAGCGCGGTCCGGGCTCGAGCGCGCAGATGCGCTCCGCGGCGCGACGGATCGAGCCGAGCGCGTGGCAGGCCTCGACGCAGTCCCGGGTCGCGAGCTCGAGCGACGAGAGCGCGGCGTGCTCCGCGTCGAGCTCCTTCTCGAGCGCGCCGACGTCGCCGACGTCACCGCCGTCGGCGCGCGCCGGGCCGGACGCGAGCGCCCCGCAGACGAGGGCGACGACACCGAGCGACCGTCCGGGGCTCACCCGGCGAACGAATCACGGCTTCGCCGTCCACGCAAGACGCTCACTGGTTTCGCTTGATCACGTGGAAGCCGAAGTCCGACTCGACGACGCCGCTCACCTCGTCGACGGCGAGCGCGAAGGCGGCGTCCGAGAACGGCTTGGTCATCTTGTCGCGCGTGAACTTGCCGACGCTCCCCAGGCGCTCCTTGCTCCCCGGATCGTCGGAGTACTCGGCGACCAGCGCGCTGAAGTCGGCCCCGCCCTTCGCCTTCGCGACGACCTCCTCGGCGCGCTTCTTCGCGTCGGCCTTGGAGCGGGTGATCGACCGCGCCGCGCCCTTCGCGCCCTTGTACGCGACGAGGACGTGCTGCGCCGCGACCGCGTCGGGGACCTCCGGCGCGGCCTCGACGGAGGGCGCGCTCGCCGGCGGCTCCGGCGGAGGCGCCGGCGCGGTGACCACGCTCGCGGTCGCGCTCGGCGCCCCGTCGGACGCGGGCTTCTTGTCGTCGCAAGCGAGCACGGCGAAGAGCGCGAGCCCGGTCGAGAGGATCGTCCCAGAGCGTTTCATCGCCTCTCCGTACCACGAGCCGGCGCGCCGCGATCTCGAGGAACGCGAGCGTGATACCCCCGGCGGTGCTGGGGGGGACGTCGAACGCTCGAGCGTCGTCGCCGGCGCGGTCGTCCGCGCGCGGGGAGCGCTCGCCGCGCGCGCTCGGGATTGCCTGCGCGGCGCGGCGGTGCCACGCTTGCCGCGGATCCGATCGAGAGCCCGACGGCACGATCACGCCGCCATGGAACGCACGCTGCCGGAGGTATGGACGATCGAGGACCTCGGCTGGTCGGACGAGCTCGCGCGGCTCGTCCCCGCCGGGTCGGGGCTCGCCCCGGCGCGGGTCGCGTCGGTGTATGCTGCACGCGTCGACCTCTGGACGCGAGAGGGGCCGCGGCTCGCCAGCTTGCGGTCGCGCGCGCTCCGCGACGCGGAGGGCGGCGTCGCGGTCGGGGACTGGGCGCTGGTCGCTCGGGCGAGCGCCGACGCGAGCGAGGTCGTGGTCGAGGCGATCCTGCCGCGCCGGACGGCGTTCCTCCGTCAGGCCGCCGGAGAGCGCGCGGAGCCTCAGGCGATCGCGGCGAACGTCGACCGAGTCTTCGTCGTGACGGCCGTGGACAGCGACCTCAACGTCCGCCGGATCGAGCGCTACCTCGTCGCGATCGCCGCCGGCGGCGCCGAGGCCCAGCTCGTCCTCACGAAGGCCGACCTCGTCGCGGACGTGGGGCCCGCCCTCGAGCGGGTCTCCGCGCTCGCTCCGGCGTTCGCGACGAGCGCGAGGGACGGCCGCGGCGTCGACGAGCTCCTCGCGCGGATCCCGCGCGGCACGACCGCGGCCGTCGTCGGCTCGTCGGGCGTGGGCAAGTCGGCGCTCGTGAACCGCCTCCTCGGGCGCGACGTCCAGCTCGAAGGCGCCGTCCGCGCGTACGACGGGCGCGGGCGGCACACCACGACGCGGCGCGCGCTCTTCACGCTGCCCGGCGGCGGCCTCCTCATCGACACCCCCGGGATGCGCGAGCTCAAGCCTTGGCTCCCGGCGGGGGCGCTCGACGCCGACGACGCGTTCGACGACGTCGCGGCGTTCGCTCGATCGTGCCGCTACCGCGACTGCGGGCACGGGCGCGAGCCGGGCTGCGCCGTCCGCGCGGCGCTCGACGCCGGCGAGCTCTCCGAGGCGCGCCTGGCCGCGTGGCGGAAGCTCTCGCGCGAGCGCGCCGAGCGCGCTCCTCGTCAGGCGAGCTTCGCGGCGGTCACCGAGAGCCGGCGTCGCGCGCGCACCACGACCCTCGCGCTGAGGAAGCGCCCCAAGGACAAGGGGCGCTGATCGGGCGCCGGGTCACCTCGGCGCGGCGAACCTGCCGGCGTCGATGACCGTCGGCGTGGGGGCGGGGGTCGGCGCCGGGGAGGGCACCGGCGTCGGGGGCGGCGGCGACGGCGGCGGCGGCGGGGACGGCGTCGGCCCCGGCGACGGAGGCGGGGAGGGCACCGGCGGCGGGGACGGCACCGGCGGCGGCGTCGGACTCGGCGTGGGCGACGGCGGCGGGGTCGGCGGGAGGGGCGGCGCCTGCGCGGGCTCGGTCACGTCGGTCGCGTCGGTCGCGGCGCTCGCGCCCGCCGTCGCGCCGAAGGCGGCGAGCGAAGAGGTGAGCGCGAGCAGCGCGACGACGCCGGTGGCTCGAGTCCTCGTCCTTCGAATGCGCGCGTGCTCCACCGGATCCATCGCTCGTCGTCTCCTTCCGTCACGGCGGAGATGCACGCGGCGTTCCGGCGCCGTGCGCGGCTCAGACGCGCGACGCGAGCACGAGCATGATCACGTAGAGGAGGAGCCCGCCGGCCCAGAGCGCCACGCGCTTCCGCATGTGCTCCTGCCACCCCCAGTACGGCGCGAGCGGCGGGACGACGAGCGCGACGGCCCCGCGCCATCGCGGCTGGCGCTTGGCCAGCCCGAGCGCGAGCGCCACGTGCGTCGTGATCACGAGAGCGAACGCGACGACCAGGAGCGCGACGACGACGGTGTCCTTCATGGCTCGCTACCGGCGTCCATCCTAGCGTCCTCGAGCGGCGAGCGGGGCGCGTCGAGCTCGCGGGGCGCGTCGAGCTCCTCGAGGGCCTCGCTCGCGGCGGCGTCGCGCGCGTCGTGATCCTCGCCGGCGCCTGCGTCCAGCGGCGCCAGCGGGCCCTGCCGTACCGCGTCGCCCTCGGGGGTGACCACCGCCGCGGGCGCCGGGCCGCCGATCGCGAGCGGCTCGGGCTCGCTCACGAGCGCACCGGCGGCGTCTCGCCAGGCGCCGGCCGCGACGTAGAGCGTCCCGACGCGGTCGCGCACCGTGGTCCAGGGGGCGAAGCGGGCGTTCGCCGGCGGCTCGACCCACCGCCCCGGCTTCCACGCCCATCGTCGCGTCTGCCACGTCCACTCGCCGTCGATCCACACGGCGCGCGTGCGCTCCGGTCGGGGCGGGACGGCCTCGACCCGCGCGGGCGGCGGCGGGTAGGGGATCTCGACGAGCGCGCTCGTCGGATGTCCGGTGTAGGGAGGCGAGGGAAGCTTCGGGGCCCCGCACGCGAGCGCGGCGGTCGCGACGAGGAAGGCTCGAACGACCACGCGGAGGCGCATCGGGCGGCGCGGAGCACGGCGCGTACCACGACGGGGACGGAGGTAGCGGCGCGAGGACGCGTCGCGCGACGGCGCGCGTCGCGCTCGCGGCGCGGCGCCATGAGGCAGACCGGCACAGCCGCGCCCGTCCGCCACACCCGGAGGCGGGAGCGGAGAGCCGTACGCCTGGATCGCGCGTCCGTCGGGGTGGTACCGCTGGTGCCGCGCTTGCTTGTGCGACCGCGGGCTCTCCTCGATGACGGCGTTTTCGTGGGCAATGCCGGAGCGGCACCGATCGTCTCTCGCGCGCTTCGGCCGGCTCGCCAAAGGCGCCGGGCTGGCGGCGCTCTTCCTCCTCTTCGGGTGCAATCGCGTGCCGCAGGGGCGCATGGCCGTGGACGAAGTGACCGTCCGCGGCGCCGACAAGATCGACGCGGACGACGTCGCCGACAAGATCGCGACGACGAAGAGCCCGCGCTTCCTCGGCCTCTTCCCCGGCGTCGTCTACGACTACTCGGTCTTCGACCGCAACGTCCTGCAGCGCGACCTGGCGCGCGCCGAGGCCTTCTACCGATCGAAGGGCTACTACAACGCGCGCGCGCGCGCGGGCCGCGTGCACGTCGTCGACGACAAGCACGTGCGCGTCGAGATCGTCGTGGAGGAGGGCGATCCGGTCCAGATCCGGAGCCTCCGCGTCGACGGGCTCGAGGCGGTGCCGAAGGACATCGCGGAGATCGCGCGAGGCGCGGCGAAGGGAGCGCTGAAGGAGGGGGCGCCCTTCGAGGAGGAGAGCTTCGACAAGGCCGTCGGCGCCGTCCGCCGCGCCCTGACCGATCGCGGCTACGCCTACGCGAAGGTGAAGAACGACGCGAACGTCGACCTCGTCCAGAGGAAGGTCGACGTCGTCCTCACCGTGACGCCCGGCGAGCCGTGCGTCTTCGGGCCGGTCACGATCGAAGGGCTCGGCGATCTCCCCGAGAAGCCCGTCCGCCGGGCGCTCGACATCGAGCCGAACACGCCGTACTCCGAGGCCGCGCTCGACAGCGCGCAGCAGGCGGTCCTGGACTTCGGCGTGTTCGTGTCGGTCGACGTCACGCCGGACCTGCCCGACCCGCCTCGCGCCGATCGCGTCGTGCCGGTGAAGGTGACGCTCGAGCCGTCGCGGCTCCGCACCGTCCGCCTCGGCGGCGGGATCGAGTTCGACGCGCTCAAGACCGACGTCCACGGCATCTTCGGCTGGGAGCACCGGAACTTCCTCGGCGGCCTCAGGAGCTTCAGCGTCCACCTCAAGCCGGGCGTCGTCCTCTACCCGCTCCGCTTCAACAACATCGAGGCCCCGAACCGCCTCTTGCCGGAGGAGCGGCTCCGGCTCGAGTTCCGCGAGCCGGGCTTCATCGAGGCGCGCACGAACGCGTTCATCCGGCCGGAGTTCAACGTCCAGGCGCTCTTGCTCGACCCGAACCCGCCGCCCAACGCCAAGGTGATCGGCTACGCCGAGGCGCGCAACGGCATCGGCGTCGATCGCAGCTACTGGCGGCTCTTCGGCGCGCTCTCGCACAACCTCCAGGTCGCGTACCCGTTCGCCTACGTCGGCGCGCGCGACCCGACGCTCGGCACGCTCGTCATCTCCTACCCCGAGCTCGTGACGACGCTCGACTTCCGCGACGACCGCGTGCACCCGCGGAAGGGCATCTACCTCCTCAACACGCTGCAGACGGCGGGCGGGCCGTTCGGCGGGCAGGCGAGCGACGTCAAGGTGCAGCCCGATCTGCGGGCGTACGTCCCGGTCAGCCGCGGCGTCGTCCTGGCGATGCGCGGCTCCGTCGGCCTCTTGTTCCCGCGCAACTACGGCAACCAGGTCCGGGCGCGGGACGCCAGCGTCTTCGAGCCGTCGGAGGCGAGGACGCGCGACTACCAGCTCACGTTCTTCCGCGGCTTCTTCTCGGGAGGGCCGACGTCGAACCGCGGGTATCCGCTCCGCGGCGTCGGCCCCCACGACATCGTCCCGTTCATCTCGCCCGACATCGAGATCCAGCGGCTCGGCGTGGCGTGCGGGCGCGACTTCGACTGCCGCTCGCCGACGGGCGGCTTCACCCTCTGGGAGGCCTCCGCCGAGGTCCGCTTCAAGATCACGGGCCCGCTCTCCGCGGCCACGTTCTGCGACGCCAGTGACGTTTCGCCACGGACGACCAACATCCGACTCACCCACCTCCATCTCTCGTGCGGCGCGGGGGGGCGCTACGATACGCCCGTCGGGCCCGTTCGCCTCGACGTCGGCTATCGTATCCCGGGCATGCAAGTCATCGGAGGCCTCACGTCGGACGAGCGCGAGCCGCAGACGTTCCCGCTTGGCATTCCAATCGCAGTGTCGCTCGGCATCGGCGAGGCCTACTGATGACTTCCGGCACAAAAAAGAAGAGCCGCGCGCGGCGTGTCCTGGGCGTGCTCGGCTCGGTGGTCGGCCTCACGGTCACGTTCACGGTCGCGACGGCCGCGGCGCTGGTGATCCACCTCGACGCGCCGGCGGTGCGCCGCCTCGTGTCGGCGCAGGTGAACGGGATCCTCGCGAGCACGCTCGCCGGCAAGGTCGAGATCGAGCACATCGGCGGGCTCGGGCTCCACGGCGTCGACGGCGTGCGCGTCCGCGTGCACGACCCCGAGGGCGTGCAGGTGCTCCACGTCGACGGCGTGCGCGTGCGCGTCCGCGCGCTCGAGGCGGCGCGATCGGCGCTCTTCGGCGACGGCGCGATCGTCGTCGAGGTGCCGTCCGCGTCGGTCGGGAACGTCGACGCGAACCTCGACGCCGACGCGCGCGGCGAGGGCCTGCGCCTGGCGAGCGCGTTCGCGCCGCGCGCGCCGTCCGAGCCGAAGCCGAGCGAGCCGCCCGGCCGCGGCGTCCGCGTCGAGCTCCCGGAGGTGCTCCTCGGCCACGCGTGGGTCCACGGGACGCCGCCGGGGGCGCCGCCGATCGACGCGGAGCTCTCCGATCTCGCGGCGCGCGCGCACGTCGATCCCGACGTCGTCCGCGCGGAGCTCGACCGCGTCCGCCTCGTGACGCGCGCCTTGCCGCGGCGGGTCGATCCGAAGGGCACGATCGGCGGCAAGTTCGCGATGCCCGCGCCGAACGGGCACGGGGTCGACGTGCAGGCGCTCTTCGAGGGCGAGGTCGGCGGCGTCCCGACGACGATCGAGGCTCGGATGAACGATCGCCGCGTCGACGCCCGGATCGACGCGCGCGATCCCACCGGCGCGCGGGCGAGCTCGGTCGTCGACGAGCTCGCGATCCACGAGCCGCTGTCGCTCCACGCCGAGGCGCACGGCGATCTCCCTCACGTCGAGGCCGCGGCGTCGCTCGTCGTCGGCAAGGCGACCGTCGACGCGACGGCCGTCGTGCGCGCGAGCGCCACGACGCACGTGAAGGCGACCGTCACGGCGCGGAACGTCGACGCCGGCGCGCTGAGCGCGGGCGCGCCGAGGACGAACGTGGGCCTCGACGCGCGGGCCGACGTCGCGATCGACGACGCCGGCGTCCACGGCGAAGCGGCGATCGACACGCTGCCCGGCACCGTCGATCGCCAGCCGATCCCGCGCGCGGAGGTGCGCGCGAAGCTTGCCGGCAGGTCGGCCGCGGTGCGCGCGCGGATCCACGACGCGGCCATGCCGACCGAGGTCGCGATCGACGTCGAGCCGCGCTCGGACGCGGACGGCCAGATCGTGAAGGCGGCCGCGCGCTCGAGCGTCCCCGATCTCCACCGCGTGCCCGTCGTCGGCGCCAAGGTCGGCGGCAGCGCCGAGGTCGACGCCTCGCTCGGCCTCCTCCTCCCGGAGAAGAAGATCGAGGGCGCGCAGGCGAAGGTGGTGATCACGAGGGTGAGGGCGGAGCAAGCGAGCGTCGGCCGGCTCGAGGCGCGCGCGCGCCTGAGCGGGACGATCGATCGTCCGGTCATCGACGCGGAGCTCGAGGGCCGGCAGCTCCTGACCGGGACGCTCCCGCTCGCCTCGATCGACGGCCGCGCGCGGATCGAGCTCGCGGGCGAGGCGGTGACCGTGCGCGAGGCGTCGGTGAGGCGGCGCGCCCGACCGGCGAGGCGGTCGAGGCGAGCGCGCGGCTCGTGTCGGTGGGCGGGACGAAGCTCCGCGTCGAGGGCGCCACCGTGCTCGGCGTCGGCGCGCCGATCCGCGCCGATCTCGTGAAGGACGGCCGCGAGCTCCGCGGGCAGGTCGACGCCCCCGCGATCGATCTGCGGCTGGCGGCGCGCCTCGCGGGGCAGGACGACCTCGAGGTCACGAAGGGGACGCTCGGGATCCGCGGCGAGGGCTCCCTCCGCGGCGGGGTGGCCAAGGCGAAGGTCCACGTCGAGCTGTCGGACTTGACGATGCGGTCGATCGAGGGCGCGCGGGCGGTGGCGGACGCGTCGATCGACGAGCGCGACGTCGCGCTCGCGGTGAACGCCGGCCTCGGCGAGGCCGGCGAGCTCGAGCTCCGCACGAGCCGCCTCACGATCGGCGGCCGCGTCGACGATCCGGGCTCGTGGCGGCGCGTCGCCGGTCGTGTGCACCTCGTGGGAGAGGTCGACATGGAGCGGGCGGCGAGGCTCGTCCCGGCCGAGGCGCTGCCGGTGGCGGACGTGCGGGGGAGCTTCTCCGTGCGCGGGCAGATCGGCCGCGACGCGCCGGACGCTCCGCCCGAGGTCCAGCTCCACGCCCACACGAACGGCCTCGTCCTGGCCGCGCGCTCGAGCGAGCCCGAGCGCGTCGCCGGCGTGGCGGTCGAGCCGCCGCCGCTTTGGCGATCGACCGACGTGGACGTCGGGCTCGACGTCCGCAACGACGGCCGGAGCGGTCTCACGAACGTCGCCTTCCGGGCGACCGACGCCAAGGGCGTCGTCGTCGCGCTCGACGCGAAGGCGGTCCTCCCTTACGCCGAGATCGCGCGGGACCCGTCCGTGGCGCGCGCGCGCGCGCTCGAGGCCCCGATGAGCGTCACGCTGGTCGTCCCTCCGCGCCGGCTCGACCAGCTCCCGGCGATCGCCGGCGTCCGGGACGTCCAGGGCGCGATCGAGGCGCAGCTCGACGCCTCGGGGACGATCCTCGATCCGCGGGTCCGCTTCGTCGCGCGCTCGCGCGGGGTCCGCACGACCGCGATGCCGCCGGACGTCCAGGCGGACACGGACGTCGCGCTCGACTACGACGGGCGCGCCGCCGACCTCGTCGCCAAGACGCGCTCGCGCGGCGAGGAGCTGCTCGACGTGGGGGCGCGCGTCGAGGTGCGCGCCCGCGACGTGCTCGCGGGCGGCGGCGGGACGCCGCTGGCCTGGAAGGGCTCGGGCCGCGTCGCCCTCCGCGCGTTCCCGCTCGAGAGCCTCCCGCAGCTCGCGGATCGTCACGTCCAGGGCAGGGTGAGCGGCGAGGTCGCGCTCGACGGCCTCCACGACGACGCGCGCGTGAAGGGGCGAATCGATCTCGAGCGCCTCGCCGTCGGGAAGGCCGAGTACCCGCGCGGGCGGATCACCCTCGAGGCGGGCGACGGCAAGCTCGCCGCGAAGGTGCGCCTCGACCAGAAGGACGGCTTCCTCGACGCGAGCGCGTCGACGGGCCTCGTGTGGGGCGCCGAGGTCGCGCCGTCGCTCGATCCCGAGCACCCGATCGAGGCGACGCTGAGGGCCGACGCGTTCCGCGCCGCCGCGCTCCAGCCGTTCGTCGAGGGCGCCGTGCCCGCGCTCGACGGGCGGATCGACGCCAACGCCAGGGCGCGCATCGTCCCGGGGAAGCCCGGCGCCGAGCTCTCCGGGAAGCTCGCCTTCCGCGACGGCACGGTGCAGATCGCCGCGCTCGGCGAGGAGCTCCGGAGCGTGCGCGCGACGGCGTTCTTCTCGCCGGACGGCACCATCCGCGTGACCGACGTCTCCGCGCGGGGCACCGAGGGCGAGGTCAACGCCGACGCGAACGTGAAGCTCGACGGCATGCGCGTCGCCGACGCCAGGGCGAACATCCGCATCCCCGAGAAGAGCCCGCTCGCGCTCTCGGTGCAGGGCCAGCCGATCGGCGAGCTCGCCGGCGCGATCGAGATCGGCGCGCGGCAGAGCGCCGACGCGAAGAAGACCGAGGTCGTCGTGAGCGTCCCGAAGCTGAACGTCGCGCTCCCGCAGGTGACCAAGACCGGCGTGCAGCAGCTCGAGTCGAGGGACAACATCCGGGTCGGCGTCTTCCGCGACCGCGAGAAGTTCGTCATGCTCCCGCTCTCCAAGGCCGATCTCGCGCGCGCGCGCGGCGAGGAGGACGAGGAGCAGGCGACCGACGGGACGCGGCTCGACGTCGACGTGAAGCTCGGGCGGATCACGATCGAGCGGGGCAACCAGCTGCGCGTGAGGCTCACGGGGAACCCGAAGATCGTGATCGAGGGCGGGGAGACGAAGATGCTCGGCCAGATCGCGGTCGAGAGCGGCTGGGTCGACGCCCAGGGGAAGAAGTTCGAGGTCGAGAAGGGGACGGTGACCTTCAACGGAGAGTCGCCGCCGAACCCGGTCGTGGTCGTCACCGCCGGGTGGACGGCGGCCGACGGCACGCGCGTCTACGCCGACTTCGTCGGTCCGGTGAAGACCGGGCGGGTCACGCTCCGCTCCGAGCCGCCGCGCCCGAAGAACGAGATCCTCGCGCTCGTCCTGTTCGGCACCGCCGACGGCGCGAACCCGCAGCCCCCGCCTCCCGGCAGGCAGCCGGACGGGACGACCCAGGCGGCGGTCGGCCTCGGCGGCGGGCTCGTCGCGCAAGGCCTCACCGAGGCGCTCGACGACCTCACCGGCGTCCAGGCGACGGCCCGGATCGACACCACGCGCTCGAGCAACCCGCGCCCGGAGGTCGAGTTCCAGCTCTCGCCGAAGGTCTCGCTCTCCTTCGCGCACGTCATCGGCACGCCGCCGATCACCGAGCCGGACAAGAACCTCGCGAACGTCGAGTACCGCTTCCACCGCAACTGGTCGCTCGAGACGACCTTCGGCGATCGCGGGACCGCGCTGCTCGATGCGATCTGGCAGAAGCGCTACTAGACACGTCTAGACGCGTCGCAGCGCGGGCGAGCCCGCGCGCTGCGACCGCTCGGTCGCACGCCGCGCCGATCGAGGTGAGCGGTACGAGACGTGCTTTTCAGTCGCTCATGGCGGCCGTCCCTCAGCGCGATCCGAGCGAGCCGGAGCTCGAGCGCGTCGCGCGCGGGGCGCTCGCGGCGCAGGCGGCGCGCGACGGAGAGCGCGCGACGACGGCGCGCTCGGTCGCGGACGGGCGCTCGTGCGGCGAGCCGTTCTTCCCCACCGTGGCCGGATGCGGCGAACGCGCGCTCTCCCGATCGACGGCTGCGACTCACGAACAACCGATGGAGCGCTCGCGACGAGCGAGCAGGAGGACGTGTCGATGTCGATGATGACGAACCCGCCGCCCGAGCGTCTCGCGCTCGAAGAGGCGTCGACCGCGGACCTGGTCCGCGAGGCGCTCGACGAGGCCAAGGAGCTCGTCCGTATCGAGATCGAGATCGCCCGCAACGAGGTCGAGGTCGAGCTCGCGCGGGCGAAGCGCGCGGCGATCGGCTTCGGCGTCGCGCTGGCGGCGGTCGTGATCGTCCTCTCGCTGCTCGCCGTGGCGCTCGTCCTCGTCCTCGGCGGGACGGCGCTCGCCGCGCTCGGCGTCGCCGGGGCCCTCCTCGTCGTCGGCGGGCTGGCGGCGTTCGTCGGGTACTCGACGCTCCCGAAGCGGCCGCTCGAGCGGACCCGCCATCGCCTCGGCCGCGGCGTCAGCCAGCTGAAGGAGCACATCGCGTGAGCGCGTCGGACGACGACATGCCGCCGAGCGAGCGCATGCAGCGGCTCGAGCGGAGGGCGAACGTCATTCGCGAGCGCCTCTTCCGCGCGGTCGACGCGCTCGACGCGCGCAGGCATCAGGTGGTCCGGATCGGCACGGAGGCGAAGAAGATGGTCAAGCCGGCGGCGATCTCGCTGCTCGGCGTCGCGGCGGTCGTCGGCGTCGGCGCGTTCGCGCTCGGCCTCGCGCTGCGCAAGCGGCGGCGTCGCTCGCTGAAGGGCGCCGTGTCGCACGCGCTGCAGGGGCTGGACATCGTCCCGCAGCGCTCGCTCTCGCGGAGGGTCTTCGAGAGCATCACGCTCTCGGTGCTGACCTTCGCCGCCACCGAGCTCGCGAAGCAGGCGGCGAAGAACCTCCTCGACGGCCGGCTCCCGAGCGGCCGCCTGATGGTCGGCCGCGCGCTGGGGGAGCACCAGCGGCGGCTCGCCCAGGGCGACGGCGCCGCGCGCTGAAGGTCAAGGCGCGACCGAGTCGCGCCTTAACCTGCGCTCCGCTCCGGTCGTTGTCGTGGTTGGATGGTGTCCAGCTTCCCCAGCCCGGAGCCGCGAGGAGCGAGGAACGAAGCGCCTTCGCTCGAGCGAGCCGCCGGCCCGCGGCCGGCGCCGGCCACGTTCCACATGAAGGGCAACGCGTACCGCGGTCTCGTCGAGCAGATCGTACGCACCGTGCCCGGGGGGGTCGACGCGGTGAGCGCGCACCTCTCGGCCGCGACGCGATCCTTCTTCGCCCAGAACCTCATGGCGGGAGGGTGGTACGACGTCGTACCCGTCGAGGAGCTCACGCGCGTCGCGTCGCGGCTCTCTGGCCAGCCCCACGAGCTCTTCTGTCAGCGGGCCGCTCGCGCCATCCTCGAGCGCGACTCGAACGGGATCTACCGGGCGATCCTCCGCCTCGCGACGGCCGATCTCGTCGTCCGCGCGTTGCCGTACACGACGAACCGCTACTTCGACTTCGTGAAGCTCGACGTGCAGTGCCTCGAGAAGCGGAGGTATCGCGTGACCGTGTCGGGCGTCCCGCGCGCCGTGGTCCAGTCGTACATCCCGATGACGACCGTCTTCATCGCCGGCGCGATCGAGCGGGCCGGCGGGCGCGACGTGGAGACGATCGTGTCGGCTCCGCGGTTCCACGCGGTCGTTCGGGGCCACCCGGTCATGCAGTTCCAGCGCGACATCCGCTGGCACGACTGAGGCGCGGCGCCGGCGCGCCCGCGGGGCCTGCGCGCTCGCGGAGCGTTCCCGCGCCGGCGCCGGCGCGCTACGTTCTCTGGCGATGCACGTCCGCGCGGTTCGCGTTCACGAGGTCGGCGGTCCCGAGGTCCTTCGCTGGGAGGCGGTCGAGCTGCCCGAGCCGGGGCCGGGCGAGGTCCGAGTCCGGCACGCCGCGATCGGCCTCAACTTCATCGACACCTATCAGCGCACCGGCCTCTACCCGGTGCCGCTGCCGGCCGTGCTCGGCTCGGAGGCCGTCGGCGTCGTCGAGGCGCTCGGGGAGGGCGTGACGGGCTTCGCCGCCGGCGACCGCGTCGGCTACGCGACGGCGCCCATCGGCGCGTACGCCGAGGCGCGCAACGTCGCCGCCTCGGTCCTCGTGAAGGTCCCCGCCGGCGTCGGCGACGAGCTCGCGGCGGCGACGCTCCTCAAGGGGATGACCGCGCACTACCTGCTCGACATCGGTCGGCTGAAGGAGTCGCCCCGGACGATCCTCGTGCACGCGGCGGCCGGGGGCGTGGGGCTCCTCTTGTGTCAGTGGGCCAAGCGCCTCGGCGCGACCGTGATCGGCGCCGTCGGAAGCGCGGAGAAGGCGGAGCTCGCGCGCGCGAACGGCTGCGACCACGTCATCCGGTACGACGTCGAGAAGATCACGGAGCGCGTCCAGGAGCTCACGCAGGGGCGCAAGGTCGACGTCGTCTACGACTCCGTCGGCAAGGACACGTGGAGCGCGTCGCTCGCGTCGCTCCGTCCGCGCGGCACGCTCGTGTCGTTCGGGCAGTCGTCCGGGCCCGTCGCGCCGTTCGAGCCGCGCGTCCTCGCGGTGAGCGGCTCGTTGTTCCTGACGCGGCCGACGCTCCACGACTACGTCCGCGAGCGCGAGGAGCTCGACGCGCGCGCGCGCGACCTGTTCGCCGCGCTCGGAGACGGCACGTTGAAGGTGCTCGTCGGGCAGACGTATCCGCTGCGGGAGGCCGCGCGCGCCCACCGCGACCTCGAGGGACGGAAGACGACCGGCTCGACGGTCCTCGTGCCCTGACGTCGCGCGCGGGGCGCGGGGCGCGGTCGCGCCCGTCGCCTCGGAGGACCCGCCCGCCCGCGCCTCCGGAGGGCGAGTCGCCGGCGCCCTCGACGTCGCCGTCGCGCCCTCTCCGCTCCACGCGGCCGTCACGAGTTCACCCGGCCGCCACGCGGCGCGAAGCGCCGGCGGCGGCCCGCGCGCGCGCGCAGGACAACTTGCGCAGCGACGGCCGGGAGGCGGGACACGATCTCGGATCGGGCGCGATCCATCCTCGTCATGACGCGGGCGTGCCTCGGAGAATTCACGTTGAGTTTTCCGAATATGCACCGCGTCAATCGAGCGGGTACGACAGCTGCTTACCTCGTGGGCATGGCAGCGCCCGGACACCTTCGATGGCTCGCCGGCACCCTCCTGGCCGGAGCCGTCGCCTGCACGAGCGCCGTGGGCTGCGGCAGCGACGAGCGCGGGGACGACTCGGCGCCCGGCGCCGGCGAGAGGCCCGCGCCGGGCGGCGAGGCCGGCGACGACGTCTACGACGAGGTCCCCGCGTCGGCGCTCCGCGAGCGGCCGTGGGAGGTCGTGAGCAAGAAGGGCGAGACGTACCTCGCGAACGTCTTCTACGCCGACGCCAGCCAGAACGAGCAGATCATGCCGTGGGCGATCGACGGGCGCGCGATGATCGATCGCCTCGTCTACCCGACGCTGGGCAACCCGAACCTCTACGTGAAGGCCGACGCCGAGGACGAGCTCGTGATGGTCCTCCGCGTCGAGCCGGACGCCTTCGATCACCTCCGGCCGTCGCGCGCGCCCGAGGGCGGAGGCTCGGCGCTGAAGACGGTGACGCTGACGGAGGACGAGGACAACGGGTTCTCGTTCCTCCTCGTCGCGCGGAGCGAGCGCGCGGCCGCCGAGGCGACGACGACGGCGCTCCCTCGCCCCGGGGTCTTCCGGATCGTCCCGTCGAAGGTGCTCGAGAGCCCCGAGCCGGCGGACATGCCCGCCTCGCTCGCGAAGCGGAAGACGCTCCGGTTCGTCTTCGACCAGGCGGCGATGGCGGACGTCCCGCCCGGCCTGTACGACGCCCGGTTCGAGGTGCGCAAGAACGGCGCGCTCTTCGCGAACGTCTACGAGTACCAGTACAACGCCGTCCGCGTCTTCGACTCGGAGCGGGAGGAGTACACCGCGCTCAACGTGACCGACACGCAGGTCGCGATCGGCGCGGAGTACAAGGCGCTCACCGCCGACAAGCTCGACGACCTCGTCGACGCCGTGAACGCCGAGGGCGATCCGGCCGTGAAGAACGCGGCGTTCATCACGTTCAACGGCGACCTCCACAACGGCGGCTCGCCGGGCTCGGTCCGCCAGCGCATCGTCGCCAAGACCTACCTCGACGAGGCCAAGCGCGTCGTCGGCGCGCTCAAGCGCCTGAACCTCCCGATCTTCCTCACGGCGGGCAACCACGACGGCTACGCGGCGATCGGCCACGTGCCGAGCCTCGTGAAGACCGCCGACGAGAAGCTCGGCGACAGCTTGAAGAAGGTCATCGACGAGCAGAACAACGTGGCCTGGCCGGACTACTCGTGGGACGCGTTCTCGGCGTTCCTCGACCAGACGAAGGCGACGCCGGGCGGCCTCCACAAGGACGTCTTCGAAGGGACGTTCGAGCGGCGCGCCGGCGAGACGTTCACGACGTCGTTCGTGAGGGAGCTCCCGCGCGCCGACCGCAACGTCATCCTCTACGACGGCTTCTACCAGTGGCAGAAGACCTACGGCCCGCTCTACACGTCGTGGACGTTCGGGAAGAACCGCTACGTCTCGATGAACTCGTTCGAGCTGCGGCAGCACCGCCGGACGGGCTGGGGCATGTACACCGTCAACTACGGCGGCGCCGTCTCGAAGCCCCAGCTCGAGTGGCTCGATCGCGAGCTGACGCGCGGCAAGCTCGCCGGCGAGGACGTCGTGGTCCTCATGCACCACGACCCGCGCGGCGGGCACAAGGGCACCGACCACGGCTACTACTCGCCGATGCTCGAGTTCCGCGGCATCGCGCAGAGCACGCTGAACTACCTCTTCAGCAGCGTGTTCGTCCCCGCGGTCTGCAAGCAGCCCAACTGGTCGCTCTCGGTCGACGAGCGCGAGAGCTGCCTCCACGACGGGCTCCAGGAGTGGATGGGCCCCGACGAGCTCGACAAGGACGGCGCGGGCTTCTTCCTCTCCGGCGTCGAGCTGCTCAAGCGGTTCGTCAAGAGCGACCACGCCCGCACGCTGGTCCTCGGCCACGTGCACTTCAACAGCCTCGAGGTCCTCCAGTCGGGCGACGTCCTCGTCCCGAACCGCCTCTCGATGGACCCGGCGACGACGAGCGCCAACGCGTCGATCGAGGCCGCGAACCCGGTGCGCCGCCTCGCCTGGGAGGAGCGCCTCACCCCCGACGCGCCCGGCGCGTGGCGCTTCGCCGCGCCGGGGATGCCGAGCCTCGCGAACGACGTCGAGACCGGCCTCGAGCTCGGCTCGTTCGATCGGTGGCGCGCGGACCTCGACGCGATGCTCCGCGACGCGACGCCGAGGCCGATGACGACGCTCTCCGCGACGCAGGGCGGCCCGCGCGAGCTCGCGATCCTGCGCTTCACGTCGGGCGCCGATCTCGCGAGCCAGAAGTACGACGGCGCCTCGATGTTCGGCTACTCGGTGCTCCACGTCACCAAGCAGACCGGCGCGGCGCGCGTCAACCGCCTGACCTTCTTCAAGCACGACGGCGCGTCGGAGACCTTCCAGAAGATCGACACCGTCGATCTCGATCGCACGAAGAGCGTCGCCGCCCGCGCGCCGTCGAACCCGGTCGACCAGCTCTTCGAGTGGTAGCTCGATCCTCCCGAGGGCGAGCGCCCCCCCGCCGGCCCGCCGAGGCCGGCGCGCGCCCGGGAGGACGCGCCGGCGGCCCGGTCGGGGCCGCGTCGAGCGAGCGGACGAGCGCGCCCGCCGCTACTTCTTCCGCAGGCCGAAGCCGCCGAGGACGAGGCCGCCGGCGCCGAAGAGCGCGGAGATCGAGCCGAAGATCGTCATCCGGCGCAGCGAGGCCGCCTTCACGAGCTCCACGACCCACTCGGTGTTCTTGCCTCGGAGGAGCGGATCGGCCGCGAACTTGTCCTCGATCGTCAGGTAGGTGTGGAGGTTCCAGACGAAGAGCCCTCCCACGCCGAGCGCGATGACGAGGAGGACGGCGCCGCCGACGATCATCCCGACGTTGCGCTTCGGGCCGCCGGCCGCCGCGCCGTGCCACGGCTGCCCCGGCGCGAGGCCGGCCTGGGGTGGGTACGACGGCTGCTGCGGCCACGGCGGCATCGACGACGGCGCGGGTTGGTTCATGTCGCTCATCTACGTCGAGAGCGCCCGGATCTCCCCACCGACGCGCCCGTCACGGGGCCGCGCCCGTCACGGGATCGATTTGCAGCAGCGGAAGCCGAGGTGGTAGTTGACGTGCATCGCGCGGTCGAGCTGCTCGACGTGCCACCGTGGATCGAAGTTGCAGTGGTCGGGGTAGGCGCCGGTCTTGTTGGTCGTCGTCGCCGGCACGGGCTCGTTCGGCTCCTTGGCGAGCTCGTTGTAAAACCAGGCGCTGCCCTTGAGCTGCGTGACCACGCGGTCGCCCTCGCGGCGCATCATGACCTCGGCGACGTTGCCGTGCTGATCGAACACGCCGAAGCGTGAGCGGCACTTCGGGAACGAGCCGCTCGGCTCGGTGTCGGTCGTGCAGGTGTTCCACGTCGAGCGCGCGTCGCGGACGACGCACGGCTGACGGTGGCGGAGGTTCGTGTGGCAGATCTCGAGATCGAGCTTGTCGCCGTAGGCGTAGCGCCGATCGGGGCCGCCGTCGGGATCGCCGCGGCAGGCGATGTTCCACTCGACGTCGGAGCAGAGCCGCTTGCCCTGGAGCTCGCAGACCTTCTTCGCGAGCGGCGGCTGCGTCCAGACCATCGGCAGCTCGCAGGCCTTGTTGGGGAACTCGAAGACGTCGACGCAGAACCAGGCCTCCTTCCCCTTCACCCAGATCGGCACCATGTTCTCGGCGCCGCACTTCTCGCGCTGCTCGGGCGTCTGGATGACGACGTCCTTCAGGCCCTCGAGGCACTTCGCGCGGCTGATCGAGTGCTGCGCGATGGCCTTGTTGCCCTGGTTGGCGTGGTGCGGGCCGTCGGTGTTGAACATCGACCGGAGGAACGTGTCCGCCTGGATCGTCTTCTTCTGCGGATCGGGCGGCTCGCGGATCGAGAACAGCGAGAGGAGCTCCTCACGCGTCTCGCGGTGCAGCTTCATCGGATCGTCGTCGGCGATCCCCACCGCGGCGTCGCTCGCGGCCGCGTCGAGCAGCGCGCGCGCGGCCGCGTCGAGCCCCGCG
>JAHBWF010000151.1 GCA_019637105.1 Labilithrix sp.
GCGGCGCGCCGAAGAGGTTCGCGCGATCGAAGGGCTGCGTGCGCTCGATCCGGCGCTGCTCCTCTTCGAGGTCCTCGGAGTCGAGCTCGAGGATCGGGGTCGTGGCCGGCGCGGGCGGGACCTTCGCGGCCGCGGCCTTGGACGGCGCGACGAACTTCGACGCCATGGCGGGCGCGGTCTTTCCCTTCGCCGGGATCGTCGCGGCCAGCGCGTCGAGCGACGACGGCGCCTTCGGGACCGGCGGCGGCGAGGACTTCGCCGGCGCCGCGAACGCGGGCTCGCGCGTCATGATCTGGGTGCCGCCGTCCGCGATGATGTCGTCGTCGCCCAGATCGCCGAGCTCGGGGACCTCGCCCGTCGCGTCGGCGGAGAGCGGAGCCTCCCCCAGCTCCTGGCACGTGATGGGCAGGGGACCACGAGCATTCTCGAGCTGGACGGAGGACGGGGAGTTCGCCACGGACGTGCCTTTCTGACTTCGGAGACGAAGCGCGCGGAGTCTGACCCAGAATCGGCTCCACGCAAGGCGAGCTTTACGTCGGGCGCAGCGATTTCTCCCTTCGCTCCGCGTCGATCGGCCCCCGACGAATCCGAGGGAAGGTCCGCGCGATTTCAGGCGTAGCTCGCCCCCCGCTCCGCGTCGATCGGCCCCCGACGAATCCGAGGGAAGGTCCGCGCGATTTCAGGCGTACCTGACCGGGGGGCCGCCTTCTCGAGCGCTGCGCGCCCACTCCACGACGGTCCGCGCCGTCTCACGGCCTCGTCCGCGGCGGGGAGCTCGGCGGCGGAGGCTCGACGCGCGGTCCACGCGGCTCGACCGCGTGGGAACGAACCTCTCGGGCCCGCGAACGCATCGCCTCGGCCCGCACGTCGGAGGGGCGAGCGCCGAAGCGATGCTTGAACGTGCGGTTGAAATGGGAGAGATCGGCGAAGCCGACGTCGAACGCGACGGCGGCGATCGATCGGTGGGCGCCGGCCGGCTCGACGAGCCGGCGGTGAGCCTCGGTCAAACGCAGCTCCAGCACGTAGCGCGAGAACGTCGTCCCCTCCTCGACCTCGAAGAGCCGCTGCACGTAGCGCGGCGTGACGCGATGACGACTCGCGACGTGGGACACCGACAGATCCGACCGCGCGGCGTTCGCGTGGACGTAGCGCTTGATGCGCCGGAACCGCGCGGCGCGCGCCCCACCGCTCTCCGCGACCGCCCAGCCGTCGGCGGTGGGGCTCACGACGAGCGCGACGAGGTCCATGATGTGCGCGCTCGCCGCGTGGGCGACGGCGACGGATCGCTGCGAGGGCCGCGACTCCAGGAGCTCCACGTAGTCGACGAGAAGCTGGAGGGCCTCGCCGCCGACGGGCTGGAGCAGACGGTTCGGAAGGCACCGCACACGCGCGTCGAGCGCGCGACGGGGAAACTGGATGCAGACCGCCGTCGTCGGCGTCGGACACTCCACGGTGGCCGGCTCGTCGTTGAGCACGAGGGCGGCGGCCCCCGGCCGGAGCTCGGAGGAGGCCCCTCGGTGCGAGAGGTTCCACGAGCCGCCCGTCGCGACGTGGAGCGAGAGGTTGTCGTTCTCGTCGGGATGGGCGCGGGAGCGGACCATGCGGAGCCCCGACTTCGACGCCCGGGCGATCGACACCCCGGGGAGGAAGCGCGCCTGCACACGCGAAGCGAAGGGGCGATCCGTCAGGAGCTCCAGATCGAGCTTCAACACCGCGTGTCCCATGATCTCGCGCCACCGCTCGAGGCCGGTCGGCGTGCTCACGTCGCCCGGAGTGAACCCCACCTCGATGGTCGCGCCGTCCATGCGCCGAGAAGCATAGCGTCAGCCCGGGAGTTCGTCGTGCGCCCATCCCTCGTTCGCTCCCGTCCGAGCCCTGGCGCTCGGGCCCCGATAGGGTTTCGGTACGCTGAAACCGGCATCCAGACCCACGTCGTCCGCCAGAGTCCGACGCAAACGCGAGCCGCCGGCCGGAAGGTCACGGGGGGCGGCCGGGCCGGCCGTCGCGACGCGCCCCGCCGCACCTGGGGCCGTCCCTCGACCTCGGCTCCACGCGCTGCTCGACGCCGCGCTCTCGGCGCGGATCGTCTGGGTGTCGGCGCTGGCCGGCGCGGGCAAGACCTCCCTGGCGAGCCAGTACCTCGAGGCCCGCAAGGTGCCTCACCTCTGGTACGGGCTCGCCGCCGCCGACTCCGACCTGGCCACGTTCTTCCACGATCTCGGGCGCGGACTTCCCCCCGGCGCGGGCCGATCACCGCACGCGTTGCCCGTCTTCTCCGCGGATCGGCACAGCAAGCCCGAGATCTTCGTCCGCCGCTACTTCGAGGCCCTGAGCGCTCGATTGCCGCGCGAGAGCCTCATCGTGCTCGACGATTTCCACGAGCTCGGAGACCGGAGCCCGATCCCCGGGGTGCTGGCGCGCGCGATCGACTTCCTCGCCCCTTCGCAGAGGTTCCTCGTCCTCTCCCGCCAACCGCCGCCCAAGGAGATGGTCCGGCTCGTCGCGACGGGCGCCATCCATCGCTTCGACGGGCACGAGCTCTCGCTCACGCGAGGCGAGACGGCCGCCATCGCGAAGCGCCGCCGGAGAGGCTCACGCCTCCGCGACCGGGACGTCGACGAGCTGCACGCGCGCGCGGGCGGGTGGGTCGCCGCGCTCGTCCTCCTGCTCGAGCGCGAGGACGCGCGCCCTCCGACGGAGACGGGAGCGCCGCAATCGTTGCGCGACTACGTCGTGACGGAGTTCTGGGCTCGTCACCCGCCGGACGTGCGGCAGGCGCTCTTGCGGCTGTCGCTTCCTCCGGCCGTCGACCCGTCCATGGCCGAGGCGCTGTCGGGCCGGTTCGGCGCGCAGCTCCTCGACGACTTCGCGGAGCGCGGGACCTTCGTCACGCGGACCACGAACGGCGGAGCCCCGTCCTTCACGCTCCACCCCTTGCTCCGGGAAGCCTTGCTACCGCTGACGCGAACGGAGCTCGGGGCGGAGCGCGAGGGCGTGCTCCGCCGCGCCGCCGTGCTCTGCGCGGACGCGGGGTACGACGACGCCGCGGTGGATCACTTCGCGGAGGCCGGGGACTGGTCGGCCGTCCTCGACCTCGCGCGCGCTCGGGCCCCCGCCCTCCTCGGGCAAGGACGCCATGCCGCGCTCTCGAGCTGGCTCGAGCGGCTCCCCCCTTCGTTCGCCGCCGACGAGCCCTGGGTCGACTACCTCCGCGCGGCGTGCGCCGATCGCGTGCCGGGAGCGGGCGCGGACGGATACCGGCGCGCCTTCGAGCGGTTCACCGCCCGCGGAGACCGGCTCGGCCAGCTCCTCGCGTGGTCCGGGAGCGTCAACGCGCTGATCGTGCAGTTCGACGACATGGCGCGCCTGGATCCGTGGATCGCTTCGTTCGAGGCGATGTCCCCCGACGTCGACTCGCTCCCCGATCCCATCGCCAGCATCGTCCTCGCCTCGTGGCTCTCGGTGATCAACTACCGCCGGATCGCCGCGCGCCACGAGGACTGGATCGACGCCGCCATCCGGCTCCTCGAGCGGAGCGACCGAGACCCGGCGAGCGCCTTGTTCCTCGGATACGTGACCGAGAGCAACCGCTGGTGGATGGGAGACGAAGCCAAAGCACGCGTCGTCCACGACCTCCTGGGACGCCTGCTGCGCCGCCACGATCCGCCCTTCCTGCTCGCCATCTACGGCAAGAGCGTGGACGCCTGGTTCGGCTTTTCGACCGCGGACTACGCGCTCTGCCGCCGCTCCGTGACCGAGGGGCGGAAGCTGGCGCGACGCCACGGCATCGTCTGGTGGGATTTCCTCTTCTGCTGCCTCGGCACCTATTGCGCGCTCTACGAGGAGGACGTGACGGCGGCGCGCCGCTTCATGGACGAGATGGCCGCGGGGCTCCCTCTCGAGCGGAGGCGCATGGAGTCCGCGCAGTACGGTTACCTGATGGCGTGGGCGGCGCTGGTCGAACGAAATTTCGGCGCCGCCGTCGAGCACGGGCGGCGCGGCGCGGCGGCGTGCGCCGCCGTGGGCGTGCCGTTCCCCGAGGCGCTCAGCCTGATGGTGCTCGCCGAAGCGTTGGTCGAGCGCGGCGACGCGGCGGAGGCCCTCCACGTCGTGGAGCGCGCGGTGTCGATCACCGGCTCGAGCCGCATGATGCTCGGGCACGCCGCCTTGATCCGCGCTCACGCCGCGCTGCGGTCCGGAGAGAGCCACGAGGCCCAGCGCCAAGTCCGCGAAGCCTTCTCCATGGCCAAGAAACACGGGCTCGTCGCGGTGGTCACGTTCTCGGCGCGCTCCGAGGTCATCGCCGAGCTCTGCGCGTTCGCGCTCGAAGCCGGCATCGAACCGGACATCGCCCGCGCGTTGCTGCTGCGCCGCCCCTGCCGGTCGTTCGCGCCCGACCCCTCGCTCGAACGTTGGCCGTGGCGCGTGCGCATCCGCGCGACGGGCGGCTTCGACGTGGAGATCGACGACGCGCCGCTTCGATCGAGCGGCAAGGCGCAGGCGAGGCCGCTCGAGCTCCTGCAGCGGCTCTCGGTCGCCGGCGCGCGTGGCCTCGCGGAGACGACGCTTCAAGACGAGATGTGGCCCGACGCCGACGGCGACCGTGCCGAGCGCGCCTTCACCATCACGCTCCACCGCCTGCGAGCCTTGCTCGGGGACGCGACGCTCGTCCGTCGGCACGGCGGCGTGGTCTCGCTGGACGCGTCGCGCGTGTTCGTCGACGCATGGGCGATCGAGCGCATCGCGACCCGCCTCCGCGAACGCGGTCTCGACGTCGCCGAGCGCCAACGGCTCCGCGACACGCTGCGCGGCGTGTACCGCGGCCCGCTGCTCGTCACGCATCGGCAAGGGAGCTACGACTGGGCCGAGCCCGCCCGCGCGAAGCTCGCGCGAAGCGTGGAGCGCGCCCTCGAAGGGTGACGGGGCCGCGGGAGCGCGCCGGCGGGGCGCGTATCCGATCCGTAGCCCGCCTCGTGCCACGACGAGCCATGCACCACCGTCTATGGCTCCCCGCGATCCTCCTTTTCGGAACGTCGACGCCCGCGCTCGCGCAGGTGAGCCCCCCCCACGGCGGGCTTCGCGGCGACGCCGACGAAGTTCCTGGTCCCCGACGACGGGACCGCCAGCGGCTACAACACGACCTCCTCCGGGAAGAAGAACCGGCGGTGGGCGTTCATCGACCTCACCGGCGATCGCAAGCCCGATCTGGTGCGCACGGCTGATCCCAAGACCGACGACGTGTTCGGCAAGAGCACGAAGTTCGACCACTGGGAGGTCTACGAGAACACCGGCACGGCGCTCGTGAAGAACGGGACCACGGGGCGGTGGACGGTGCCCGACAGCGGCACGGTGGACGGCTTCAACGCCATCGCCTCGGGCGAGTCCGCGACCCGGCAATGGGTGCTGCTCCCGATGCGCGATCGGAGCTGGTTCGATCTGGTGCAAGTCGTCGACCCCAAGACGGGCAAGCTCTTCGCCGACGACAACGGCCAGTACTGGAAGATCTGGGGGATCGAGACGGCGCAGCGGTTCCGCAAGACCCCCGATCGCGTCGTCCTGAAGCCCTCCGGCAAGGAGAAGGGGTTCAACGCGCTCGCCGCGGCGAGCGGCACCGACGGCTGGACGACGTTCGACCTCGACGGCGACGGCCTGATGGACATCGTCCAGACGCTCGACCCCAAGACCGGCAAGGTCTGGGTGGAGAACGGCAAGAAGATCTGGCGGCTCTACCGCGGCGCCCTGACGGGGTTGAGTGGGCAGAACCTGGAGATGGGCATGTACGGCGCCACGCCGTGGACGCTGCCCGAGATGGGGCTCGAGGCCGGCTTCACCCACCCCGCCATGAACCAAGGGACCAAGCAGTGGTCCACGTTCGACATCGACGGGGACGGCAAGCCCGATCTCGTCCAGACCGCGGACCCCAAGACGGGCAAGGTCTGGGGCGCGGGCACGAGCAACCCGCACTGGCGCGTGTACAAGCGCCTCCCCAACCCGACGCCGACCACGGCCGGCTTCGGCTTCGCCACCACGCCGACGCTCTGGCCGGTGCCCGACGCGGGCGTCGAGGCCGGCTTCGCCCAGGTGGCGAGCGGCGGCGCGAAGAATTGGCTCACGATCGACCTCGACGGCGACGGCAAGCCCGACCTCGTCCAGACCAGCCAGAACAACGGTAAGGTCTGGGGCGCCGGGACGAACCAGCACTCGTGGAAGCTCTTCAAGAACACCGGGGCCGGCTTCGCCCGGGTCGCCACGGCCTTCCCGGTGCCGCAGAACGGCTTCGAGGCCGGCTTCTACGCCGTCGCCGCCAGCGACGCGACCAAGCAGTGGACGCTGGTGGACATCGACGGCGATCGGCGGCTCGACCTCGTGCTGACCGCCGATCCCATGAACGGCAACGTCTTCGGGGACCAGGTCCCCGCCCCCACGCCGACGGCCGGCAACGCGCCCGCGCCGGCCTACTCGGGCCCCCGGGTCGACGCGGCCAAGGCACCGCCTTCCTTGAAGAAGGTCCTCGGCGCGGTCCCCGAACGCACCGTGCTCCAGCCCTACTGGCGCGTGTACCGCGGGCAGCCGTGAACCTCGCGTAACGGATGCGTATCGGGCCCGGCGCTAGCGTCGAGCTATGGCACACCGTATTTCCGTCCTCCATTGGCTTCTCGCATCCTTCTGCGGCCTCACCGCCGGTCTGACCTCGAGCCAAGCGCTCGCCCAGGGGCCGAACAGTCGCTCGGAGGAGGAGCGGGAGGCCGACAAGTACCTGGACCTCGAGCCCCCGGAGACCCTCTCCGGCTACGGCTACGGCTACAACAGCGTCGCGCGCCAGCACACGCTGAAGCAGTGCGTGACCTTCGGCACCGGCCGAATCGACGTGGGTGGCCCCAGCGGCGACACCCTCCAGTTCAACTCCGTCAAGTCGAACGACGAGCTGGCGGACGACATGGACCTGTCGGTGTCGGCCAAGTTCGCCATGTCGATGGGCGTCGCCAGCACCAGCGCGAGCACCAAGGTGAAGTTCCTCCAGGGGACGAAGACCAGCTTCTTCACCCACACGATCCTCGCCTCGTACAGCAGCGTCGAGCCCATGAAGTACATCGCGGGCTCGATCGTCCTGAAACCGGAGTACAAAGCGATGCTCGGCACGCCGGCCTTCCGCGCCGCGTGCGGCGACTACGTCGTGATCGGCATGCAGGGCGGGCGCTGGCTCTACGGGACGGTGCAGCTGGTCGCGAAGGACACGACGACCCAGAGCCGCCTGGCCGCCGGTGGCGCCGTCGACGTCGAGTCCGGCACGATGAGCTCGGGCGGCGGCGTCAACACCGTCAACGCGATGAAGTCGGCGAGCAACTCGAACGATCTGACGATCCGGGTCTCGACCAGCGGCTCGCAGACCAACCCCGTCAACATCGATCAGTTCATCGCCTTCGTGCAAGCGTTCCCCAAACAGAACGGAGCGAAGCAGACCTACAAGCTCAAGGCCGTCCCCTACGAGGGCGTCGTCGACGACTGGCCCCCGTCGAATCCCCTCGCGCCGCTGACGGACCTCATCAAGCTCAACACCCTGGCCGAGGCCGCGTGGGGCCTCATCGCGCTGGCGGAGGACACGAACTTCGTGACACAGAACGCCGGCGTCTTCGCCCTGGGCACGACCCCGGCCAAGCGCACCGCGCGCGCGAATTTCATCAAGGCACGGCGCGGCTTTTACCTGTCGCAGCTCGATGCGCTCCGGAGCGGCGCGAAGAACTGCGACGTCGACTGGAAGAGCTCGCCCGCGTGCGAGCAGCTCTACACCCAGTGGAAGGACTGGGAGAACTTTGCCATTGCTGAGTACGAGCAGTTGCCCAGGCGCTACACGTCCGACTGCGCCACCCCGCGCGAGGTCACCCTCGCCGGCACCGATCTCGCCATGACGCTCAACACGCACCTCAACAAGGCGATCGGCGCGTTCCAGAACATCAAGGGCGACCGCGAGATCGACGGAGGCCCCACCGCGGTGCGCGCCTTCCTCGACTTCAAGCCGAACTTCACCGGCGGAGATCCCCTCGCCACGCGCAAGCTCCTGGCGACGCTCGACATGCAGATCCAGGAGAAGGGGGGCGATCAGAGCACCTTCGTCTACGCCCCCAGGATCGACGTCGCCGACCTCGCGCAGCCGATCCCGAACGGCGGCTCGATGGTGACGTTGAACCAGTGCGCCTTCACGGGGACGGGGGTCCGCGCGGCGCAGGTCTCGCCCAATACGACCGCCTGCGACGGGTTGAAGCAGCTCGGGTTCCCCCAGCTGGCGGACCAGTGCAAGGCGAGCTTGGCCGGCGCCAAGCACCACGGCATCCTCTTCGCCACGGCGGCGAAGGGCGCGCGCACCGAGACGTTCACCAAGGGGGTGAGCGGCGCCATCCGGTCGCTGAAGTGCACGGTGGACTCGGACTTGAAGGACGACACGAAGTCCATCGCCTGCCCCGAGATCGGCGTCGGCTCCGTCCAGTTCGACCTGGTGAACTCGCAGGACGTGCTGGCGGACAAGTGGGTCAGTCCGCCGCTCACCGTCAACCCCGCCCTGGTGAAGAACCTGCCGAAGGGCGTCCAGCCCTCCGCGAGCTACACGGCGACGGTGAGGAAGAGCATCGACACCAGCAAGAAGCCGCTCTCGACGCAAACGAAGGTCCTTCGCGCGCCGGCGTGCAAGGCGGGGCTCGTGGCGTACCGCGGGGAGTGCGTCCGCCCGCTGAAGCGCTGAAGCGGCCCGCGGTCGATCGAGCTCTTCGCGCCTCAGCGGCTCCGCGACGTCCCCCGCCCCTTCGGGCGGCGGGGGGCGTCGCGCGCCAAGAACTCGTCTCGGGTGACCTCGACGAACCCCTCGCGCAGCTTCGCGCGGATCCAGGACGCCCTCCGCCGCGCGGCGGCCGCGTCGCTCGTCTCGACCTGCACCTGGTGCATCGGGGGCGCGTAGACCGCGTCGGCGCCGAGGGGGCACTCGAGCGCCTCGACCGAGACGTGCCGGACCTTCCCCGTGCGCCACGTCGCGCCCCAGATCCGGAAGCCGCGACCGTCCGCGTGGATGAATTGGCGTTGGACGTGCGGATCGCGCGCGGCGCGCTGCTCCGCCGCCTTCGCCTCTTTGGCCTCCCGAGCGACGCGCGCGCGCTCGTATTTCCGAAGCGCCGCCCCCGTGAAGAGCCCCACGCCGGCGAAGCCAGCCTTCGTCCCCAGCGCGACCAGCCGCGCGGCGTCCTTCTCCGGGACGACGACGAGCTCGTGCTCGTCGGCGGCGATCTCGAGGGTGGCCAGGACCATCCCCTCGTCTTCTCGCAGGCGACGGCCGACGATCTCGAGGAGCTCGAGCGTGGAGCGCGCGCGGAGGTCTTCGTCGCCCTTCACCCAGGCCCAGCGGCGCGGCTTCGCCGGGAGCGACCGCAGCGCGCCGATCGCCCCCACGAGCGTGGCCAGATCGGTCTTCCAATCGACCGACGCGAGCCGCTTCGCGCGCCCCAGGGCCAGGATCAACGCGAGCGTCGCGAGATCGCGCCGCCGCGCGGCGTCGGTCACGCTCCGCGCCGCCAGCGCCTTCGCGTGCTTCTCGGCGTACCCGCGAGGGTCGTCGCACGCGAGCGCCACCTCCGCCGCCACGCGCGCGCTGTCCGGGGCGAGGAGCGCCGCGAGCGCCAGCACGGCCGTGCGAGGGCCCGCCTTCAATCCCGCTCCGTGCAGCTCGCGGCGGACTCCCAAGCCTCGCCCCAAGGCTTCGGCGCGTAGAGGTTCGGCGCCACGAGCTCGCGGTGGGACGCCTCGAACGCGAGGCCTCGCTCTTCGAAGAACTCGAGCCAGCGCGCGAATCTACCCGGAGCGTCGGCGAAGAGGCTGCGGCCGGCGTTCGCCACGTACAGCGCGCGGTATCGCTCCCGCTTCGACTCGGCGTCGACGAGCCGGGCGAACGCGTCGGCGTCCGCGTTCACGGCTGGCCCGAGCTCACACCTCGCCGCGAGCCAGCGGAGGTCCTCGTCGCCGTGCTGGCCGGCGCCGTCCACGGCGCGGAACGCGATGAGGCGCCGTGTCTCCTCGCAAGGGCCCCAGCGCCTCCAAAGCTCGGTGACGAAGGAACGATGGAAGGTCTCGTGGTCGAGATCGACGCCGCGGAGGTGCTGGATGGCGGTGGCGACGTACTTCACGTCCGAGAGCGCCAAGGGGACGACCGCCAAGGATCCGGCGGGCGCGGCGATCGACGTCCAGAAGCCGGTCTTGCCGAACGGATCGCTCCTCCACGACGCGGGGTTCACGAGCTCGACGTACCGCGCGATCGCGGGCCGGAGCGACGCGAAGCGGACCGCCCGCTCGAAGAAGCGACGCTCGGAGAGCCACCGCCCGCCCCCGTGGAAGGTCACCACCAAGAACGGCGGGACCTCCTCGTCCTCGTTTTCGCCGAGGGCTCGAGGGAACCCCCGCGCCACGCCGACGAGAGCATCGAGCGCGGCGCCGAGCCCGGCCTCGGTCCGGCTGCCGTCGATGGAGACACGCACGTGCGTCGTCATCGGATCGGGGTGGAGCAACGTCGTCCGGCGCACGGCCATGGCGTCGAGCCTAGCGCCGACGTCCACCCTTCCCCGATACGGATGGCATACGGCGGCGGCGTCAATCCCGCGGAGCCGCCGCCGCGGCGCGCGCCGCGGCAAGCCACGCCTCAGGGCGCTCGGCAATCGCACCGAAGCCCGGGAACCCGGCCCAACCCAGCGCGCGAGCGACGTACCCGGTGAAGCGCTCGCCGTCGACCTCGCCGCCTTCGAGGATCGGATCGTCGTCCTTCGCGGGCAGCCACACCCGGAGCTCCCCCGCCGAGTAGCCGGCCTTCCCCAGGCGATCGGGCGCGATCGACAGCGCGTTGGGCGCATCGCGCACCACGTCCTCGAGCTCGAGCGAGACGGCTTCGGCCCCCGCGACCACGAGCGGATCGGTGAGCCAGAGATCCGCCTCGACGCTCGGCGCGGAGCGCCCCACGACGGCGCGGCGAGGCCAGCGCGGGTCCTCGCCCCGCAGGTCGACGGCGCCGACGATCGCCCAGAAAGCGCGCAGCGCGGCGGGCACGGGCCCCGCCGCGCGCTCGATCGCGGCGATCGCCCGCAGCGTCTTCCCCGTGGGCGCGCGCAGCGCGTGCCGCCCGGCGGCGAAGCGGTAGCCCTCCCCGCGCAGGTGGGCGACCAGCCGCTCGAGGGACGCGCGGACGTCGCGCATCGACGCGATCCACGCAGCCTTCGGCTCGGGCGCCGCGCGCCTCGGCGCGGCGCGCTTCGGCGCTGGACGCTCGGGAGGGAAGAGCGCCGCCACGATGTCCTTGAGCTCGCGATCCTTTCGATGGGGCTCCGCGACGTCCCGAAACCTCGGATCGCGCCGAGCCCACCCCTCCGTCCGCCGCCCGGCCTTCCCGTCGGCCGCGTCCCGAAAGAGGACCTTCAGCAAGGTCGACGCGCGCGCGGCCCCCTCCGCGGTGGAGAGGAAGGCCTCGCCCCCCAAGGCGTCGACCGTCGTGCTCGGATCCGTGTGGAGGAGCGCGCGAACCGCGAAGTCCAGCGTATGGCGCTGGGGGGACGGGGTATCCAACGACGCCGCGAGGATCGCGAGCCCGGGTCCGTCGCCTTCGCCCAGGAGCGCCCTGCCCGCGAACGGAGCGAGCGGGGACGACGAATCGAACAGCGCCGCGAGCAGGCGCACGGTCGGCTCGCGATCGAACCGAACGAGGTAGAGGAGCAACGACTCGGCGACGACGCGGTCCCTCGGAGGGAGATCGAGGCGTGAGAGGTCTCCGAGGGCGACGAGCTCGGCGCGCGCGCGCTCCACGCCACCGGCGAATCGGACCGTCGCCAGGCCGCCGCACACGTACGGCGCGCGCGCGTGCGCGACGAGCAGCTCGAACGCGCGCGCGGACGCCGACGCCCCGAGGGCACGCGCGAGCGCGCTCCCGAGGCCGTTCCACGGCGGCTCCGCCAAGAGCGCCTCCGCGACGGGGACGGCCGCCTCGGCGTCGAGGCGGTGCGCGACGGCGAGCCCCATCTCGATCGCGCCGGCGTCGCCCGCGTCGAGCCGCTCGAGGAAGGCGTCCAGATCGGCGAACATATCCTGAAAACGCACCTCCGACTTGGCCGCCGCGAGTCCCTTCTCGTAGACGCGGAAGCGGACGCCCGGCCCGCTCCCCTGCGGCGCGAGCGCGCGGGCCGTCGACAGCGCGCGCTCGGCGTGGGCCCGGAGGATCGACGCGAGGCTCGAGCCCGCGCTCCGGCGCAGGCTCGGGTCCCAATCGACGTTTCCGCTCATCGCTGCGCCGCTACGCGTTTCAGCGCGTCACTCGCGGCGGACGTTTCGGGGAGCTGGAGCGAGGAGCGAGCCATGGGCCTTCAGACTCGACCGCGGCCCCATACGGATTCCTTACGCCGCTCTCTTCGCCGTATCGCATCGGTATCCGGCGACGGCGCAACGTATGTTCGGCGAGGATCTGCCAGGATGACCAAGCCCGCCGTCGACGCGCCGCGCGCAGGACCTCGCGCAAGAGCTCGCGTCCATCGAAGATCGCGGCGCTCGCTTCGATCAGCTCGGCCGGATCGTAGCCTTCGCGGGTTTCACGCCGCAGGGGCGGCAACTGAACGTCAACGACATCGGCCTCTTCGGGAAGAAACGATGACCCGTCACGGAATCCCTCCCCACCTCGACCCCGACGCGCGCGCCGCCCGTGTCCGCGCGGCGCACGGCGAAAGGACTCCCGCGCGCGACGACGGGGCGCGGGCGCGACTCACGCGCGGATGGCCCAACCTCGTGGAGCTCGACTCGACGAAGACACGAGACCCGGCGAAGGCCGCCAAGAAGCGGCTCCTGACGATCGATCCGACGCACGGCCCCGTGTGGGCGCGCGACGTGGCGGTGCGTTGGCTCCACGCCTTCGTCCGCGGGCTCGGCGACCACCGCTTCGATCCCGAGGCGACGGACGCCGCGCCGGCCCTTGCGGACGCGCCCGACGCCACGGCGCTCCGCGCGTTCTTCGAGCACGGCTTCGGGACGACGTCCGGCTACCCCTTCGCCCACGCCGACGCGATCTTCGTGTTCGAAGCGCTCCTCGGCCCCGACGCCGTCGCCGCGACCTTCGCCGAGGCGATCGCCTCCGCCCCGGCGGACGCGTGGGTGTGGCCGAACGCGACGCGCCCCAACCCGAACGTCCGCTCCGTCGCGCACGCGACCGCCCTGGGCTGGGTGCTCCTCCGCGCCTCGGAGGACGCCAAGCGCGACGCGCTCGCGAAGCTCCGCGACGCGCGCGTCCGGGCGCTGCCGAACGGAGCGACGCCCCCCAAGGGGACCCTCGCGCGCGCGATCGATTTTCTCCTGGGCGACGCGCTCCCGGATCTCGAGGACGAGCCCGAGCGGCGCCTTCGGATCGCGCACCTGAGCGACGACCTGGCCCTCGCCCGGCTGCGCCACCCGTGGCGGCTTTGGATCGCCGATCCGCAGGATCACTGGATCACGGGGCACTCCATGCCCAAGCACGCGCTGGCGCGCCTCGCGGTGGAGCCGCGCTGGCTCGCCGCGCACCTCTCGGACCGGTGGGCGCCGCTGGCGATCCCGTTCACCGAGGAGCTCGCCGAGGTCCGGGAGGAGCTCCCGAAGAAGCTCTCCAAGAAGGAGCTCGACGCCGAGGTCCGCGCCCTCTTCGACGCGCTCGTCGAGGACGTGCGCCAGGCGCGCGGCGATCGGAGCGCCGAGGCGGATCTCTTCCGGCGCGCCGCGAGCGCCCTCGTCGTCCTCCGCGCGCGCGGAGGCGACCCCATCCCCGAGGCGCACGTGCCCCCTATCCTCGCGACGGACGGCTGGGACGCGAGGACCGCGGCGCCGATGGTGCGCCTCGACGCGAGCCCCGAGGAGCGCGAGCGCTGGTTCGCCGCCGCGGACGAGGGCTCCCGTTGAGGAGGCCCGCGTGAACGTCCTCGCCCTGAGGCCCGGGACGCGCGTCCGCGTCCGACGGACCTTCCGCGATTTCGACGGCCGCGTCATCGCCGCGGGCACCGTCCTCGAGCTCGCCTCGTACGACTACTTCGCGCACGACGGCGGGCACACCCTCCGCTTCGTCGACGGCACGGTGATCCGGCTGCTCGACGGGGATCCGCGGAGCGAGCCCGTGCTCTCCGATCCGGGCGACGCGTACTTCGAGCGGGTGGGCTGAACGCGACGCGTCTCCGCTCGTCAGCCGATGAACGCGGCCGCCGTCACCGGCTCTTCCCCGCGCCTCGCCCCGTACCGGAGGCGCACGCAGTCGTAGCCGGCGGCCGCGAGCGTCGGAGGGCGATCCGCCGCGGGCGGCGGCCAGGCCGTACGTCGCGCTCGGTCGCTCGCGCGCGGCGGCGGCCGTCGCGGCGACGGGGCGCGCAGGTTTCGTTCGCGCCGGGCCGACCGCGCTCCGCGGGGAGATCGTCGACGCTCCTCTGCCGCGTGCGTGGGGCGGCGACGACGAGCTCGTCTCGCCGCGTGCGCACGTCCTTCGCTGGATCGCCCTCGACCATCGTGTCTCGCGTCGTTCTTCGTACGAGATCCGCGCGCGAGGCGCTGCGCACGATCCGTCGCGCGCGCCGGCCTTCGCCGACGTGGCGCGCGACGTGGCGCCGGACGAGGGCGCCGTACGCTCGTGCCCGCAGCCCTGCGCAGCCGTACGCGGTCGGTCGCCGGTGGTGGCAGGGCGTGTGCATTCGATTCGAGCCGGAAGGAGCGAGGGCGATGCACGTTCGACGGCTCTTGGTTTCGATGGTCTCGGTGTTCGCGCTCGGCGCCGGCGCGGTCGGGTGTGTGGCCGGCGAAGACGATGAAGAGGAGGAGACGCAGGATCTCGCAGACGGCCTCGAGAGGATGAAGGACTATTGCTCGGGTGACGTGATCATCTCTCGGCGCTACGACGGCGCGATCCTGGAGGACGGCGCGATCCTCTTGTCGCGCGACGCGCGCCCGGGATCGGATCCGCCGAGCTTCCAGTGGAGCAACCCGTTCGAGGTCACGCCGAGCAGAGACGGCTTCATCCGCTGGTGGTGCAAGTCGACGAAGGGGAACTGGCTCGATCCCGGGACGTGGAGGGTCGAGAAGCTGAGCCTCGGCGTGAAGGCCAAGGAGCAGGACGACGGATCCTACGAGGAGAAGTTCAAAGTCGACGTCAAGCTCGGGTCCAGCGCGCAGAAGGGGTGGACGCCGGAGCGCTCGCGCTGTGACAACAAGAGCGGGCGCCTGCGCGCGCGTCTCGGCAAGGACAACAGACTGAGGATCGAGTGCCTTCCGCGGGTGGCCGTCTCGTCGCAGGGCCTGAACGCCAACGCGTGCGCCCGCGCCGTCGAGGGGCAGCTCTCGCAAGCGGACGCCACGCGTCTCTGCAAGGGCGTAGAGGACTCGCGCGAGGCGGCGATCTGCTTCGTCGCGGCGGCCGCGGGCGGCCTCGGCAAGGCGGACGCGGTGGACCTCTGCGCCGGATCGAAGGACGCCGTGTCGCGCATCACGTGCTGGCAAGGACGCCGCGCCACGAGCGGTCCGCGCGAGGCCGTCGCGGCGTGCGCGAGCGCCGCGACGCGCGCGTCACTCTAGCGATGATCCGTAGCCTCAGGAGGAGCCCCATGTCGATCCTTCGCCGTTCGTTCGGTGCCCTCGCCGTCCTGCTCGTCGCAGCGACGACGGCGTACTTCCTTCGATCGTCCTCGAACGAGCGGGACGGAGGCGCGGGGCCGAGCTCCGCGGACGAGCCCCGCGCGTTCGGCGAAGGCTCGTCCACCGACGCGCTCGGCGCGCGAGGCCCGGCGCCGCGATCGCCGGCGGTCTTCGACGGAGGGCCCGTGCTCGATCGCCGACGCGCCGACCAGATACGCGCGCTGCTCCGCGCGGCCGCCGCCCGCGGCGAGCTCATCGGGAGCGCCGAGCCCCAGCGCGTCGAGGTCAGTCCGACGTACGCGGTGATGCCGACCGGCGTCACCGCGGACGGAGGCGACGCGCTCCGCGAGTACATCCACGACGTCGTCCACAACGACTACCTCCCGCTCGCGAGGGAGTGCTACGAGTCGGCGCTGCGTACGACCCCCGAGCTCTCTGGCCGCGTGTCGGTGACGTTCGTGGTCGTCGGCGACGAGCGGATCGGCGGCGCCGTCGAGAGCGCCGAGATCGACGACGAGCTCACGACGATCATCGACGAGTCCTTCCGGTCATGCGTGACGGATTCGATGCTCAGCGTGTCGTCGTTCGGCGTCCCGCCGGGCGGCAAGGTGAGCGTGACGTACCCCATCGAGGTCTCCCCCCGCGACGACGGTCCGGCGGACGAACGACACGAGCGTCCGTAGCCGACCGTCCGACGGCGCTCGGAGCGGCGACCGGGTGCGGGCGGATGCGCGACGCGGCGCCGGCGTCCCCTCCCGTCCGGCTCCCGCCTTGCCGCGCGAAGCCGTGGCGACGAGGTCGTGTCGCACGGGAGTGCTTCGTCGACGAATGCGTACTTCGTGCACGGTCGCGCCGTCGAGCGGTGCGCAACGTTCGTCCGGCGCGCCCTCGACGCCGGATTTTCCGGGGTTTGCGGTGCGCAGCTTTCGTCTTCCGCCGGCTGGGCGGGCCGGCCGGCGGGCGCCCCCCGGCCCGCCGGCGAGGACCGCCAGCGCACGATTCCAGGCGCACGGTCCTCGCGGGAGGCACTCGTCTTGCTCGAGGTGGAAAGCGATGGAGGACTTCATGGTGCGAGAGCGCGCCTCGAACACGCCGCGACGGTCCGTTCCCCGCCCTGGCCTGAAGGAGATGCTCGCCATGCGCTCATCGATCCTGTCCGTCGTCGTCACCGCGACGACCTTCGCGAGCACCGCCGCCGCCGCGCCGACCGAGCGCGACGCCGCCGCGGAGCCCCGCGCCGAGCGCCCGCACGCGGAGGACGTCGATCCGGCGCACGCGGTCGTCCTCGCCGAGGCGCAGGCCGGGCTCGGAACGCGCAGCTTCGACTACGTCGATCGGGTGACGCCGGGCCTCCGGTCGTACGGCGTCTCGGCGGCGCCGCGCGTCGGGATCGCGGGCGAGGTGTATCCGCTCGCGCCGTTCCGGAGCGATCTGCCGAGCGGGCTCGGCCTCGCGCTCGGGTACTCCGCGACGCCGTACCTCCAGTCCGAAGGGCAGGACGGCGCGGCGCTCGAGACGCGCTGGACGAGCCTCGACGCCGCGCTCCGGATGCGCGTGCCCCTCGCGCGCGGCTCGATGGTCACCGGGACGCTCGGCTACGGCGGGGTCGACTTCGGCTTCGCCGCCGATCCCACGCAGCTCCGCGAGCGAGCCACGGGCACGGGCGTCCTGCCGGAGGTCCGGTACCGCTTCGTGCGGGCAGGCGCGGACGGACGCGTCGCCGTCTGGCGGCTCGCGGTCCTCGCCGGGCTCGACTACCTGTTCGTGACGAGCACCGGCGCGGTCGAGGCTCGCTTCCCGCGCTCGAGCGCCGGCGGGATCGAGGCGCGCCTCGGCGTCGCGTACCCGATCGTGAACCACGTCGAGCTGCGCACCGCGCTCCGCTACCAGCGGTTCTTCCACGACCTCGCGCCCGAGCCCGGCGACGCGAACGTCGCCGGCGGCGCGCTCGACGAGCTCGGCTACTGGCAGACGAGCCTCGCGCTCGCGTTCTGATCTCTCTCGTTCCGTGGAGGAAAGCCCGTGAAGAGCCTCGAA
>JAHBWF010000152.1 GCA_019637105.1 Labilithrix sp.
ATCGAGATCTGCCTGGCGAACGGCCGCGCCTGGACGCCGAGCGCGGGACCGTCGGCGTCGCGCGAGGCCGGCCCGTCGCCGAGCGCTCCGAGGGCCTGCGGCGAGACGTCGGTGATCGGCGCGCTCCGCATCGGCGGCGGCGACTCGGCGCGCGGCGACTGCGACAGCGCCTCGAGCGCGTCGCTCGCGCTGCTCGTGCGGTTCGCGCGCGGATCGTCCGCCCACGACCGAGACGACGGCGGCGGCTCGTGCCCGCGCGCGCCCGGATCGCGCGTGGTGCGCGGCGCCTCGGGGGACGGGGCGCCGCGGCCGTGGATCTCCGCGATGAGCTGGCGCTCGACGGAGTCTTCGGGGGCCGTCGCGGAGAAGCCCCAGGCCGCGCTCTCCGTCACGACGCTCGGCATCGACGGGACGCCGAACTCGAGGGCCGGCGCCTCCGCGCGCTTCAGCGGCTGCGAGCGCCTCGACGAGCGCGGCGGAGCGGACGGCGAGCCGGCGCCGCCCGCGTCGGGCTCTTCGCGCGGGATGGGCCGGCCGCTCGGGCGGCGAACGGCGAGGAGGTTCGCCGGCGGGGGCCGATCGCTCCGCACGGACATCGGATCGACGCCCATCACCGCCGTGGGCTCGCGCTTCGTCACGAGCGGGCGCGACAGGGGCTCCGTCATCAGATCGCGGATCGGGGGAGCGAGCTCCTCGACGGCCGGGCGATCGCTGCCGGTCGGGAGCGCCGCCTCGGGCGGCGCGGAGACCTGCGTCGCAGGCGGCGGGAGCGTGTCCGCCGCCTTCTTCTTCGCGCCCGCCGCGCCGCCCTCCGGCGCCGCCGAAGAGCCCTTGAGCTTGCGCCGCATGATGACGCGCTCGAAGGCGCCCGACGCGGACTCGACGAGGTCCTCCACCTGACGGACGCCGACGTCGTCGATCCCGGAGGGGCCGCCGTCGCCGAAGAGCAACGCGACGACGCGCGTGCGGACGACGATCGGGAAGACGACGCACTCCGTGCCGCCGTCGCGCCCGAGGTCCGCCATGAGCACCGGATCGAGGCCCTCGGCGGACGGCTTCGCCCGGACGAGGCGCTTCGCCTCGCGCGCCGTCGCGAGGACGTTCCGGAGGTCGAGCGGCACGCCCACGCGCGCGACCTTGTCGCGCGCGGCGCCGTCGCCGAAGGCGTCGCGCCCCTCCGCGAGGTCGCCGTGGACGATGAAGAGCGCGGTGTAGTCGAAAAACTGACGCGCGAACTCGAAGATCAGGTCGAAGATGACGTCGCGCTCGGCCGAGGCCTCGAGCTCGGTCCGCGCGACGTCGGCGGTGAGCGGACCTCGCCGGCGGCGCGCGGGGCGCGCGGGCGGGGCCTCGGTCTTTCGCACGAACGTCCCCTGCGCGGCCGCCGCCGTCCGCGACGCCTCCGGCGACGGCGCCGGGGCCGCCGGCGGCGGCCGGGCGCTCGGGGGCCGCGGCGCAGCGCGCTGGAACGGCGCCGAGTCGAGCGGCGGCGGGAAGGTGCTCGCGATGCGCGGGCCCTTGTGGACGACCTTCGTGATGAGCCGCGCGATGCGCTTGTCGAGCGGGACGCCGTAGTCCCGCGCGAGCGCCTGGCGGATGCGGAACAGCGGCGCGATCCGCTGCTCGATCGGCAGCGCCAGCGCGAACGTGAGCTCCTGCTCGGCGTCGCGCGAGAGCGGCTCGGCGACGGCGACGACGAGCGACGCGCCGACCTCGAGGGGCGCGAAGGCGCGCTCCACCACGACCTCGGCCGCGACCAGGTACGCCGCGTCCGCCGGCGTCGTCGGCAGCTCGCCGATCGGCGCGGCGGGCAGGCCGAACGACTCGGCCACGATCGGCATGAGCGCCGCCTCCTCGATGCGACTCACCTCGAAGAGGTTGGTCACGAAGTCCCCGCCGTAGAGGACCTGTCGCGCCAACGCCTCTTCGATCTCGCGGATCGAGGCGATCTCGCGTTGAACGATGAGGGAGCTCAGAGACATTGTGCCCGCGGCGAACGCCGGAGAGTAAGGGTCGCTTGCAACCCCTAACGTGTCAACTCGACGGCAGCGCCTCAGACGCGGACGACCGTGCGCGTCCCGGTGGTCGAGAGGTCGAAGTAGGCCTCGACGGCCGCGACCAGCCCCGGGATCGTGTGCTCGCTCGCCGTCACGTCGACTCGCAGCCCGCGCCTCCGCGCCGTCTCGGTCGTGACGGGCCCGATGCTCGCGACGCACGTGTTGGCGAGGAGCGCGCGCGCCCGATCCTCGAGCGCGTCGCACAGGTGCTCGACCGTGCTCGACGACGTGAACGTCACCACGTCGATCTCCTGCGCCTCGAGGAGCGCCGCGAGCGCCGAGAGGAGCGGCTTCGGCGGCGCCCCGGTCCGGTAGGCCGGGACGACGTCGACCTCGCAGCCCGCCGCGCGGAGCGCGTCCGGGACGACGTCGCGGGCGACCTCCGCGCGCGCGATCAGCACGCGAGGCTTCGCGTCCCCGACGGCCGCGAGGAGCTCCTCCGCGAGCCCCTCGCCCTTGTAGACCTTCGGGACGAGATCGGGCGTCAGCCCGAGCGACTCGATCGCCGCGGCCGTGCCCGGCCCGATCGCGGCGATCTTCGCTCCCGCGAACGCTCGGGCGTCCTTCCCCTGCCGGCGGAGCTCGGCCCAGAGCCGCTCGACGCCGTTCGCGCTGGTGAGCGCCACCCAACCGTACCGGCCGAGCGCCCCGGCGGCCTCGGCCAGCGGCGCGGGATCGGTCGGCGGGTGGATCTCGATCGTCGGCACCACCACCGGATCGGCGCCGCGCTCGCGGAGGAGCAGCGCCGTTCGCCCCGCCTGCTCCGGCGCGCGCGTGACGAGGACCCGCTTGCCGAAGAGCGGGAGCTTCTCGAGCCACGAGAGCTCGGACATCGTCGACGCCCGCTCGCCGACGACGAGGACGACGCGCGCCGCCTTCGCGGGCGGCAGGAGCGGGACCTCGCCCAGCGTGGTCTCGCGGATCCGCTGCGTGGGGAGCGACACGTTCTCGATGAGCGTCGCCTGCTCGCCCGGCTTCCTGCCGTAGAAGACGAGCGAGCGCGCGGTCTCGGCGACGCTCTCGGCGTCGCAGACGATCGCCAGCGTGTCGGTCGCGGTGGCGAGCTTGTCCCAGTCGTGCAAGGTCTCGTGCCCGCGCGTGACGCTGACCGCCGCGACGCTCGGCGACGCGTCGCTCGTGCGCGTGAGCGGGACGCCGGCGAACGCCCCCACCGCGATGAGCGGCCCGATGCCCGGGACGATCTCGAGCGGCACGCCGTGACGCGCGACCGCGACGCCTTCGACGTCGCCGGTCCCGAAGAGCAGCGGATCGCCCCACGTGAGGCGGACCGCGTGGCGGCCCTCCTTGGCCTCGGCGGCGAGCATCTGGCCGACGCGCTCCGGCGTCAGCTGCGCGTTGACCGGATGACGGGGGGTGCCCTCGCGCACGCGCCCGAGGACGTCGGGGTGCACCGCCGGATCGAAGAGGACGAAGTCGGCGTCCTCGAGCACGTCCGCTGCGCGCAGCGTGAGGAGCCTGGGATCTCCGGAGCCTGCACCGACGAACGTGACCTTACCCGTCATCTCCCTCTCGCTACTGTTGAGGCGCGCACGTCGACACGCCCGCGCCGACGATCGTGAGCGGGGTCGTGGCGACGATCGAGACCGAGTCGTCGGACGGGCGCCAGCGCGTGACCCGGGTCCCGCCGACCGGCGCGTGGAACATGTAGAAGTCGCCCCCCCAGTACGCGAACGCCCAACCGCTGCCCTGGTCGACGGTGTCGAAGCGGCGCTCGCCGACGACCTGCGCCGTGCTGGTGTCGATCTCGCCGATGAACGAGCGCGAGGTCTCCCCTTGCTTGCTGTAGAACGCGAAGAGCCGTCCGTCGCCCGTCCCCGTGAGCTCGGCGCCCGCGATGGCCGGGACGAAATCGCCGATCTCCGTCAGATCGAACGTGCCCGGCGTGATCCGCGCGAGGCCCCGCGCCGCCGGCGGCCGCCCGTCGCGCGCTTGCCCGGCGCCCGCGACGAAGAGCGCCTCCGTCGGCCCGACGCTGTTCGTCGCGAACCCCATCCCGAAGAGGCCGTAGTTCGACTGCCGCGGCGTGTAGGGCGTCCCGATGCACGCCGCCGTCGCGGTGCTGACGCGGTAGAGCCGCTCGTTGGTGAACTGGACGTACGCGACGCCCCGCCGATCGACCGCCATCGAGAACGGCGTCGCGCCGCCCGGCGCCGGGCACGAGATCTTCCCGATGAGGTTGAACTGCCCCGTGTCGGGGTTGAAGCTCTGGAGATCGTAGCTGCTCGTGATCGTGTAGACGAGCGTGGCCTCCGCGTCCGGGCAGTCCGTGCGATCGACGTCGATCGGCGGCCTCACGTCGAGCGGAGGCGGCGCGTCCTCGAGGTCGTCGGCGTCCCGCCCGCCGTCCCGGCGCGCGTCGGGGCCGGCGTCGTCGGGCCCGATCTCGGTGAACTCGTCGCCCTCGACGAAGAGGCCGGTCCGCGAGCCGCAGGCGACCAGCAGGAGGAGGAACGCGACGCGGCGGACCGCGGGGAGAGACCTTCGCATGGGTGTGGCTGGAGAGTGTCCTGAGAGACCGACGAAGGCTCAGCGGGCTCCCCCGGGGGAGCCCGCTCCGAGGGCGCGGCCGGCGCCGACCATGGGCGGCGGCGCGCTTAGCGTCGCGCGCCTCGAGGCGCCGTACAAGCATCACCGTTCATGTAGGACCGTGGCCTACCTCTCACCGCCACCGTTCGCCGCGCCGTTCCTCCTCGACGCGCGCACCTCAGGCGTCGACCCCGGCGGCCTCCCTCGCCGCCGCGCCGTCCCTCCTCGACGCGCGCACCTCAGGCGTCGAGCCCCGCGGCCTCCCCCGCCGCCGCGCCGATCCCTCCTCGACGCGCGCCTCAGCGCGCCGGGCCCGCGTCGGCGACGGGCGGCGGCGCGCCGAACGACAAGGTCACGATCTGGCTCTTCTTGCTCGGCTCGAACGTCATGGCCTTCACGACGGCGAGGAGGCAGCCGACCATGTCTTCGCTCAACCCGTCGCGCTTGACGAAGCGCGCGGACGCGGCCCGGCCGTCCTTGCCGATCGTCGCGTCGAACGTGGCGCTGCCGGCGACGCCGGGCTCGGCCGCGAGCGCCTTTTTGTAACATGCACGCAACCGAGGACGGACGGGCGCCACCGCCCGCTCGAGCGCGGCGTCGGGCTGCGCGCCGCCGATCATCGGGTCCTCCGACGGGTCCGACGCGCTCGGCGGCGGCTCCGCGGTCGCGCTCGACGACGGCGCGCTCGACGACGGCGGGGCGGCCTCGCCGGGCGGGAGCGCGGTGCTGACCTCCATCGTGACCTCGGTGCGGTCCGGCGGCCGCGTCCCCGACTTGGGCGTCTGAGGCGGAGGCTCGCTCGGAGCGGGCTCGCACGCGGCGAGGCCCGCCGCGACGAGCCCGGAGGTGAACAAGAAAAAGAGAATGAAGGACCGTCCCACCCGCGCGCTCATGCGGCAACGATACACCGTCCCCGCCGGGCGCGATCCCCGTCGAGCGCCCCGCCGCGCTCACCCGCGGAACGTGTCCCGTCCGCCGCCCGTCCGCGCTAGGGTCGACGCATGACCGGCGCGGCCTCGACACTCGAGGGCATGGAGGAGCGCGCGGCGTTCGTCCGCGCCCACACCGCGCTCGAGCCCGTGCCGATGGTCGACGGCATCCGCCTCTACACGGCGTCCGAGGTCGTCCCGATCTGGCACGCGACGGAGGACTGGCTCTCGGAGCGCGGCCTCGGCGTCCCGTTCTGGTGCGTCCCGTGGGCCGGCGGGCAGGCGCTCGCGCGCTTCGTGCTCGAGCACCCCGAGATCGTCCGCGGCCGGCGCGTCCTCGACTTCGGCGCGGGCAGCGGCCTCATCGCGATCGCCGCGGCCAAGGCCGGCGCCGCCGGCGTCCGCGCCGTCGACGTCGATCCGCTCGCCGTCGCGGCCTGCGCGCTGAACGCCGCCGCCAACGACGTCGTCGTCGAGGTCGCGTGCGAGGACATCGTCGACGGCGATCCGAAGGCCGACGTCGTGCTCGCCGGCGACGTCTGGTACGAGCTCGCGGCGTCCGCGCGCTTCGCCCGCTGGCTGCACGCCGTCTCGCAGCGCGGCGCGCGCGTCCTCACCGGCGATCCCGGCCGGCGCTACGTGCCCTCCCACGCGCGCGAGCTCGCCGTCTACGACGTCCCGACGTCGATCGAGCTCGAGTCCACCCGCTCGCGCCGCTCCCGCGTCCTCGAGATCCTCCCGCTCCCGCCGAGAGACGCCGCCGAGTAGGCGTCCCGCTCCGGGCCCGCCGCGGACGCCGCTCGAAGGCTGAGCTCCGCGCTCCCCTCCCCGCGCCCCACGGCCGCGCTCTCCCGTGCGCGCCGCGCGCGGCGTTGGAGTATGCTCCCGCCGGTCACTCCATGGGATTCCCCACCATCCGCCCTCGCCGCCTCCGCGCGACGCCCGAGCTGCGGGCGCTCGTCCGCGAGACGAGCCTCTCCGCCGGCGACTTCGTCTACCCGATGTTCTTCAACGCGGCGATCGACGCGCCCCGGCCGATCGGCAGCATGCCCGGCGTCGATCAGCTGCCGATCGGCGCGGCCCGCGCGCAGGCCAAGGCGATCAAGGAGCGCGGCGTCGGCTCGGTGATCCTCTTCGGCCTCCCGAAGACCAAGGACGAGCGCGGCTCGAGCGGCCTCGATCCCGACGGGCCCGTCCCTCGCGCGGTCGCCGAGATGAAGGCCGCCGTCCCCGAGCTCGTCGTCATGGCGGACGTCTGCGTCGACGAGTACACCGAGCACGGGCACTGCGGCGTCTTGAAGAAGCGCGCCGACGGCTCGATGGAGGTCGACAACGACGCGACGATCGCGATCCTCGCCGAGATGGGCGTCGTCTTCGCCAAGGCCGGCGCGGACGTCGTCGCCCCGAGCGACATGATGGACGGCCGCGTCGCCGCCATCCGCGCCGCGCTCGACGGCGAGGGCTACACGTCGACGAGCATCCTCTCGTACGCCGTGAAGTACGCGAGCTCGTTCTACGGGCCCTTCCGCGAGGCGGCCGACTGCGCGCCGAAGTTCGGCGATCGCGCGGGCTACCAGATGGATCCGGCGAACGCGCGCGAGGCGCTGCGCGAGGCCGCGCTCGACGAGGCCGAGGGCGCCGACATGCTGATGGTGAAGCCCGCGCTCGCGTACCTCGACGTCATCCGCGACGTCCGCAAGGCGTCGAACCTCCCGCTCGGCGCGTACAACGTGTCCGGCGAGTACGCGATGCTCCACGCCGCCGCCGATCGCGGGATGATCGATCGCGACCGCGCGATCCTCGAGGTCCTCACCTCGATCCGCCGCGCCGGCGCCGATTTCATCCTCACCTATCACGCGCTCCGGGCCGCGGAGCTCCTCGGATGAGCGCGCCCGACGGGCGTGAGGCGCTTCAGGGACCTTCCCGGCGACGCGTCGTCGCGCTCGGCGCGCTCTGGGCCGCGATCAGCGCGGCCGCGCTCGCCGCCCCCGGGTGCTACGGCCGCAACTGCGAGGGCGGGCTCGAGGTCTACGGCGCCAACGAGGGCGAGGGCCGCATGATCGACGAGGACACCTGGGAGTCGGGGCCGATGAACGGCACGTGGCTCTGGTTCCCGCGGCAGCGGACCTACCTCTTCGATCTCCGCGTGCTCGGCGGCCGCGTCCCCTACAGCGTCGAGCCGTACATCGCCGCGTCTCCGGATCCGATGACGGTGGGGCCGAACGGCACGATCGGCTCCGGCAACCTCGCGCTCCTCTCGAACGTCTCGGCGAACCGCGTCGACGTGCGCAACGACTCCTGCTCCGATTACTACCTGCGGCTCGTCGTCAAGGTCGAGCCGATGCCGCCCGCGCTCCCCGCCGACGACGGCGGCGGAGCCGACGCCGGCACGAACGATGCTGCGGCCGACGACATCGACCCCGACGCCGGCGACTGACCTTCACCGAGACGACCGCGACTTCGAACGCACGCGTTCGCGCTGGAGACCGACATGACCCATCCGTGGCACGACATCCCTTGCGAAGAGCCGGTCGAGGAGGGCTTCAACGCGTTCATCGAGATCCCGAAGGGCTCCAAGGTGAAGTACGAGCTCGACAAGGAGACGGGCCTCTTGAAGGTCGACCGCATCCTCTTCAGCGCGGTCCACTACCCCGCCAACTACGGCTTCATCCCGCGGACGTACTGCGACGACGGCGATCCGCTCGACGTCCTCGTCCTCTGCCAGGAGCCGGTCGCGCCGATGAGCATCATGCGCGCCCGGGCGATCGGCCTGATGCAGATGCGCGACGAGAAGGGCCTCGACGACAAGATCGTCGCCGTCCACCTCGACGATCCGACGTTCCGCGACTACTCGCACATCCGCGAGGTGCCGCAGCACACGCTGGTCGAGCTCCGCCGCTTCTTCGAGGACTACAAGCAGCTCGAGCAGAAGAAGGTCGAGGTCGACGAGCTCCAGGGCCCGTACGAGGCGGCCAAGGTCATCCGCGCGAGCCTCGTCGGGTACCGGGAGCTGATGGCGGCGAGCCCGCGCGCCGCTATTTGAAGCAGTCGCGCATGCACGCGCGGTAGGACTTGAGGCAGGCCTGGCACGCCTTCGCCGGCTTCTGCCCCTCGGCGCCGTCGCAGCCGCCGCCGCAGCCGCGGTAAGCGCTCCCGCAGTCGTCCGCGCAGCGCGCCGCCGGGAGCGCCGGCGCGTGGACCGGCAGCGCCCCGCCGTCGTCCGCGCCGATCACCGGGATGCTCGCAGCCTCGCCGGGCGGCGCCGCGAGGGCGTGCTCATGGGGCTCGAGGACCTTCGGCGGCGGCGCGAAGGCGTTCGTGGGCGCGGGCGCGGTGATCGTCGTGAGCCGCGGCGCCTCCCCCGGGGCCGCCATCATCAGCGCCTCGTCGGTCGGGAGGGTCGGCGCCTGGGAGAGGGCGACGTACCGCGCCGTCGCGTAGTGGACGCGGTCCCGCGTCTGGCCATAGGTGTAGCGCTCCGACCAGTCCCGCCAGCACGCGGCCTTCTCCGGCATCGGCGCCTGGGGGTTCTCTTCGAGGGCGTAGCAGTGCTCGAAGCGCGCGTTTCCCTCGTAGATCGCCTGGAAGCTCGGGCCGCAGGCGCCGAGGCCGGTGGCCAGCGGAGCGACCACGAGGAGCGACGCGCGCGGAGGCGAAAGCCGAGGCACCCGTTCATCATACGCGACGAGCCTTTGACGCTCGAACGATCCTTCACTACCTAAGCGTCGGACAATGTTCACGGGACTCGTCGAGTCGAAGGGGTCGCTCGTCCGGAGGACGCAGCACGGCCGCGACGCGCGCCTCGTCATCCGGGGCGAGCTCGTGGCCCCGGGGAGGGACCCGATCGTCCTCGGCGAGTCCATCGCCATCGACGGCGTGTGCCTCACGGTCGACGTCATCGTCGAGCCGGGCGGCCCCGGGCCGACGGTCTTCGAGGCCGACGCCTCGAGCGAGACCCTGGCGAAGACCACCCTCGGCGGCCTGTCCCCGGGCGCCCCGGTCAACCTCGAGCGCGCGCTCCCGATCGGCGGCCGGCTCGGCGGTCACATCGTGAGCGGCCACGTCGACGGCGTCGGGCGCGTGCTCGAGAAGATCCCGACGGGCGCCGCGCAGAAGATCGTCTTCGAGGCCCCGGCCGAGCTCGCGCGCTTCATCGCGCCGAAGGGGTCGATCTGCGTGAGCGGCGTGAGCCTCACCGTCAACGGCGTCTCGGGCGCCGCGTTCGACGTCATGCTGATCCCCCACACGCGCGACAAGACCTCGCTCGACGGGCTCGCCGTCGGCGCCCCCGTGAACCTCGAGGTCGACGTCCTCGCGCGGTACGTCGCGCGGCTCCTCGAGGTCGGCCGAGCCCCCGACGGCCCCGCCGACGACTCCCCCGACTCTCGCCTCCTCTCGCGCCTCCGCGCCGCAGGATTCATCTGAGCCACCCCCTCTTCGCCGGCCCCATGCCCCCCACCCTCAACATCGAGCCCAAGCTCCTCGAGCGCGTGAACGGCGCCATCGCCGACATCCGCGCCGGCAAGATGGTCATCCTCGTCGACGACGAGGACCGCGAGAACGAAGGCGACCTCACCATGGCCGCTCAGTTCGTCACCCCCGAAGCCGTGAACTTCATGGCGATGCACGGGCGCGGGCTGATCTGCCTCACGATGACCGAGGAGGCCGTCGGCCGGCTCGGGCTCCCGATGATGGCCGCGCCCGGTCGCTCGGCGCCGAGCCTCGGCACCGCGTTCACGATGAGCATCGAGGCGCGCCACGGCGTCACCACCGGCATCAGCGCCGCCGACCGCGCGCACACGATGCGCATGGCGGCGAGCCCCGACTGCAAGCCCGAGGACCTCGTCACCCCCGGCCACGTCTTCCCGCTCCGCGCGCGCAAGGGCGGCGTGCTCGTGCGCACGGGCCAGACCGAGGGCTCGGTCGACCTCGCCCGCCTCGCCGGCCTCACGCCCGCCGGCGTCATCTGCGAGATCATGCGCGAGGACGGCGCGATGGCGCGGATGCCCGACCTCGAGGTGTTCGGGAGGAAGCACGGCCTCCGCATCGTCACCATCGCCGACCTCATCCAGTACCGGCTGCAGACCGAGCGCCTCGTCCGGCGCGTCGCCGAGGGCGCGATCCGCCTCGACGAGACCGGGACGGAGTGGACGGCGAACGTCTACGAGTCCGCGACCGACGGCCGCCAGTTCGTCGCGCTCACCAAGGGCGAGCTCGGCGCCGGCGCGCCGGTCCTCTGCCGGATGCACTCCGGCTCGACCATCGGCGACGTCTTCGCGTCGACGCCGCGCGACGGCGGTCGCAACCTCCGCGAGGCGATCCGCCGGATCGAGGCCGAGCGGCGCGGGGTCATCGTCTACTTGCCGCCGCGGCAGCCGCCCTCCGAGGAGATCGCGTCGCTCCTCGACGCCGCCGGCGCGAACGGCGCGCCGCGCGAGCGCCGCCCCTCGCCGGCGCCCACCGGCGACAGCCCGCTGCGCGAGTTCGGGATCGGCGCGCAGATCCTCGCGGACCTCGGCCTCCACGAGATCCGCCTCCTCACCAACAATCCGCGTAAGATCGCCGGAATTTCAGGCTTCGGGCTCGAGGTCGTCGAGAGCGTCGCCCTCGACGCCGCCGATCCACGAGCCCCCGAACAGCGCTAGAGCGGGACGCGCTCGGCCCGCCCAGCGAAGACCAAGGAGATCCGATGTCCGTGTCGCCGCGAATCGTCGAAGGCAACGTCGTCGTGCCGAAGGGAGCGAGGTTCGGCGTCGTCGCGAGCCGCTTCAACCACTTCATCGTCGACCACCTCGTGGGCGGCGCGCTCGACGCGCTCGTCCGTCACGGCGCGGAGGAGGCGAACATCACCGTGGTCCGCGTCCCCGGCGCCTGGGAGATCCCGGTCGCCGTCCAGCGCCTCGCGCGCGGGGCCGGGGACGCGGGCGCCAAGAAGAAGCCGGCGAAGCTCGACGCGATCATCGCCCTCGCCGCCGTCATCCGCGGCTCGACCCCGCACTTCGACTACGTGGCCGGAGAGGTCTCGAAGGGCGTCGCGGCGATCTCGCTCGAGGCGGGCCTGCCGATCTCCTTCGGCGTCCTCACGACGGACACCATCGAGCAGGCGATCGAGCGGGCGGGCACCAAGGCCGGCAACAAGGGGTGGGACGCGGCGGTCTCCGCGATCGAGATGGTCTCGCTGGACCGCGCGCTCGCGGGCGCGGGCTTCTGAGGAGCGCGATGGGTGCGCGTCGATCGGGCCGCGAGGCCGCGCTGCAGATGCTCTTCCAGCTCGAGGCGTCGGGGACGACCGCCCCGCAGACCATCGAGCTGTTCTGGCGCGCGGCGGCCGACGCCGACTTCGAGCCGGACCCGGAGGGCCGGCTCTACGCCGACACGATCGTCCGCGGCGTCGCCGACAACCTCTCCGCCGTCGACGCGCGGATCGCCGCGGCCTCGCAGAACTGGCGCCTCGAGCGCATGGGGCGCGTCGACCGCAACCTGCTCCGGATGGGCACGTGGGAGCTCATGGAGCAGAAGGACGTCCCCCGCCCCGTCGTCATCGACGAGGCCGTCGAGCTCGCGAAGTCCTACGGGACCGAAGACTCGAGCAGCTTCGTCAACGGCGTGCTCGATCGCATCGCGACCGATCTCGGCCGCACGGGCGAGGCCAAGGACGACGCGAAGGCCGCGATCGGCTCGAAGGGCGGCGGAAAAGGCGCGGGCTGATGCTCGATCTCCGCTTCGTCCCGCGTGCTCTCCGGCACCTCGATGAGACGAGCGCCGAGGTCGTCGCCTGCGGCGTCTACCGCGACGCGCGGCCGCTCACCGGCCTCGCGGGGCTGCTCGACTGGCGCCTCGCCGGGCGCCTGAGCCGCCTCGCGAAGCAGGGCTTCCTCCTCGGCGAGGTCGGCGAGCTGCTCGCCATGCCCGTGCGCCCTCGCCTCCCGTTCGACAAGCTGCTCGTCGCGGGGCTCGGGCCGCGCGGCGCCTTCGGCGACGCGACGTTCCGCAAGGTCCTCGAGCGGACGATCGGCGCGCTCGAGGGCCTGCACGTGAAGAAGGCGATCGTCGAGCTGCCCGGCCGGGGCGACGAGGGCATCAGCCCCGAGCGCGCCGTGGAGATCCTCCTCGACCTCGTCGGCGACGACGAGCGCGACGCCCTCACGTTCGTCGAAGATCCCGGCGATCAACAGCGCATCGAGAAGCACGCGCAGGAGCGCCGGCGCTCGGCGCTGCGCGCGGAGCACGCGGGGCGCTGACCGCCCGCGCACACTCCCTGCGCCTCCGGAGACGTGCTAACGACGTCGCGTGCTCGATCTGAAGCTCGACCGCGCCGCCGCTCCGCCGAAAGACGCCGCGACGATCGTCCTCGTGAGGGACGACGCGGCGGGCCGCGGCGTCGAGCTCTTCTGCGTCGAGCGGAGCAAGCAGAGCCGCTTCCTCGGCGGCGCGATCGTCTTCCCGGGCGGCAAGCTCGACGCGAGCGACGCCTCGGGCGAGTGGGCGACGCTCGTCACCGACGCGCGCGCGCCGGTCCGTCCCCCCGCGGTGCCGTTCACGAACGACGCGGACCACCTCCGGGCGCTGGCGATCGCCGCGTGCCGCGAGACGCTCGAGGAGGCGGCGATGCTCCACGTGGCCGGCGCCTCGCGCGGCGTCACGCAGGACGATCTGTTCGCGCTCCGCGCGCGCCTCGCGTCCGATCCGGGCGCGCTCCGGGCGTTCCTGCTCGAGGCGGGCCTCCGGCTCGATCTCCAGGCGCTGCACCCGCTCGCGCGCTGGGTGACGCCGGAGGCCGAGGCGCGCCGCTACGACGCGCGCTTCTTCGTCGCGGTGGCGCCGCCCGGCCAGACCGGCGCCCACGACGAGCACGAGACGATGGCGAGCTTCTGGGCGTCGCCCGCCGAGGTCTTGCGCCGCTGGGAGGCCGGCGAGGTCCAGGTCGCGCCGCCGACGCACTGCACGCTCGCGCTGCTGGCGTCGTGCACCACGACCGACGCCGTGCTCGAGCTCGCCGCCGGGAGCTGCCTCGATCCGATCTGCCCGCGCCTCGTCCGCGCCGCGCCGCGCGACGCCGCCGGCGCGGACGAGACGCTCGCGCTCGCGCTCCCCGGCGATCCCGAGCACGAGGTGCGCGAGCCGCGCGTCCCGGGGCCTTCACGCTACGTGCTCCGCGGTGACCGATGGCTGGCCGAGGACGCTCCGCGCTGACGAGCCCGGCGCGGGCGAGCGGGCAGCCGGAGGCGAAGGCGCGGGCGCGCGGCCACGCCGGGGAAGGGCGACCGCGCCGCGCGCCGCCGGTCCACCCGCGCCCGCTGCTCTACACCGCCCAGGACCTCGCGCGCTTCTGCGAGGTCGACCTGAAGACGATCCACCACTGGGCCGACGGCGGGAAGATCGCGCATCACCGGACCGAGGGCCGGCACCTCCGCTTCCGCCGCAACCACGTCGTCGCCTTCCTCCGGCGCCACGGCTACCCGCTGCACGCCGAGCTCGCCGCCGCCCGGCCGACCGTCTTCTTCGCGCTGGGGGGCGCGGCGTCGTCCGCCGGAGGCGCGGAGGACGCGCCCCAGAACGAGATCGTGAAGAAGCTCGCTCCGCGCTTCGCCGTGCGCCGCTTCGACAACGCCCTCGCGGCGATCGCGCACCTGGTCGCGGGCGAGCCCGACGTGCTCGTCGCCGCGCTCGACGATCCGACCTGGAGCGGGCCGCGCGCCGCGCGCGCGCTCAAGGCCGCCGCGGCGACGTCGTGGATCGCGCTGGTCGTCGTGACCGCCGACGCCAACGACGCGGGCGCGAGCGCGGCGCGCGAGGCCGGCGCGGACCTCGTCCTCGAGGCGTCCGAGCTGCCGCGCGTGGGCGGGGAGCTCACGCGCATGCTCGGCGTCGAGTGAGGCGCGGCGTCGCCGTCGCGGCCTCGACGCTCCGCCGCGGCGCGCGAGGTACGCGGGGTGCACGCCCTCTTTCGCGCCGGCGTAGACCGCGCGGGAGGCATCATGCGAGCGGCGACTCGAGCGACAGCGATCATCCTCGCCACAGCCGTGGCGAGCGCCGGGGCGTGCAAGAGCAGCGAGCCCGAGGAGGCGTCCGATCCCAAACCTCCGGGCATCCCGTTCGTACCGCCGACGTTCGACGACGACGCAGGCGCCGCGACGCCCACCCGCGACACCGACGGCTGGCTGCTGCTCGATCCCGGCGCCCCGCAGCCGACGCTCGTGACGCAAGCCATCGCGACGCTCCAGCCGACGAAGGGGAACAAGGCGGCCGGCACGGTGCGCCTCAGCGAGATGACCGACGGCCTCCGGATCCGCGTCGCGTTCTCGGGGCTGACGTTCCTCGCCAAGTACACCGTCCGCGTGCACGTCTTCGGCGACTGCTCGAGCGAGGACGGAGCGAGCGCCGGCCCCGCGTTCAACTTCGACGGCAGCTCGCTCTCCCCGCAGAACCCCAACGCGGCGATGGGCAACCTCGGCGAGCTCCAGGCGGACGTCTCGGGCAACGCCAAGGGCGAGGGCAAGGTCGACCTGCCCGCCCTGCAGGGCGCCTACTCGATCGTCGGGCGCGCGATCGTGCTCCACGGGACGTCGAACGATCCCGCGAACGCCGGCGTCGAGGGCCCGCGCCTCGCGTGCGGCGTCATCGGGATCTTCGCGGACTGAACGCGAGCGGGCGGCGCGCCGCGCGGCGGCGTCAGCGCCCCTCGCGGTACGCCTTCACGGCGTTCGCGATCCCGTCGGCGAGGCGCTGCTGGTAGTCGGACGAGCCGAGGCGCTGCTCCTCGAGCGCGTGCGAGATGTAGCTCGTCTCGAAGAGGACCGCCGGCATGCGGGCGCCGACGAGGACGTAGAACGCCGCGTAGTGCACGCCGCCGTCGAGGACGTCGCCGTAGCGCGTGCCGAGCGACGCCACGCCGGCGCGCTGGAGGAGCTCGGCGAAGCGGGTGGATCGGGTCGACTGATCGGCGAGGCGCATCGACGCGAGGAGCTGCGCGACCTCGTTGCTCGCCGCCTGGCTCGTCGCGTTCTCGCGCGCGGCGACGCGGCCGGCCATGTCGCTCGTGGTCGTGTCGAGGACGTAGGTCTCGACCCCGCGCTTCGTCTTGTTCTCGGCGGCGTTGCAATGGATCGAGACGAAGAGGTCCGCGCCGAAGGCGTTCGCGCGGGCGGTGCGCTCCTCCAGCGTCACGTAGCGGTCGTCGTCGCGCGTCAGCGCCACCTGGATACCGAGCCGCGCGAGCATCGGCGCGAGCTTGTGGGCGATCGCGAGCGTGACGTCCTTCTCCTTGAGGCCCGACGGCCCCTGCGCGCCCGGATCGTTGCCGCCGTGGCCGGCGTCGATCGCCACGCGGTCGACCGCTCGCCCGGCGCCCTTCGGCCCCGAGCCCGGCGGGTACTTCGCGATGTCGATGACGACGCGGAACGGCTCGAGCAAGTGGAACACGCGCCGGTAGGCGGGCCCGCTCAGATCGAGCGCCACGCGGGAGCCCGTCGTGGTCGGCTCGGCGACGATCTTCGAGACGATGCCGCCGAGCGGGGTGTCGCGCGAGCCGCCGCCGAGCTCGACGCCGTCGAGCTCGACGTACGTGCGCGCGCCCTGCCCGCCGCCGCTGCCGACGTCGCCGACGCGGAACCGTGAGCTCCGGTCGAGGTGCACGACGATGCGCGCCGCCTCCGCGCCGCCCCACTGCTCGATCTTCGTGATGCGCGGCGCGACGAGGACGCGCGACGGGCCGGCGTCGAGGACCGCGAGCGCGATGGCGCCCTCCCCCGCGAGACCACGGTCGATCGCGTCGAGGACCGCGCCCGGCGGCCGAAACGCCGCGAGCGCCGCGAGCGGCTGCTCGACGGTCGCCCCGCAGAGCGTGCCGCCCGCCTGCCCGCCGTCGACCTCCGCGCCCGCGGCCGCGCCGCGACGCTGGATCCGGTAGAGCTCGGCGTACGACGTCTCGGCGTTCTTCGCGAGGTCGCCGGCCAGCGTCGCCCCGCGCACCGCGGCGTCGCAGGCGCCGCGCAGCGTGAGGTCCTTGCCGGCGGCGCGATAGAGGTCGAGCGCCTCCTTGGCGTCCTGCTCGCGGTGCTCGACCCGCCAGATCCGCTCGTAGACGGCGGCCGCGAGCGCGTGGAGCTCGACGGCGCGGGCGCCGGCGCCCTCCTTCAAGGCCAGCGCCTCGATCGCCTGACCCAGCGTGATCACCTGAGGCCGGGGCGGGAGCGTCGCGCCGGGCACGAGCAGCGCCTCGGCGCGCGCGACGTCCCCCTCGACGCCCGCGTCCGCGCCGGCCGCCGCCTTGGTCCCTCCGCACGAGGGCGCCGCCAACCCGAGGACGAGCGCGAACAGAAGGCGAGGCGGTGGAAGGAGCCCCATCGACGCGAAACCGAAGGTATCATCGCCTCCGTGGAAAGCCGAAGCGAGGACGATCCCATCTACTCCGATCGCACGACCGGTCAACGCTTCTCCGACGCGACGTCGATGGTCAACGCGTACCTGAAGCGCTTCGCCGAGCGCTCCGGCCACGAGCTCCAGCCGCTCGACGAGAACGGCTACACGCAGACCCGCAAGGGCTCGGCGAGCATCGGCGTCAACGTCCTCGACGACCACGGCGTCCTGCTCCTCATCGCCCCCGTCATCCCGGTCCCGAAGAACGGCCGCGAGGCGCTCTATCGGAGGCTCCTCGAGCTCTCGTTCCTCACGACCGCCGACGCCTCGTTCGCGATCGACGCGGCGAAGGACGAGGTCTTCGTCCGCGCGCTCCGCCGCCTCTCGGGCCTCGACTACGAGGAGTTCGAGGACCTCCTCGACACCGTCGGACGCGTCGCCGACGAGTGGGACGACGTCCTCCGGCGCGAGTTCCCGAGCTGACGTCGGCGCGCCCTCGAGCGCGACCGGCGCGGGCGATTCGAGGCCCGCGCCACAGGATCCCGGCTGACCGGCGCGTTGTGTCGTTCGGGGCCGCGGTGCTACGATCCGCGCGATGGCGATGCAGGGGAAGAGCACCTCGGGCGACCAGCCTCCCCTCGACCTGGACGAGGCCGAGCAGGCCGCGGACGCGTTCCGGCCGGCGTGGGACGCCGACGACGCGTGGGACGCTCCTGCGCCGGCGCCGCCCGCGA
>JAHBWF010000153.1 GCA_019637105.1 Labilithrix sp.
TGGAGGCGCTCGGAGTACATCCGGAGCTCGGCGGGCTCCGTCTCTCTCGCGCGCGAGCGCGTGTACGCGAGCAGCTCGATGTTGTGGAACTTGAGCCCGTACTCCTTCCAGAACTTGTCGCGCGACAGCGCGATCTGGAGGAACGTCGCGAAGAGGGCGATCCCGGCGGCGACGTGGAGCCGCTCGAGACGCGCCGTCAGCGGCGCGGTGCCGGTCGTCAGCACGACCGCGAGGGCCGCCGCCACGAGGAACCCGAACGCGTACCGCCCGATGTTCGTCGCGTCGCTCTGCGTGAGCCCGTGGACCAGCGCCGCGAAGCCGACGACGGCCCCCGCGCACGTCGCGCCGAGCGGGGTCCGCGCGCCGGGCTCGCGCACGAACGCGGCGGCCACGATGAACAGGCCGAACGTCTCCAGCGGCAACCCCTCGACCGCGACGTTCGCCTGGAAGGCGATCTCCCGGACGACGTTCCAGCCCGTCGCGTTCATCGCGAGCGGCGTGTGGAACGTGCCGGGCATGACCGGATAGAGGAACGTGCGATTCGACTGCCAGGAGACGATGAACCAAGGCAAGAGCGCCGCGAGCGAGAAGCCGGCCGCGAGGATCGGCTCCGCCAGGCGCGCTCGGAGCGCGCCCTTCGCGCGGAAGATGCGCGCGCCGTACGAGACGGCGAGCGTGACCGCGGGCACGGGCAGGTAGTTCTGCCGGAGCGTGCACGCCGCGGCGGCGACGAGCGCGATCGGCAGCGCGGCCTTCCACGGGGCGAGCCGAGCCTCGCCGGAGGGCTCGCCCGTCCGCTCCTCGACCCACACGAGCGTGCGGAAGAGCGCGAGGAAGAAGACGACGCCCGAGAAGTAGCTCGCCGTGTTGATCGCGATCGTCGGCATCGCGACGAGGAGGAGGATCGTGGCGGCGAGGAAGAGGAAGGCCGGGCGGCGCCCGCGTCTCCGGTGCCCGATCATCAGCATCACGATCATGAGGACCGAGACGCAGCGGTCGAACGTGTGCGCCTGGCTCGCGGCGGCGCGCACGCTGACGAGCTCGAGGAAGAGCGTCTGCCCGCCGTACGCCGACAGGCGCCGGAAGCTGAAGGGCTCGAGCACGGTGCCCGTGTCGCTCAGCTTCTTGAGGAACGCGAGGTACGCGATGTCGTCGTCGTACGGGTTCGTGTGCCAGTCGGCGACGGCGCCGAGGCAGTGGACCGCCACCACGCAGCCGACGACGAGGCCGACGAACGAGAGCGCCGGCTCGCGCCGGACGAAGCGCCCGACGAAGCGCGCCCGGCGGCGAACGGCCGCGCGCTCGCGCGCGAGCGCGACGATCGCGAGGACGACGCCGACGTCGACGAGGACGAGCGCCGCGGAGCGCGTCATGAGCGACGGCACCATCAGCGCGCCGCCGACGAAGCAGACGAGGCTCGCGCCCCAGGCCGCGCGGAGGCCGACGTCGACGCGCTCGCGCGCCGCCATCAGGAGGTGAACGAGCGAACCCCATCCGACGAAGCTCACCAGGAGCAGGGCGGACCAGACGGTCGTCTCCGCGAGCGGGTTGCGGCTCCTCCCCGGCAGGACCCACGCCGTCGCCGTCACGACGAGCGCGATCAGGACCGCGGCCGGCAGCGCCGCGCGCGCGCCGGGCGGGACGAGCCCGCCGCGGAGCGTCCGCGATGGGCGAGGCGAGCTCTTGGCGTCCGAGTCCGACATGGCGCGCGGGGTGACCGCCCCTCAGCGAGGCGACGCGACGACGAGCAGCTCGTCGTCGCCGACGAAGTAGTAAGGACGCAGCAGCGCGCTCGCCGCGCGGACGAGCGCGCGGACGAGCGCGGAGGGCGCCTCGGCGTCGCTCGAGCTCGGCATCTTGCCGACGCTCTGGAGCAGCGTCATCAAGACGAAGAGCGAGTCGCCGCCGCGGCGCGCGGCGCGGTCGGTCGTGAAGCCGGCGTCTTCGAGGACGCTCGAGAGCCCGCGCGCACCGAAATGATGCAGGTGGACGGGGACCTGGTACCAGCCCCACGCCTCGCGGAAGACCTTCCGCGCGCGCGCGTCGTAGTTCGGGACGCAGAGGCAGACCCTGCCGCCGGGCGCGAGCAGCTCGCGGGCGCACTTCAAGAACGACGTCGGCTCGGGCACGTGCTCGAGGACGTGCTGCGCCACGATGAGGTCGAACTTCCCGGGTCCGCGCTCGGCGAACGCCTCGATGCTCCCGCAGAAGACGTCGAGGCCCTTCGCGACCGCGGCCTTCGCCGCGCCGGCGGAGAGCTCGACGCCCATCGCGTCGGCGACGCCGCGCAGCTTCGCCTCCTCGAGGAGGTAGCCGTACATGCAGCCGACGTCGAGGACGCGCTTGGCGCCCGCCGGCAGCGCGGCGTCGAGGATGCGACGCGCCCGCCACCGCTTCTCGGCCGCGATGAGCAGGTGGGCGTCGTACTTGTACTCCTTGGCGTAGAACGCCTCGAGCTCGTCGGGCTGCGGGACGGGCACGGTGCGACCGGAGCCGCAGCGTTCGCACGTGGCGATGCCGTAGTCGCCGCGCGGGGCGTAGGTCGACGCGGGGCGCGCGACCTCGGCGCGCGTCTGGCCGCCGCAGGCTCCGCAGGTCGGGGCGCCCTCCGCGCCGGGAGCCGAGCCGCCCGCGTTCGCCTCAGAGCCGATGGTGGTCATGCGTCGTGTCCTCGCAGCTCCGCGCGGAGCTCGTCGATGGTGACGGTGGCGGTGCCGGGCTTGCTCACCGCGATCGCCGCCGCGGCGCTCGCCACGTCGAGCGCGACGGACAGCGGGAGGCCGACGGCGAGCGAGAGCGAGAGCGCGCCGACGACGGTGTCGCCGGCGCCCGTGACGTCGAAGACCGCGCGCGCGCGCGCCGGGACGTGCACGGCGGAGGGGCTCCCGGGCTCGACGAGGGACATCCCGCCGGGGCCGCGCGTGACGAGCACGGCCCCGCCGCCGAGCTGGGGGAGCAGGCTCCGCGCGGCCTCGACGATGTCGTCCACGGTGGAGCACGCCCGGCCGACCGCGACCTCGAGCTCGCCGAGGTTCGGCGTGATGACCGTCGCGCCTCGGTACGCGCCGAAGTCTCGCCGCTTCGGATCCACGACGATCGGGACCGCGCCCGCGCCCTCGACGATCGCGCGGACGAGCTCGGGCGTGACGACGCCTTTGCCGTAGTCGGACACGATGCACGCGTCGGCGCCCTTCAGCGCGGCGGCCGCCGCCGTCGCGAGCGCCTCGCCGATCTCCGGCCCGAAAGGACCGCGCGTCTCGTGGTCGATGCGCACGACCTGCTGGTTGCGCGCGATGATGCGCGTCTTCAACGTCGTGGGCCGCGTGGCGTCGACGACGAAGCCGCTCGCGTCGATCCCCGCGGCCTCGACGAGGCGCCGCGTCGTCTCGCCGGGCGCGTCCGCGCCCACGCAGCCGACGAGCGCGACCTGCCCGCCGAGGCTCGCGACGTTGGCCGCCGCGTTGGCCGCGCCGCCGGGCACCGACGAGCGGCTCCTCGCCTCGAGGATCGGGACCGGCGCCTCCGGAGAGATGCGCGAGACCTCGCCCCACACGAACTCGTCGAGCATCAGGTCGCCGACGACGACGACGCGACGCCCTCGGAACGCCTCGAGCTTCTTCGTGGCTTCTGGGCTCATGCCGGGGTCCTTTTAGCCCTTCCGAGGCTCAACGTCAGCTCTTGGCTCTCAGCCAAGCGGCGAGCTCGGCCCAGGTGGAGAACGCCGCGTGCGCGCCCGCGTGCGCGGCCTCGCCGAAGCTGAGCGCGACGCAGCCGGCCGCGACGCCGGCGCCGACGTCCGAGGCCTTGTCGCCGATCATGACGGAGCGACCGAGGTCGACGCCGAGCTCCCTCGCCGCGTCGAGCAGCAGGCCCGGCGCGGGCTTGCGGCACGAGCAGGCGTCCTCCGGCGCGTGGAAGCAGAACCACGCGCCGTCGAAGGTGACGCCCTCCTCCGCGAAGAGCTCTTCGACGCGCGCCTGGACCGCGCGCGCCTCGCTCGGCTGGATCAGCCCGCGGCCGACGCCCGATTGGTTGCTGACGATCGCGAGCTTGTAACCGAGCGCGCGCGCGTCGCGGAGCGCGCCGGGCGCGCCGGGCAAGAGCGCGACCTCGGCCGGGTCGCGAGGGTAGCCGGCGTCGTGGATGAGCGTCCCGTCGCGATCGAGCAGGAGCGCGCGGGACGCCGAGATCGTCATTCGCCGTCCGGCGTCGACTCGCGGAGGCGCGCGACGGTGGCCGTGGTCGACCGCTCGGGCACGAGCGGCAAGAACGCGATGCGTCCGCCGTAGCCGCGCACGAGGTCGGCCTCCGGCATCGGCGCGCCGTTCGGCGGCGCGTAGTCGGCGCCCTTGCAGTGGACGTCCGGCTTGAGGCGCGAGAGCGCCTCGATCGGCGTCGGCTCGGCGAAGACGACGACGTGGTCGACGACCTCGAGCGCCGCGAGCATCTCGGCGCGCTCGGCGACCGGGTACACGGGCCGCGAGGGCCCCTTCGCCGCGCGCACCGCCTCGTCGGCGTTGACGCCGACCACGAGCACGTCGCCCTCCGCGCGCGCCGCGCGCAGCGACGAGAGGTGCCCCGCGTGCAGCACGTCGAACACGCCGTTCGTCCACACCACGGTTCGGCCTTCGCTCCGCCAGCGCTCGCGGAGCGCGACGAGCGTGTCGAGGTCGACGACCTTGCCGCTCGACGACGGATCCGGCGCCTCGCCGCTCGCCTCGCCCTTCGCGTGGAGGAGCGCGTCGACCGCCTCGCACAAGAGGTGGCCCACCGTGATGTGGATCTCCTGGATCCGCGCGGTGTTCGTCGACGGGACGACGACGCACGCGTCGCAGACGTCCGGGAACGCCTTGCCCTTCGCGCCGGTCAGCCCGATGACGTGCATCGACTTCTCGCGCGCGGCCTCGATCGCGGCGAGGACGTTCGGCGACTTGCCGCTCGTCGTGATCGCGATCGCGACGTCGCCGGGCGCCCCGAGGCCGCGGACCTGACGCGCGAAGACCTGCTCGAAGCCGTAGTCGTTCGCGATCGCCGTGAGCGCGGACGTGTCGACGGTCAGCGCGATGCCCGGGAGGGGAGCGCGCTCGATCACGAACCGCCCGACGAGCTCCGCGGCGATGTGCTGGGCGTCGGCGGCGCTGCCGCCGTTGCCGAACACGAGGACCTTGTTCCCGCGCTGGAGCGCGTCGACGACGAGCCGCGCCGCGCGCGCGATCTCCGCCCCGCACGCCTGGAGCGTCGCGTAACGGAGCCGCGCCCCGTCGCGGAGCGCGTGCGCGATCGCCTGCGCGACGACGGCGTCATCTCGCGTCCCGCCTCCGGCGGATCCGCGACTACCACCGACAGGAGTCTCCGGGCGCGTCACGCCTCCGGCGGATCCGCGACTACCACCGACAGGAGTCTCCGGCTGCGTCCCGCCTCCGGCGGAGACGCCACCACCATCGACAGGAGTCTCTGTGCGCGTCACGCCGCTCATGGTCAGTGGATCGGCGCGGCCGCGGCGATGGCCGAGGAGGGGGCGGCGAGGAGGGACCGGCACTCCTCGAGCACGCGCTCCACGGTGACCGAGCGCGCGGCGGTGTTGTCGATCGTGTCGACGGGGCGCCCCGCGACGACGTCCTTGCCGTTGTACACGGTGAAGAGCGGGATCGAGTAGAGCGGCGGAGAGACCGTCGCGGTGCGCGACGCGACCGGGCCGTAGACCGTCGGGGTGTCGGCGAAGAAGAGCCCGACGATCGGCGCGTCGACGAGGCACGCGAGGTGCATCGGTCCGCTGTCGTTCGTGACGAAGAGCTCGGCGCGCTCGAACAGCGCCAACAGCTGCCGGAGCGACAGCTCGCCCGCCAGGCTCACGGCGCGCGGGTCGTCGACGGAGCTCACGATGCCCTCGACGTAGGCCCGCTCCGACTTCGCGCCGATGAAGACGACCGACGCGCCCGGGTTCTCGCGGAGAAGCTGCCGCGCGAGATCGACGTAGCGATCGACCGGCCACTTCCGGACCTCGGGCGCGAGATCCGCCGACGTGTTCGGGTTGATGACGAACGTGCGCGAGCTCCCGATGCCGAGGCCGGTGAGGAGCCGCTCGACGTGCTCGCGCGCCGCGGGCTCGATCTCGACGCGCGGGTACGCGTAGCGGCGCCGGAAGTCCTCGAAGTCGAGGTAGAAGAGATCGCCCGTCGTGAGCAGGTAGACGAGCGAGACGAAGATGTCCTTCGTGTGGAAGTAGTGGTTGTACGAGCCGGAGACGTCGAGCAGCGTCCGGCGCCAAGGCTCCTTCGTGAGGTAGAAGCCGGCCTTCTTCGGCACGCCGGCGAGGCCGGCGAGGACGAGCGGGAACTTCGCGAAGAACTCGAAGTCGATCATCAGATCGAACTTCTCGGCGCGGAGGTCGCGCGCGAGCGTGAGCACCGACGCGGCGAACGCGGCGGGCGTCGAGACGTCGACGAACCAGTTCTTGTCCGTCAGCCCGAGGATCTCGAGGATCTCCTTGTTCGAGCGGAACGAGACGAAGTGGATCTCGGCGTCGGGGTACGCCTCGCGCAGCGCTTGGAGCGCCGGGCTGGCGACGATGATCGATCCCATCCCGAAGAACTTCGTGACGACGATCTTCTTGTAGTCGACCGTGTCCTTGCGGAACGGCGCGCCGATGCGCTTGGCGGTCGCGAGGGCGGTGCAAGCCAGGTTGCCGACCTGGTTGTCGATCCACCGCATGAGCTTTACGTCGAACACGAAGCTACTCCCAGGCTCTGAACGGCGAGGCCGCTGCGTCCGCCGTTCGCTCAAGATCTCCCCGACAAAGTCTCGGAATTCTAGTGCCACCCAGGCCCGGGAGCGTCAAGGATCTCCCGGGCCGTGGAGGCGTGGTGTCGAGCCACGACCTATGGTGTTTCGCGACACCTCACCGTTCACCGTTCACGCCTCGCGCCGCCCTCCCGTGCACCACGCCCCGCGCCACCCCGGCGCGCGCCTGGCCCGGGAAAATTTCCCGGGGCGAGCTCCGCACACACCGCGTGTTGCCTGACCTTCCAGACCGCTCTAAGGTCGCGCCGATCGATCATGACGGCTGCAACGAACCCCTCGCCGAGCCCTTGCGAGGTCTGCTCCGGCTCACGCTTCTCGACGCTCTTCGAGAAGGAAAACCACACCTTCGTTCGCTGCGCCGAGTGCGCGCTCGAGCGCATCGATCCGCCGCCGACGGACGAGACGCTCGCCGCGATCTACGGGGATCACTACTACGACGCGTGGGGCCTCCGGACCGACGAGGAGCGCGTCGCGCGCCTGAAGAAGGCCACGTTCTCGGACCTCCTCGACAAGCTGCCCGCCCGCGGCGGCCGCCTCGTCGACTGCGGCGCCGCCACCGGGTTCCTCCTCGAGGTCGCGAAGGAGCGCGGCTACGAGCCCTACGCCATCGAGTTCGGCGAGCTGGGCGCCAAGGAGCTCGCGCGCAAGTTCGGCGAAGCGCGCGTCTTCCAGGGCGAGATCGAGCAGGCGCGCTTCGGCGACGCCGGCGACGGGGACTTCCAGGTCGTCACGATGTGCGACTACATCGAGCACGTGCGCGAGCCCGCGCGCGTCCTCACGCGCGCGCGCGAGCTGCTCGCGCCCGGCGGCGTCTTGGCGATCACGACGCCGGACGCGGGCTCGTTCTCCCGCGTGACCCTCCGCAGCGGCTGGAGCCACTACAAGATCGAGCACCTGCACTACTTCCGGCGCGACAACCTCACCCGCCTCCTCGAGCGATGCGGCTTCTCTCGCGTCGATTTCCATCCGCTCGCCAAGTCCCTCAGCTTGAACTACATCCGCGAGCAGTTCGAGGTGTACCCGCACCCGGTCCTGAGCCGCGCCGCGCGCGTGCTCGGTCGCGTCGTCCCGAGCGCGCTCCAGAGCCGGCCGCTGCGCCTCCCGACGGGCGAGATGTTCGCCGTCGCCGTCCGCGCCTGACGACGCGCCGGCGTGATTGCGCGCTAGAAAACGCGACGCCGTCGGCTACACTTCACGCGTTGTCTTCGACTTGGACTCGGGGAGCTTGGCGTGGGCTGACGCTCGGAGCGACGATCGCCGCGGGGGCGTCGTGCGTCTCCGGCGATCCGTCGGCGCCCGGGACGCCGCCCGCGCCCGCCGTGAGCCGTTGCGTCGTCCCCGAGAGCACGCCGGGGCTCGCGCGCCTCGAGCCGTGGCTCGGCGGGCGCACGTTCGTGCTCCCCGTCGAGATGGTGCCCGATCCGCGCTCGCGCGACCTCTACCTCGCGCAGATGTACGGGCAGGTCCTGCGGATCGACGAGGCCACGGGCGAGGTGAGGACCGTCGCCGATCTGGCGGACCGCGACATGAACCAGGGCGGCCTCCGCGCGCTCGCGCTTCATCCGACCGCGCCGCGCGCCTTCGTCGTCGTGGAGCGCCCGCCGATCGAGACCGATCCCGACAACCCGCCGCGAGGCTTCGACAGCGAGCTCCGCGCCTACGACGTCAAGACCGACGGCACGTTCGATCTCGACACGGAGGCGCTCCTGCTCCGCGTCAACATCCCGGGCGCGTCGCACAGCATGGACACGCTGCGGTTCGGCCCGGACGGCAAGCTCTACGTCTCGATCGGAGACGGGCGCACGTCGGAGTCGAACAACCCGCCGCGCTACGATCCGACCAAGCTGCTCGGCACCATCCTGCGGATCGACGTCGACGGCGCCGCGCCCTACACGATCCCCCCGGACAATCCCTTCGTCGCCGATCCGGCGATGCACGACGAGGTCTACGCTTACGGGTTCCGCAACCCGTGGAAGTTCTCGTTCGATCGCGCGACCGGGGACCTCTGGGTCGGCGACGTCGGGGAGACCCGCACGGAGGAGATCAACCTCGTCGAGGCCGGCGGCAACTACGGCTGGCCGTTGCTCGAGGGGACCGACTGCCACCACAACGCCGCGGGCTGCGACACGACGGGGACCGTCCTCCCGGTCTTCACGTACACGCACGCGACCGGCAACTCGATCACGGGCGGGTTCGTCTACCGGGGCTCGCGCATCCCGGCGCTCGCCGGCAAGTACGTCTACGCGGACTTCCAGGCGGGCGGGCTCTGGGCGCTCGACCTCGCGACGCCGGGCGCGCGCCCGATCCACCTCAACGCCGGAGAGGCGCGTCCCTTCGCGGCGTCGCTCGCGGAGGGGGCGGACGCCGAGCTCTTCGTGCTCGATTGGCGCGGCGGGACGGTCTACAGCCTCGTCGCGGACACGAGCACGCCGGAGCGCCCCCCGTTCCCCACGCGCCTCTCGGACACCGACTGCTTCGTCGACGCGGATCCGAGAAAGCCGGCGTCGAACGTCGTCCCGTACGGCGTCAACGTCGAGCTGTGGTCCGACGGCGCCGCCAAGAGCCGGTTCATCGTGCTCCCCGCCGACGCCAAGCTCCAGGTGACGCCCGACGGGAAGCTCGAGCTCCCGCGCGGGGGCCTCACCATCAAGACGTTCTTCGAGGACGAGGAGCGCACGCGACCGATCGAGACGCGTTTCCTCGGTCGCCAGGGCAACGGCGAGTGGGTCGCGGCGAGCTACGAGTGGAACGCCGAAGGCACCGACGCGGTCCTCCTCGAAGAGGCCAAGGAGCTCACGCTCCGCTCGGGGAACCGGTGGACCGTCCCGGCGCCGGCGCAGTGCTTCTTCTGCCACCAGGGCGAGAACGTGACGCTCGGCCTCGACGCTCGACAGCTCGGCGGCGCCGACCTCGGCGATCCTCCGGGCGAGAACGACCTGGATCGGTTCGCGCATCTCGGCGTCCTCGACGGCGCGGCGCCGGCCGTCGCCCCGCTGCCTCGGCTCGACGGGGACGCTCCGATCGAGGACCGCGCGCGCGCCTACCTCCACGTCAATTGTTCGATGTGCCACTACCGCGGCAACGGGACGATCTTCTCCCCGCTCGACATGCGGTTCGACACGCCGCTCGAGGACACGAGCCTCTGCGACCGCATCTCGCCCGGCGCGCCGGAGGCCTCCAAGATCTTCCGCCGGATGGGCACGCGCGGGCTGTTCGCGGGCATGTCGCTCTCGGACACGCAGATGCCCCCCGTCGCCACCAACGCCGTCGATCCGCTCGGCACGGCCGTCATCGGCGAGTGGATCCGCACCACGACGCGCTGCCCTGCTCCGTGAGCGCGCGGGAGGACGGGCCTCCCGTGCTCGTCGTGCTCGCGCGGCTCACGCCCCCGGGCTGAGGGCGATCGGATACGTCACGGTGGCGATCCCGCCTTCGGGCTGCGGGAACGAGAGGTTGTTGAAGCTCCGGACCACGCAGCTCACGACCTCCTGGCTCGCGATGTCCGAGCCCGCGTCCTGCGCCTGCGCCACCGCGCCGTCGCGGCCGATGACGAACTTCGTGACGACGCGGCCGCTGAGGCCCGGGTTCGCGCGGAGCCCGCTCTCGTAGCAGAGGCGGAAGCGGCCGAAGTTCTGGCGGACGATGCGCTGGATGACCTCCGGCGGCAGCCGGCCGTTCGTCTCGATCTGCGGGTTGCGGATGATCGGGGCCTTCGCGACGTGACCGCCGCCGCCGGGACCGCGGCCGTTGCCCCAGCCGTCCTTGTCGCCCTTGCCGTAGCCCCACTTGCCCGGCCCGCCGCCGCCGCCGCCGACCGTGTTGCCGACGCCGTCGATGCCGATCCCTTCGCCCTTGCCGCCGCCGCCCTCGCCGACGCCCCAGAGGCCGAGGCCGTAGCCCATCGCGTCGTTCGCGTCCGCGCCGAACATCGCGCCGATCTTGTTGTCGGCGTCCTGCCCGAGCTGCGTCTCCGTCGCCCACGGGCTCGACGGGCCGCTCTCCGGCACGCCGGCGCGGAGGATGCCGACGAAGCCGCCCGTCGCCGCGAGCTCGAGCTCCGCGCTCCGCGAGAGGCGCGCCTGGTCGTCCGAGCCCTTGAAGGCCATGTGCCCGCTCGTCTTCACGGGCTTCGTCGTGCCCGCCGCGCCGCTGTCGCCCTTGTGAGGCTCGCCGCCCTGGCTCCCGCCGCCGGTCGGATCGTCCGACGACGCCTCGAGGTTCTTGAGCTGCTCCTGCTCGCGCTCGGCCGACGCGTTCAGCATCGCCTGCATCTTGAGCACCTGCTCGCGGCTGATGCCCTCGGCGTCGTCGGCCGCCATGCTCGGCATGAACATCGCGAGCGACGCGACGATCGCCGCGTGCCCGACGAACGAGAGGCCGATGCACGCGGCGGCGCCGGAGGCGAGCGACGCGAGGAACCCGACGGGGACCTTCTTGCCCGCGCGCACCGTCGCGATCTCGATGGTGACGGGGTCGAGCTCGATCGTGACGCTCATGCCGTCGCGGAGCGCGATCTCCTCGCCGGCGTTCGCCGCGCGCGGGTGCTCTCCTCGCGCCGAGACCGTCGCCGTGGCGCCGGCCGGGACGATCGCGTAGCTCAGGCCGCCCCGGCTCGTGACGACGTCGGCGCGCGCGGCCTCGGGGACGACGAAGTCGCCGCCCTCGCCGAGGGTGAAGCCCTTCCCCGCCTCGAGGTGGGACAGCGAGAGCACCTGCGTGCCCCAGCGCACGCGCACCTCGACGGCGTCGAGGTGCGACTCGACCTCCTCCGAAGCGACCGCGGGGCCGCGCTGGACGAGCGCGTAGGACGCTTCACGCGCCTCCGCCACCGCCTCGACCTCCACGAGCGTGTCGTCCGAAGCGATGAAGGGGTTGTAGGGACGGAACGGAGGGGCGAACGCGTGGGTGGTCATGGTTGGTCTTGTGCGCAGGGCAGCAGGGACCGCTCCGCCGGGCAGGGCGGTCGGGTCGTTGGGGTGTCGACGGGTCGCTCGCGCCGAGGAGTCGGCGTGTCAGCGTCGTCTCGGGAGGGAGAGACAGGGCTCTCCGGAAAAGGTTCCCGAAAGAGGCGCGTCGCCCGTTCGGACGACGTCCCGGCGAGGCCGACGATCGCGCGCGCCGGAGGCCCGCTGAACTGCCTGCCGTGGCCGTGATATAGGGCCGTAGCCGATGAATCGTCCCGGGGGAGACTCGAGCCGCACGCTCGCCGCTCGGCCGTCGACGAGAGAGCCATGGCGTTCAGCTCCCTCCTCTTCTTGACGACGTTCCTACCGGCCTACGTCGTCCTGTACTGGGCGACGCCCCGGATCGCGAGGAACGCGACGCTGCTGGCGCTGAGCTTCCTCTTCTACGCGTGGGGGGCGCCGTGGTTCCTCCCCGTCGTCCTCGCGCTCGGCGTCGTCGACTACGGGCTCGCGCTCGTGATCGCCAAGCGGCGCGGGACCCGCGCGGCGACGTGGCTGGTCGCGTTCGCGGTGACGATGCACCTCTCGGTGCTCGCGTACTTCAAGTACGCGAACTTCTTCGTCGGCGAGGTCGGGGCGCTCTTCACCACGCTGGGCGGCGCGGAGATCCACTGGAAGAACGTCGCCTTGCCGATCGGCGTCTCGTTCTTGACCTTCGAGGAGATCAGCTACGTCGTCGACGTCTATCGAGGCGACGCGCGGCCCTCGCGCTCCGTGCCGCGGTACCTGCTCTTCCTCATGCTCTTCCCGCATTCGATCGCCGGGCCGATCTTCCGCTGGAAGGACCTCGAGAAGCAGCTCCGGTCCCGCGGGGAGACCCTCGACGACGTCGTGGTGGGGCTGACCCGGTTCGTCTGGGGGCTCGCGAAGAAGATCCTGATCGCGGACGCGGCGGCGATCACGGCCGACGCGGCCTTCTCGCACGCGCCGGGCGAGGTGACGTTCGGCGTCGCCTGGATCGGGGCGCTCGCCTACGCGATCCAGATCTTCTACGACTTCTCGGGCTACTCGGACATGGCGCTCGGGCTCGGCCGGATCGCCGGCTTCCGCTTCAAGGAGAACTTCGACGACCCGTACGTCTCCGCGAGCATCACCGAGTTCTGGACGCGCTGGCACATGTCGCTCTCGAGCTGGCTGAGGGACTACCTCTACATCCCGCTCGGTGGAAACCGCAAAGGCGAGCAGCGCACGAGGATCAACGTGCTGCTCGTCTTCACGCTCTCGGGTCTGTGGCACGGGGCCAACTGGACGTTCGTCTTGTGGGGCCTCTACCACGGCGTGCTCAACCTGCTCGAGCGCACGGCGCCCGGGAAGCTGTGGCGGGAGCGCGCGCCGCGGTGGGTGGCCGTGCCCGTCACGTTCACGCTCGTCGTCATCGGCTGGGTGTTCTTCCGGGCGGAGAGCGCCGCGCAGGCGTTCGCGTTCCTGGAGGCGATGTCCGGGGTGAGCGCTCCGCCCGCGACGGCCAAGATGGAGCTCGCGCTGCTGCTCCCGCACCGCAGCGTCGCGCTCATCGGGATCGGCGTCGCGCTCGTGGTCGCGCGCGCCGTGCTCGGCAAGCCGCGCGACGAGGGCCCCTGGCGCTGGGTCCACGTCGCAGCGGCCCCCGTCCTGCTCTTCTTGTCGCTGATCCAGGTCGTCAACACGAAGTTCGTCCCGCTCATTTACTTCAAGTTCTAGGGCCGTCTTGGATCATCGTCCGCCGTCGACAGCGAACGAATCGCCGCTCCCGCGCCGCGCCGGCAAGCTCGCGTACGTCGTCGCGCTGCTGGCGATGCTCGCGGCCGGGACGTTCAACATGATCACCCGCGCGATCGCCGACGCGGAGCTCGAGGGCTACGAAGAGGACCTGCCCGCCCCATCGCTCCGGCTCGCGACCGTGCGCGACGAGTCGTTCCAGGCGAGCGCGACGGCGTGGTTCAACCAGCGATGGGGGCTCCGCGGACACGCCGTTCGGACGGACAACTCGATCGTCGTGAACCTGTTCGGCGAGACGCGATCGAACAACGTCGTCCTCGGCCGAAACGGCGTCCTCATCAGCTTCGAAGACACCAACTACATGAACCGATCGGAGCCGCCCGACGCGACCGTCGCGCAGGCGAAGACCATCGCCCGCGTCCAGGCGAAGCTCCGGAGCCGGGGGAAGGTCATGGTGCCGGTGATCATGCCCGCGAAGACCACGTTCTTCCAGGACGCGGTCCCTCGCGAAGTCCAGCGTCGAGGCGCCTTCGGCCGCGCCGAGGACGACCTCTACGGAGCGATGGTCCGCGCCCTCGACGCCGAGCAGGTCACGTACGTCGACGGGCGACGGCTCCTGTCCGATCGGCCGCCGTCCGCCGTCTTCACCCGCACCGGACGCCACTGGCGTCTCTCCGCGGCGTGCCGTGTCCTGCAAGCGGTCGTCGACGCCGCCCGGCCCGAGCTCCCGGAGCTCGGTCAGGACCAGCTCGACTGCCGCGCGCACGTCGATCCGGACCCGAGCATCGAGGAGGAGGACTACGATCTCTTCCGGCTGCTCAACACCTGGAACCCGAGACCCGCGGGCGTGGAGGTCGACGTGCTCGACGGCGCCAAGGGGCCGCCGGCGCTGAACGTCCCGACGCTCTTCGTCGGGTCGAGCTACCTCTACAAGTTCCTCCGCGTCTCGCAGGCCCTGGAGGTCTTTCGAGCGTCGCTCTTCTACTACTACGACGCGTTCGTGGTCGACACGACGACGACGCGGATCACGAAGCGGGTGAAGCCCTTCACCGACGAGTGGCGCGAGGACACGTTCTCCAAGCGCCTCTTCATCGTCGGCCTGCTCGAGACCTACATCCCGTACGAAAACGATCGCTTCTTCGCGGAGATGATCCGCGAGCTCGACGCGCCTTCGACGCCGTGAGGAGCGGCGCGGGCCGCGCGCTCAGGGGCGCTTCGCGGCGCCGAGGTCGACGCGGCCGTAGACGTAGGTGAGCTCGCGGCTGTAGACGCCGCGCGGATCGAGGCTGCGCATCCGGAGGTGGCGCGCGTCGCCCACGCGCGCGACCTCCGAGAGCTCCTTGCCGGTCGCGACCGTCGCGAGGACCTCGCCCGCGCCCGCGTCGCCGCCGGGGCGCGCGACGACGACGGCGCAGCGCTTCGGCGCCGCCGTGCAGCCCATCGCGACGGCGAGCTCCTCGTTCGCCACGGGGATCCACGTCCAGGCGTGGAGCGACTTCGGATCGATCGCCGGCGCGTCGGCGGGCGCCGCCGCGTCCGCGGTCACCGTCGCAGGAGACGCCACGGGCGGGGCCGCGTCCGCGGTCGCCGCCGCGGCGATCGCGGACGACCAGGGTCGAGCCGCGCCGGCCGAGGCGACGGCGAGGCCGGGCGTGCCGCGGAGCTCGAGCGTCACCTCGGCGTCGCTCTTCGGGCCGGCGCAGCAGCGGAAGCCCATCGTCGGCGACTTCTTCGACGGCGAGCGCGCGATCGCGTTGGCGCAGCGGCCGACGAGCTCGCCCGCGAGCGAGTTGCCGCCGCGGAGGACGCCCTGCGCGGCGTCTCGCGAGCCGCGCCCCCACGCGCTCGACGTCCACTCCCAGACGCCGCCGTGCATCTCGGCGACGCCGAAGCCGCTCTTGCACTGCGCGTGCTCGCCGGTGGGGCGGCGCGACGCCTGCTCGAGCGCGATGCCGGTCCCGCAGACCTCCTTGCGGTAGGCGTCGCCGTACTCGTACGTCGTGTTCGCGGGTCCCTTGCACGCGCGCTCCCACTCGAGCTCGGTGCAGAGGCGCTTGCCCTTGCTCGCGCACAGGTGCTCGGCCTCGTCGCGCGCGACGTTGGAGGTCGGGATCGCGTTGGGCTCGTTCGGCCAGGGGAGCAGATCGATGTAGAATCCACCCATCTCGACGTCGGCGCCGGGCATCTCCTCGTCGGCGACGCGCGGCGTGCGCCCGGGCGGCGTGCCGGCGCGGAGCCTGCCCGGCGGGATCCAGGCCATCCCCGGGCGCGGCGGCCCGGATTCGACCGCGGCGGCCGACGCCGGTGAGGACGAGGCCGTCACCGTCGAGCCGGCGCTCGGCGAGGGGCGTGACGCGTCGGACGCGTCGTCCCGCGCGTCGCGGCGGCAGGACGAGCACGACGCGTTGACGACGAGCGCCACGACCGCGGCGAGCCATCGAGCGCCGCGCAGGCCGCCTTTCGCGACCGGCGAGCCCGCCCCGCGAGATCGTCTGACGCCCGATCTCACGGACCTACTCGTTCTTCTCGCTCGACCCCTCTCGCAGCCCGAGCTCCTTCATCTTGAGCTGCAGCCCCTTGCGCGAGATCTTGAGGAGGCGCGCCGCGTGCGTGACGTTGTTGTTCGTCTGCTTGAGCGCGCGGCTCACCAGATCGCGCTCGAGGCGGCTCATCGCGACCTTCACGTGCTCCTTGAGGCCTCCGTCGGGGGAGAGGCTCTGGAGATCGGTCGACGGGTCGGGCGGCGGCGCCGTCGAGCTCGACGCGGCGGCGCCGGGGCCGCGGAGCTCGACGGGGAGGTCCTCGACGCGGAGCTTGGAGGCGTCGCAGAAGAGGACGGCGCGCTCCATCACGTTCTCGAGCTCGCGGATGTTGCCCGGCCAGCCGTAGGCGCTGAGCAGGTCGAGCGCCTCGGGCTCGACGCCGGTGACGTTCTTCTTCAGGCGCTCGTTGAACTTCTTGAGGAAGTGCTCGACGAGCAGCGGCGTGTCCGAGGCCCGCTCCCGCAGCGCGGGCAAGCGGATCGAGACGACGTTCAGCCGGTAGAAGAGATCCTCGCGGAACGCGCCCTGCGCGATGAGCTTCTTGAGGTCGCGGTTGGTCGCGGCGACGAGCCGGACGTCGACGCGCATCGTCTTGATGCCGCCGACGCGCTCGAACTCGCTCTCCTGCAGCGCGCGGAGCAGCTTGACCTGCATCTCGACGGGGATCTCGCCGATCTCGTCGAGGAAGAGCGTGCCGCCGTTGGCGAGCTCGAAGCGGCCGGGCTTGCTCGTGACGGCGCCGGTGAACGCGCCGCGCTCGTAGCCGAAGAGCTCGCTCTCGATGAGCTCCTTCGGGATGGCCGCGCAGTTGACCTTGATGAAGGGCTTGCCGCGGCGCGAGGAGTGATCGTGGAGCGCCCGCGCGACGAGCTCCTTGCCGGTGCCGCTCTCGCCCGTGATGAGCACGGTGGTCGGGCTGTCGGCGACGCGCTCGAGCACGGCGTAGAGCTCGGTGAGCCCCGCCGACTGGCCGATGATGCCGAAGCGCGCGCCCTCGGCGCCCTTGATCTCGGTGGTCGCCTCTTCGCCGGCGAGCTCGCGCGTCTTCAGCGCCTTGGCGACGATCTGCCGGACCTCGTCCTTGTCGAAGGGCTTCGTCAGGTAGTCGAACGCGCCCAGCTTGAGCGCCTCGACCGCCGTGTCCACCGTGCCGTGCGCCGTGATCATGACGATCGGCAGCTCCGGCTGCTCCGCGTGCGCCTCCCGGAGGAGCGTCATCCCGTCGACCTTGGGCATCTTGAGATCGGTGACCACGAGGTCGATGTGGTGCTCGCGGAGCAGGGCGAGCCCCTGCTCGCCGTCCTCCGCGAGGAGCACGTCGTAGCCGTCGCGCGAGAGCTGAGCGGCGAGGATCTTTCGCAGGTTCGGCTCGTCGTCGACGATCAAGACCTGCTTCTTCTCGGGGAGCATCGCGGCCGCGAGCTTAGCAGGCTCGTCTGCGCCTCGATACAGGGCCGCTCAGCGCGCGTCTCAGCGCATTTCCACCGCGATCCGGTGGACGTGGAGGCGCGCCTTGGCGCCGGCGGAGTGGCCGATCGCGCCGATCCGGACGGAGACGATGTCGAGCGCCTTGAGGTCGAGCAGGTGCGGGTCGTAG
>JAHBWF010000154.1 GCA_019637105.1 Labilithrix sp.
CCCGCGCGCGGTGAGCGGCCGGCGCGCGAACGGCGCGCGGTGACGGCCGCGCGCCGCGGGCGCTCCTTCGAGCCGGGCCTCGCCGTGCGGGCCGCGAGCCGGGGCGGCTCGGCCCCCGCGCGTCACTCGCCGGCGAGCGTACGGGCGACCCACGCCACGCCGACCAGGATCGACGCGACGCCGGCGACCTGCGCGACCACCGTCGCGACCCTCGGCAGCCGGCCCGCGCGCGCGAGCACGGGGCCGGCGGCGGCGGCCAGCGCGACCATCCCGACCACCGTCCCGAAGGCGTAGAGGGTCAGGCAGACGATGCCCGTGGCGACGGTCGGCGCGCCCAGCGCGATGAGCGCCGCGAGGGCGCCGCTCCCCGCGAGCCCGTGCATCACCCCGATGACGAACGGGCGCCGCCCGCGGACGTGGAGCGGCTGCGCCGCGGCCTCCGCCGGCGCCCCGGCGATCTTCTGCGACCGCAGCGTCCGGACGCCGAGGTAGACGAGCATCGCGCCGACGCAGACCTCGAGGACCGTCGTCAAGAGGTCGGGCACCTCGACGCGGAGGACGACGAGCGGCCCCGCGACGAAGACGAGCATCGAGGCGTGACCGAGCCCCCAGCACGCGGCGTAGAACATCCCTCGCCGCGGCGACGGCGCCTCCACCATCACGGTGGCGACGGCGGTCACGTGATCGGGCTCGAGCGCGTGGCGCGCGCCCTGGATCACTCCGGTCAATCCAGCGAGGAGGGCGGGCGCCATCGGCCCGTCCAACGTAGCACGAACTTCATAGCGCGTAGCACGATTCGCCCCGCCCCGCGACAACCTGTCATCGGACGGGCCGGCGCCTGCGTGCTAGGTTGAGCCCGTGGCCGCGAGGCGAAGGAACCAGCGCTGGGCGATCGTGCTCGTGCGCGCGCTCGTCCTCGCGCTGGCGCTCCCGCTGGCGAGCGCCGGCGCGTTGCCGTTCTGGGCGCAGCTCGCCGGCGTCGAGGCGCCACACGTCTGCCACTGCTCGATCGAGAAGCACGACTGCGTCTGCCCGAAGTGCAACCCGGAGCACGAGGAGGAGATGCTCCTCTCCTCCGAGTCGCTGAAGGGCCGATGCGGCGACGACGACGTCGCCTTCGCGGGCAAGGCGATCTGCGCCGTCCTGCCGGCGTCCAGCGTGCTCGCGCCGATCGCGCGCCGGACGGCGGTCGCGCCGCCGTCGTGGCGGCGCCCCTCCGATCTCGCGCGTCCTCCGCCGACACCTCCCCCACGACACCTCTCGTTCGCGGCTTGAGCCGAAGTGGACGCGTCCGTTCGCCGGGCGCGGTCCGCGGAGGTCCGAGCGGCTTCGGCGAGGCCGGAGCGCATCGAAGCAGGGCCGGCGCCGCGCGCGCCGCGCTCGGTCGGCTCCTTCGGGGTCGACGTGTCTCTTGCGAACGGAACGAGGATGACGATGAAGGTCGATTCGACGAAGGCCAAGCTCATGGCGATGGCCATGGCGACGGCGGCGACGGCGGCGCTCGCGTGGACGGGGTGCGACAGCCACGACGAGGGCAGCCACGGTCACGGCACCTCCAGCGGCGGACACTCGAGCCCGTACCCCGCGTGCAACGAGGTCATCGCGGCGTGCCACGAGGTGGACACGGGCGAGGGCGAGATCAACGACTGCCACGGCAAGGCTCACGACGCCGAGAGCGACGACGACTGCACGCCGATCAAGGCCCGCTGCCTCGAGGTCTGCGCCGAGGCGAAGGCGGACGGCGGCGGCGGCGATCACGACGGCGGCTGACGAGGCGATCCCAGAGCCACGGACCGCGCGCCGTCTTCGGTGCGCGGCGGACGGGGCGTCCTCCCGGCGATCGCGCGCGGCGCCGCCCGGCGTCGACGGCGACGGCGCGCGTCGCGCCGGCGTCGCGCCGCCTTCGGCGCGCGCGCCCGACAGGCCTGCCGGCGGCGTCCTCGCCGCGGCGGCTCCCACCGCGCTCGCGCGCCGAGCGCCCTCGACGAACGTTTCATCCCTCTCGCACATCAGGAAATGCTCATGAACCTCCGCTTCCGTCTCTCCGCCTCTCTCGCTTCCATCGCCCTCGCGATCGCGTGCAGCTCGTCGTCGACGCCGAGCTCCACCGACTACACCGGCTCGTGCCGCGAGCTGGCGTCGCGGTGCCACGGCGTGTCGACCCCGCTCGGCGACGAGTGCCACGACCTCGGCCACGACGGCGACGACTCGAAGTGCGGGCCGCGTAAGGCCGAGTGCCTCGCCGAGTGCCCCGAGAAGGAGGCGTCCGACGGCGGTCACGCCCCGGCGGCCGACGCCGGCGGTGACGACGCCGGCGACGCGTCGACCGACGCCCCGGCCGATCCGTGCTCCGAGTACTGCACCTGCATGCTGAGCGCCTGCGCGGGCGAGTTCGCGGACGAGGCGGCGTGCCTGTCGACCTGCGCGGCGTTCTCGGAGGAGGACTTCACCTGCTACGCGAAGCACTGCGAGGACGCCAAGACCGCCGCGGACCCCGCGCACGACTGCGAGCACGCGAGCGGCGCCGTCGCCTGTCACTGAGCGCCGCAGCGGGGCGATCGGAGCGGCGCGGAGGGGCGCCCGCCGAGCCGGGCCCCGTCCCGGCGTCCCGTCCCCGGCGTCCTCCCCGGCGTCCCGAAGGCGCTCCACCCGGCGCCCAGCGGCGCCCCGCGCCTCGAACGAGCGCCGGGAGGAGCGTCGCCGGGGCGCGTGCTAGGCTCTTCGTCCGTCGTGAAACCGGAGGGCGATCTCCGGCGTACGGTCTTCTGGGAGCTCTTCGGCGAGGTGCTTGGAATGGGACGTCTGGTCGTGGTCTCGGTGGCTCTGGCGAGCGTCGTCTTCGCGGCGGCTTGCTCGGACGGCGACGAGGGGAGCAGCGGCGGCGCGTCGCCGGCGACCGGCTGCGCGGCGGATGACCGCAAGGACATCTACACCGCGGGCCTGACGAAGCCGGCCGGGGCGTTCTCGGTGAAGCTCGTCGACGCCACGCCGGGGCCGCCCATCAAGGGCACGAACGCGATGACGCTCGAGGTCCTCGACGCGGACGGCCGGCCCGTCTCCGACGCCACCGTGACTGTGACGCCGTGGATGCCCGATCACGCGCACGGCAGCGCGGTGAAGCCGGTGGTGACGAGCCTCGGCGACGGCACGTACTCCGTCGAGAAGGTCTACCTCGCGATGGCGGGCCTCTGGCAGATCAAGGTCGCCGTCCAGCCCGCCGCCGGCGGCGCGCTGCAGGAGGCGACGTTCCAGTTCTGCCTCGACGGTTGACCCTCCGCGCGACGCCGCGCGCCGGCCGCGTCAGTCGAGGCAGCGCGCGAAGCCGATCTCGGAGGTCCACTCGCGCGTGCCGCTCGCGAGGTTCCAGGTCGGGATCTTGTCGAGCAGCGCGGGATCGAGATCGCCGGAGCGGACGAGGTCGTCGAGCAGATCGAAGTCGAGCGGGCGCATGCGGACGCGCATCGTCACGCGGTCGGGCACGGCCGGCAGGGGATAGGTGCGCGTCACCGAGTGGATGAAGCGCGGATCGAGCGGGTCGGCCGTCACGGCGGCCGGGAGCTGCTCCTCCTCGACGCGGGCGGCCTCCCAGAACAAATGCGTCTCGCGGCCGTCCGTCGTGAAGTTCTTGTCGCGGAGCAGCCAGAGGTTGGGATCTTCGAGCGCGGCCGCGGGCTTCCGATCCTCGACGGCGCCGCTCGAGAAGATCACCTCGCCGCCCCTGTAGGCGAAGAGCTCGACCCAGACGCGTCGATCCTGCGCGGCGCCGCTCGGGAACTCGTGGCCGGCGAATGCGTTGTCGAGCGTCACGTCGGCGACGACGCCGAGCGGCGTCTGCTTGACGCAGAGCTTGGTGACCAGGGTCTGGTCGAGCAGCCTTTGCACCGCCTCGCGCTGCGCCTCGACGCCGAAGAACGGCGTGATCGCGACGTCCACCGCGGGCATCGAGTGGTCGTGGAGCTTGCGCACCGGCGCCCCGTCCACCAGCGCGGCGGGGCCGTCGCGGCCGTCCATGTGGCACTTGCCGCACGAGAGCTGGCCGGGCTGCGAGTAGAGCGAGTTCTTCCACTCGTCGAACGTCCGCTCGATGTGCGCGCCGTGCGGCGTGACGACGTCGTGGCAGGCTCCGCACAGCGTCGACGACTCGGGGCTCTCGCGATCGTGCAGCGGCGAGTGCGCGCCGCGGTGGGGCATCGACGCGATCGGGTCGCGGATGCCGCCGCGCATCACGCCGTCGTCGGCGAGGCGGATCGGGTTGTTGTGCGTCCCCTCGACGGCGTCCGCGGCGTGGCAGAAGTAGCAGGTGACGCCGCGCACCGCCGTGGGCAGCTCGGCGAGGTTCGAGCCGTCCTTGGTGAGCCCGAGCCGGAGCGCCATCGGCGCGTGGCAGCCGACGCAGAAGTCGGCCGAGGCGCCGTTGGTCTCGCGGAGCATCCGCTTGTTCATCGCCACGAAGACGGGATCCTCGGCGGCGTAGGCGTGCATGCTGCTCGACCACTCGCGGAACTGCTCGTCGTGGCACGGCAGGCAGTTGTTCGGGTCCATCAGCGCCTGGCCGGTGAGCGTGATCTTCGGCTCGGGCTCGTCGTTGTCGCAGGACGTGGCGGCGAGCGACGCCACCGCGAGCGCGGACACGACGACGGCTACGCGCGTCCTCACCGGCGGGCTCCGGCGGCGATCCATTGGATGATCGCGCAGCTCTCTCCGGGAGGGAGGGAGCGCCCGGGCGGCATGCGGACCGTGCCGCTCGTCGCGAGGACGCGGTGGACGACGACGCTGCACTCCGGCTCGCCCGCGCGCAGCTTGCCGGTGAGGCTCGCGTAGCCGACGTCGGGATCGCTGAAGTCGACGCCGCCTTGCTTCCCGCTCGACGTGTGGCAGGCGGCGCCGCCCAGGCCGCAGCTCGGCTGGAGGGTGTTCGCGTAGAGCGCCTCGTACGTCGGCTCGTACGCGGGGGTGCACGACTCGTCGACGCCGGCGTCGAGGCAGACCGGCGCGGGCTCGGACGCGCTGGGGCTGGAGCAGCCGAGCGCGCTCGTGAGCAGCGAGCTCGACAGCGTCCACACCGAGGGGATCACGAAGAGATAGGCGCGTAGGGCGCGCATCACGGCTCCAATCGCCCTCTTAACTGGCACGTCGAGGCGATCGCGCCAAGCGCGATGACGGTCCCGCCGTGGCCTGTCGGGGAGCGCCGACGTGTCGAGGCGGCCGTTCGTCCTCGTCCGCCGACGTCGGAGCGCTCGCGCCGACGCCGGAGCGCTCATAAAGCGTCGCGTCTTGCCCCACTCACGATCGTGCTCCGCTCGGCTCGCTGCGTCGTCACGCTCCTGTCCGTCGTCCTCGCGCTCGCGCTCGCTCCGCGGCGGGCGGCGGCGTGCGCCGTCTGCGGTGCCGCGGACAAGACGCTGGCGGCGCGCGGCGAGGAGCTGCCCTTCGCCGGGCGAGTCCGCGCGACGCTCGACGGCCGCGCCGCCGCGTTCGCCGCGCGGCACGCGCCGCTGCGTGTCTTCGAGCTCAGGCTCGTCCCGGGCGCTGCGATCGCGCTCGACGAGGACGTGCTCTTCTCGGTCGACCTCCCACTGCTCCGTCGCTCGCTCATGACCGGCGGCGAGGGCGCGGCTCCGCCGATCGCGGCCGACCGGGCCGCGCTCGGTGACGCCGAGGCGCGCGCCTCGTACGTCGCCTACCGGACGCGGTCGCGGCGCCTCTCGTTCCACGGCGGCGCGAAGGCCCCGACGGCGCCGGTCGAGCGCGACGCCGCCGGGCGCCTCGTCGCGACCGATCTCCAGCCGGGGTGCGGCTCGATCGTCCCCGCCGTCGGCGCGACGTACGCCGTCACCGGCCCGCTGCTCACGTTCTGGACGAGCGCGTCGTTCCTCATGCCGGTGAGCGTGCGTGGTGGGCCGCACCCCGGCGACTCGCTCCGCGCGTCGGCGACGGCGCAGCTCCAGCCCCGCCGCGTGTTCGCGGCGCGCGCCTCCGTCCACGGACGCCTCGACGCGGCCGGCGACGTCGACGATCGCGTCGACCCGCGCTCCGGCGGCGCGTCGGTGTTCGTCGCGCCGGAGCTCGTCGTGAGCCCGATCGACGACCTCGTCGTCAGCGTGGGCGCGGCGTTCCCCCTCGTCCAGGAGACGCGAGGACACCGCGTGAGCGCGCCGATCGCGCTCGTCGGGCTCGGGCTCGATCTCTGACGCGCTCTCGCCCCTCGCTCGTCGTGGCGTGGGTCGTGCTCTCGGCGACCGGAGCTCGGAACGTGCTCGCCACCCGTAGGCAGGCCAAGCGCGCTAGAAGCCGCGGTTCGTCCCGAACAAGAGGCGGACCGAGTTGACCTGCGCGCCGCGCTCGAACGTCTCCGTTCCGAACCCGGCGAGCAGCTCGAACGTGTGATCCGGGCTGCCGACGCTCTCGACGCCGATCGCGCCGGAGAGGCGGAGGAGCCGCGCGTGGAAGTCGGAGAGCTGGGGCCCGAAGACGTTGCCGGTGGCGAGCTGGATCGACCCGTCGAGGAAGACCCAGATGGGCCACTTGTACTTGAGCGTCGCGACGGCGGCGCTCCGATCGACGAGCCGGCCGTACAGGTACCCGCGCATCGGCCCCGACCCGCCGAGGACCACCTGCTCGGTGAACGGGATCTCGGCGCCTCGCGAGAGCGGATCGACGAAGAGCGTCGTGACGGCGAGGCTGACCGTGCGGTTGTTCTTGACGTCGACGACGCCGCCGGCCGTGCCGCCGTAGCGGATCCAGTTGCTGCTCGAGCGGCGCACGTCCGAGCCGTGCTCGACCTCGACGTCGAGGCGGAGCCCGCTCTGGCTCGAGGGCCGCGGGTCGCGCGTGTCGATCGTGAGCTCTCCGCGCTGGTAGACGCTGGTGTAGCCGGTCTCGAACGCCGGCGGGGCCGTCTGCCAGCCCTCGCGGATCGCCGTGACGAGAGACGGATCGTCGCAGCAGGCGTCGTCGCGGAAGGCGACGTCGTTGAAGCCGGCCTCCGTCGTGACGCGGCTGCTCTTCCACCACGCCATCTCGAAGACCGGGCGCGCGCGGATCCGGTCGACGCCGTAGCGCGCGCGGCGACCCTGGAGCGATCGCGGGCCGAGGCCGTGGAAGACGTTGTCCGGGCGGTGCGCCCCCTCGAGCCGGAGGTCCACCGTGGCGCCGTCGCCGAGCGGGAGCTTGGCGGCGATCGCGCCCTGGAGCCAGTCGACGCCGAGCGTCGAGGCGTGGAGGCGGAGGTGATGGCCGGGCGCGAGGAGGTCGTCCCAGAACGCGTAGACGCCGACGCTCGCGCGGAGGCCGAAGTCGAGGAACGCGGTCGGGACGACGCCGGCCTTCTTCTCCGGCCCGAAGAGGAAAAAATCACGGATCTGCGACGGCCACTGGTTCCGCTCGGCGGTCGCGATGAGCCAGCCGAGCGGGCGCCGGACGAGGTGCTCGCTGACGACGTAGAGAGGGAAGAAGAGCACGCGCGGGATCCACAGCGCGACGTCGCCGGCGGTCGTCTCCGGGGGACCGCGTCCGTCGTAGTCGGGCAGCGGACGCTTGGGGCTGTCGGTCCCGCTGCCCGCCCGAGGCGCGGAGGGCGGAGGCTCCGCGGAGGACGGAGGCTCCGTGGGCGGCGCGGAGGGCGGCGGCTCCGCCGGCTGCGCGGAGGTCGCCGCGGGGAGGAGCGTGAGCATCGAGGTGATCGCGCCGCCGACGAACGAGCGAAGGATCGGCGAGCGCCCCACAGCCCACGCACGATATTCGGGAACGCGGCGCTCACCAAGCGGCTCCACCGCGATCCTGCGGGGCCGGCGATCCGATCGTCGCGCACGTTCGCGCGCCGCCGCGATCCCGCGGAGCGGAGGTCAGCCCCGGGAGACCGCGCTCTTTCGGGAGGCGCGGGCCTCCGCGCGAGGAGGAGGCGTTCGACGGGCGGAGCGTGATCGAGGATCACCCTCGGCCGTCCGGCGCGGCCGAAGGCTCGCCGCGCGAACGGAGGAGCTCGGCGGCGAGCTCCTCCGTTCCGCGGTCGGTCTTGCGCGGCGCCGACGCGACGTCGCCGAGGAGCGGGACGAGGGCGTCGCGCACGGCGGGCGGCAGGACGACCTCGACGTACTCGATGGCCGTCCCGCGGAGGCCCGCGTCCTCCGAGCGGAGCGCGCGGTAGGCGATCGAGAGCGGCTCGCGCTCGAGCACGAGGCCGAGGAGGCCGAACACGTGCCCGAGCCCGCGCCGGACGGCGGCGGCCTCGGCGTCGGGCCGCCGCGACGACGTGGGGCGGTCCGGCCGAGGGGCGCTCGCCTCGGCGCTCTCGGCGTCGTCGTCGCGCGACCGCGTCCAGCCGGCCCTGCCGACCGTGAGCTCGCGCAGCGCGGCGTCGAGCACGGCGTCGCGGTCGAGCGCGATCGCGGGCTCGTCGACGAGCTGCGCGAGCGCGACGGCGATCTGGGTGCGCACCTCGAACACCGGATCGCGCAGCGCGGAGAGCAGCCCCGCCGCGGCGCGCTGCGTGCGGCACACCTTGAGGATCCTCGGGATGCGGCGGCGCACGCGTGGATCGACGTCCGGGTCGAGCAGGTGATCGAGCAGCATCCCCTCGATGCGCGGCGCGGCCTTGCGGAGGGACCGCACGACGTCGCGCACGACGGCGTCGTCCGCGAGGAGCGGCACGACGAAGGGGGCGAGCGTCGGAAGGAGCGGCGCCGCGAGCGCCCGCTTGACCGCGGCCGGATCGCCCGAGCGGAGCGCGGCGGCGCGCGCGAGGACCTCGTCGCTCGGGTCGAGGAGGATCCCGAGCTCGCCGAGCGGCGCGCGGGCGGAGTCGGGCGACGGGGTCGGTCCGCGGGCGCCGCGTCGCGCGGCGTCGGCCCGCCCGCTCGCCCGCCGCTCGATCCGCAGGAGCAGCTCGTCACGCTCGAGCAACGCGGTCGTCTCGGCGAGCGTCTGCCGCGTGGTCGCGTCCTCGGCGTCGTCGTCGAGGGAGACGGCGCCCGACTTGAGGCTCGACGCGAGCGCGGCGACGTATCCCTTCCGGAGGCGGCCGGCGACGAGCCACGCCGCGCCGGTCATCGCCAGCACGCCGAGGAGCGCCAGGCGCGTCTGGAGCTCGAGCGGGGCGAGCCGCGCGACGACGAAGAGCGCCCCGCTCCCGAGCGCGGTCCCGACGCGGTCGACGCCCACGTCGATCAGCGTCTTGGCCGCGCGCTTCTCGACCGCCGGGAGCGGCGTGTACAAAAGCTCGTAGGCGGAGCGGTAGAGCGAGCTCCGCGTCACTCCCTCGACGACGCGGAGGACGAGCACGGGCCAGAAGAGCGGGAAGGCGAGCGCGAGCGCGACGGCCGCCGCCACGGCGAGCGGCTGCAGCCGGATCGTCCCGGCGAGGCCGCGCCTCTCGAGGACGAAGCGCGTGAGCCCCGCCTGCGCCGCGAACGAGAGGACGCCGACGACCACGTTGAAGAACGCGAAGAACCCGAGCAGCTCCTGTCCCTGGCCGTACCGGTGCGACGCGTGCGCGCTGAGGAGCCAGTCGAGCAGCGCCTGGACGACGGCGCCCGCGGCGACCAGCATCGCCAGGTCGCGCAGGTAGGGCGTCGCGCCGAGCACGCCGAAGCCGTCGCCGGTCGCGATCCGGCGCGGCTTCGCGCGGCGCGTCGAGCGGCCCGTCCGCAGCGATCCCCAGAGCCCGACGACGCTCATCGTCGCGAGGAGCGCGAGCATCATCGGGACCGAGATGTGCGCCGACGCCCTCCAGACCAGCAGGCCGCCGACGACCCCGCCGATCGTCCCCCCGCTCGTGATCCGCCCGACGAGGCGCTTGGCCTCGTGCGGATCGAAGCGCTCGTTCACCATCGACCAGAACGCGCTGCCGATGGCCGAGCCGAAGACGGCCGTGTGCGCGTAGACCGCGATCGCCGTCGCGCGCTCGCTGCCCAGGCTGAGCGACCACTCGACGAGGAAGAGCGCGGCGGAGAGCGCGAACGTCGCCGGGACGACGCGCGCCGGCCCCCAGCGCGTGAGCACGCGCGACATCACCAGCACCGAGAGCGCGGAGAGGAACGCCGCGGCGATCATCGCGGCCGGGAGGAGCGTCAGTCCGAAGTGGGTGAGGAAGAGCGCGTCGCGCGTCGCCTTGCCGGCGACGAGCTGAGCCACGAGCGACGCCGCCGCGAGCATCGCTGGCCACGCGGCGCGGCGTGACTCCCTCCTGGCTGCGGCCTCGGCCCCTCGCACGACCCGATCTCGAGCGTATCAACAAAGCCCGAGCCGCGGCGGAGGCCGTCGTTGGGCTCCAGGCCGCGGCGACGCGCCCGCGCCGCCGTGGGGGGCGCCGGCTCCGACGCCGCGTAGGGCACGATCGCCGGCGCCGCGGTATCTCAGAGGCACGCGTCGCGGCGCCGGCGCGCCGCCGCGAGCGCGGCGAGCGCGGTGACGGCGACGATCGCGAATGAGCGATCGACCGGCCCACGGCCGGCGGCGCAGCCCGCGCTGACGACGCCGGCGTCGCGCTTCTTCGACGGCTTCGCCCGCGGGTCGTCTTCGTCGTCGTCTTCGTCGCCGATCGTCGCGTCGCTCGAGCCGGTGGCGGTGTTGCGGCCGCCGGGAACCGCGCCGGCCGCCTGCGGGAGCGGATGGCCCGCCGCCGCCGCCGCGTCGCGGATGAGCTGCTCGTGCGCCGCCGCGCTCGTCCAGAAGGTCGGACGATCGTTGCAGCGGTCGTCGAGCCCGCGGGACGCGACGGCGACGAGCTGCCCGGCCGCGTCGAGCAGCGGTCCGCCGCTGTCGCCGTAGCAGGTGGACTCGCTCGTCGCGATCTCGTTCGCGGGCACGTTCATCGGGAGCGACTGCCCGCCCTTCGTCACGTAGCTCGTGCTCGCGGGGCCGAGCGCGAGGACCGTCACGCCGGCGCGCCGCCGGCGGCCGCCGCCCGTCTCGCCGTAGCCCACCGCGGTCCCGACCTCGTCGACCGCGGGGGGCGTGAAGCGCACCGTCGCGGGCGTCACGTCGGCGACGTCGGTGTCGAGGGCGACGAGCGCGATGTCGGCCCCGCAGAGGTCCGGCGCCGTCGGGACGAAGAACTTCGTCGCGCGCGCGACGTAGCCCTGCGCGTTCGCGTAGACGCCGACGGACACCGTGATGAGCGACGTCCCGAGCTCGCCGCGGAGCGGGGCGCCGCACTCGGCGTTCGGGTTGTAGTAGGTCACGCAGTGGCGCGCGGTGAGCACGAGGTTCGGCGCGATCAACGTCCCGGTGCATCCGGGCCCGCCCGCCTCGTTCAGGAGCACGATCGCGTCCTCTGCCGCCGTGGAGGCCGACCCGCCCACGATCGAGTGCGTGCTCGCCTTCGTCGATTCGTGGGCGTCCGGCGCGGGCGCGGCGCACGCGGCGACCGCACACATCGAGCCGGCGACGACCGGAAGGAGCCGCATCCGACGGTAGGCGCTTGCACGATGCGTTCCGACGACGATCCGAAGGCGCCCCCGTGCCTCGGCGCGACGGAGCGCTCGACGCGGCGCCGTCGGACCCGGCGCGCGCCCGCGGGCGGGCGAGCGCGGGCCTCGCGCGGCTCTGTGGAGCGCTCGATCGCCATGGACCCGCGCGCGTGTGGGCGTGGGTCGCGATGGACCTGTGCGCTCGTGTATGCCTGGGCCGCGATGGACCTGTGCGCTCGTGTGCGCCTGGGCCGAGATCATCCTCAGCGCGCCGTCTCGCGGTAGCCTCGTCGTCCATGAAGGCCGTCTGGTCTGCGCGGGCGCTCGCGATCGCCGTCCTGCTCGCTCCTCCCCGCGCGAGCGCCGACGTCGGTCCGCCCGACACGTCCTGCACCGTGGCCAAGCGGTGCGAGGGCCAAGGCGTCGAGTGTCGCTACGTGAACAGCCAGCCGGACGCGGGCGAGCTCCAGTGCATGGCCGACGCGGAGAGCCGCGGGCTCGAGCTCGTGTGCTCGCGCGGCGGGGGGACCGTGGGCTCGAACGTGTACTGTCCCAAGGGCGCCGCGAAGCCGCGGTCCGGTTGCGCGTCGGCTCCCGCGGAGGGAGGCGTCCCGGGCGTCGCGGCGATCGCGCTCGTCATGATCGGCCTGCGTCGCGTCCGTCGTGGGGCGGCCCGCGCTGGCGCGTCGCCCCGCGCGCGCCGAGCGTGACGCGTTCGAGGCCGCGCGTCCGTACGGCTCGGAGCGCGCTCCATCCTCGAGCGCGCTCAATCCTCGAGCGCGAAGCGGTACTTCGACGTCGCGCCGTCCTGGACGACGACGCTCGCGGAGCGCGGTTTGCCGGTGGGGGGCTTGCAGAGGATCTGATGCGGACCGGCGGCGAGGTCGACGGCGGCGAGCGGCGTCGGGCCGTGCTCCTTGCCGTCGATCGAGATCGTGCACCAGCCCGGAGACGCGGCGAGGCTGAGGCGCCCCGAGCCCGTCGCGAGCGACGTGACGCTCTTCGCGCCCGGGAGGGAGTCGACGCTCACCGTCGGAGGATCCGCGCCCGGCGTGTCCGACGCGCGCGCGGCGCTCGACGGCTCGCCCAGAGGAGACGGGGAGGGCGCCGCGATCGACTCGGGCGCGCGGGCGGAGACCGCGGAGGCTTCGACGCGGGGCCGCGCGGCCACGACCGCGCCGATGCCGATGCCGCCGACGACGAGCGCGGCGCCGGCCGCGAGGAGCCACGCCGGGTTGCGCTTCTTCGGCACGGACACGATCGACGCGTACGACGTGTTCGGCGTCTGCCAGGACGAGCCGCTCGGCGGCGAGGAGCCGTGCGCGGCCGTCCACGTGTCCGACGACGGGTTGTTCGGCGGGGGAGGGATGACGCTGATGCTGCCGGAGCTCGCGGTCGGCGCCATGCCGGGGATCGTGTCGCCCATGTGCGGGATCATCGCCGGGGGGCGGTCGCTCGCGCGGAGCACGGGGAGCGCGTTCGTCGCGTCGGGGTCGACGACGGCAGTGGCGATGAGCGGCGTCGGCAGGCGGATCGACGAGGCCTCGAGCTCCGGCATCGCCTGGCGCATCATCGCGATGACGTCGTCGAACGTCTGCGCGCGCCGCCGGAGCTCCGTCTCCATGCACGCCCGCACCACGCGGCGGAGCGAGTCCGGGACGTGCGGGGCGCAGGCGTCGATGGACTTCGGCTTGGTCGTGGCGATCTTCACGATCAGCGCGTTGAAGTTCTTCGCCTCGTACGCGCGGTAGCCGCAGAGCGCCTCGAACAGGATGGCGCCGAAGGCGAAGACGTCGGTGCGGCCGTCGAGGTTCGACTCGCCGCGCGCCTGCTCCGGGCTCATGTACAGCGGCGAGCCGAGGACGGTGCCCGCGACGGTGAGCGCGTGGTTGGTGTCGTCCTCGAGGAACTTGCTGACGCCGAAGTCGAGCACCTTCGGGACGGCGACGCCCTCCTTCACCTTGTGGAGGTAGATGTTCGTCGGCTTCAGATCGCGGTGGACGATGCCCGCCTTGTGCGCGGCGGAGAGCGCCTCGGCGACCTCGATCATCACGATCGAGAACTCGTAGAGCGTCATCGGCGGCGTCTGCCGGCGGAGCGCGACCTCGAGGGGGAAGCCGGTGAGCAGCTCCATCACGAGGAAGAGCTGGTTCTGCTCGGTCTGGCCGACGTCGATGACGTCGATGATGTTCGGGTGGTTCACGCGCGCGGAGACCTTCGCCTCCTTCAGGAAGCGAGCCGCCGCCTCGGGCGTCTTCGCGACCTGCGCGTTCATGAACTTGATGGCGATCTGGCGCTCGGTGAACGTGTTCGTCGCCGACCAAACCTCGGCCATCCCGCCGCTGCCGAGCGGTTGGTTCAGCCGGTACTTGCCTGCGACGATGTCTCCCCGCTGCATCCTGATCCCGTCCTCGTCTGGACCCCGTGAACGGCGAGGGTCCCACGACCGCGCGCTCACGCGATCGTCATACCTCCGTCGATCACAATGGCCTGTCCGGTCAAGTAACTGGCGGAATCCGACGCGAGGTACAGGGCGCAGCCGGCGATCTCGTCGGGCTGTCCGTAGCGCTTCATCGGAGTCATTCTCAGCACTTCGTCGAGGAGCGCGTCGTTCTTCAGCACCGCGGCGGCGAACCGGGTGTCGACGAAGCCCGGGGCGATGGCGTTCACGCGGATCTGGCTCGGGGCGAGCTCGTAGGCGAGGGTCTTGGTCATCGAGATGACCGCGGCCTTCGTCATCGCGTAGACGCCCTGGAGCGGCGACGCCACGATGCCCGCGACGCTCGCGACGTTGATGATCGAGCCCGGGGCCTCGCGCGCGCGGAGGTGACGCGCGACCTCGCGGGTCAACCAGAAGTAGCCCTTCGTGTTGACCTCGAACGTCTTGTCCCAGGCGCCCACGTCGACGTCGAGCATCGCGCCGAAGTACGGGTTCGTCGCGGCGTTGTTCACGAGGACGTCGACCTTGCCGAAGCGCTCGACCGCGATCTTCACGAGCGCGACGCAGTCGTCCTCGCGGCCGGTGTGGGCGGCGACCGCGGTCGCCGTGTCGCCGATCGAGCGGGCGACCGCCGAGACGCCTTCGAGCTTGCGCGACGCGCAGACGACCTGCGCGCCGTTCGCGGCGAACGTCCGCGCGATCGCCTCCCCGATGCCGCGGCTCGCGCCGGTGACGATGGCGACCTTGCCCTCGAGAGTGATGAATGTAGTCATCAGAACGTATTCGGGCCCCTCGATAGCACGAACGCCGACAGGCGGCAGGCGCGCGGCCTCAAGGTTTCGAAAAAAGAGAGTAATGCGACGCGTCACCTCCGGCACGATGAAAACGTCCCGCCGTCCCCGGCGGCGCGCTCGGCGCCGGCGGGACGGACGCCGCGAACGACGAACGGCCTGCGGACCGAGTCTTTCCGTCGCGTTCCGAGGAGCACGCGCTCCGGCGATGGCTGTCCCCATCGATCCGAAGAGCCGCGACGAAGCGCGTGCCGGAGATCGGCGGAGAGACGACGAGAGCGACGTCGGTGTTCCAGCGCGGGGACGCGCGAGCGCGAGGGAGAACGATGGCGGTGATTCGCCCGCCGCCCGCGACGGCCGTTACCGCGTCGTGGGGCGGTCGGAGAAACGGGCCTGGCGCGCCGCCGGCGGTCGGAGGAACGGGGCTTGGCGCGGCGGTGGCCGCCGGCGGTCGGAGAAACGGGCTTGGCGCGCCGCCGGCGGTCGGAGGAAGGGCGCCTGGACGAGCCTCGATCAGCCGACGAACGCGCCGAGCTCGCGGAAGCGGTCGTAGCGATCGCGAACGAGCTCGTCGGGCGTCCGTTCGAGCAGCTCGGCGAGCGTCTCGCGGAGCGCGGCGTCGACGTTCCGCGCGGCGCCGTGCGGATCCTGGTGCGCGCCGCCGGCCGGCTCCTCGATCACGCGGTCGACGACCTTGAGCTCGAGCAGCTCGGGCGCCGTCATGCGCAGGCGGGACGCGGCCTCGTCGGCCTTGCTCCCGTCCTTCCACAGGATCGACGCGCACCCCTCGGGCGAGATGACGCTGTACGTCCCGTACTCGAGGACGTGCACGCGGTTGGCGACGCCGAGCGCGAGCGCCCCGCCGCTGCCGCCCTCGCCGAGGATGGTCGCGATGATCGGCACCGGCGCGCGCGCCATCGCCGCGAGGCACGCGCCGATGGCCTCGCTCTGCCCGCGCTCCTCGGCGCCCAGCCCCGGGTAGGCGCCGGGCGTGTCGATGAACGTCAGGATCGGCAGGCCGAAGCGCGAGGCGAGCTCGTACATGCGCCGCGCCTTCCGGTAGCCCTCGGGGTGGGGCATGCCGAAGTTGCGCTTCACGTTCTCCTTCGCGCCGCGGCCCTTCTGGTGCCCGACGACGACGACGCTGCGGCCGTGGTAGCGCGCGACGCCGGCGACGATCGCCGCGTCGTCCGCGAAGCCGCGGTCGCCGTGGAGCTCGAGGAAGTCCTCGAAGAGGTGCGTGACGTAGTCGAGCGTGTAGGGGCGGTTCGGGTGCCGCGAGAGCTGCACCTTCTGCCACGGCGAGAGGTCCGCGAAGAGCTCCCGCGCGAGCCGCCCGCACTTCTCCTCGAGGCGGCGCAGCTCGAGCTCGAAGCGCTTGTCGTTCTCCGCGAGCGCGCGCAGCTCCTTCACGCGAGCGACGAGCTCGACGACGGGCTTTTCGAAGGGGAGGACGTGGGAAGCCAACGGGACGGCTCATACACCGCCCTCGACGGCGGGCAAAACGAAGTCGGCGCACGAGCCGACGACGCGCCGCGCCGAGCGACGGTCCGGACGGCTTCACCGGATCGCGCGGCGGGCGGCGCCGGTGAGCCGACCGTGCGGTCCGTACGTCTCAGGCTGAGGCGTCCGGACCGCACGCGAGGCCGATGATCTTACGTCATTTCATGGAATTGGCTCCAATGTGGGATGGACCTCGTCCTGCATGCGGCGGCAGGGCTGCGGAGAGCGCAGGGCGGAGCTGCGTCGGAGCGCGGTCCCGCCGCGGCGCGATCCTCCGATCCGACGTGGCGATGGGGGTGCACTCCGGCCGTGCGGTGCTAGAGCGCGGCGAGCGAGAGAGGTAGGGGCGAGTGGGTTCTCCAGGCGAGACGACGAACGGCGAGGTCGAGACAGGCGCGCGGCGATCGGAGATCGATCGGCCCGCGATCGACGCGACCGACGGCGCGACGCCGAAGGCCCCTCCGACGCGGCGCACGCTCACGTTCCCCGCCTCGGAGGTGCTGCGCCTCCCGAGCGCGAGGCGGCGTGAGGAGGACGAGGCGGGCGCGTGCGCGCCTCTCACGCCCGCGCCCCTCACGCGCGAGCCCGTCCGCGAGAGCGAGCGCGCGGCCGGGAAGGCGCTCTCGGAGCGCCCCAGCGAGCGCTCGACCGTGCCGACGCTCGCGTCGAACGGCGTCGCGTCCGACTCGAGCGCGCGCCTCGTCGAGCTGTCGGCGTCCGAGCTCGAGAGCGTGCGCGACCTCGCGACGTTCACGCGCGCGACGCTCGCGGCGCCGCCGCTCCCCCAGCTCGATCTCGGCGCGCCGCGCGACCTCGACGCCCCGCGCGACGGCAAGGTCGCGCGGGCGATCACGGAGCGTCCGCCCGCGGACGACGGCCCGCCGCGTCGCGGTCGTCGCGCCGTGGTCGCCCTCCTCGTCTCGCACGCCGCCGTCGCGGTCGCCGTGGCGCTCTCCGCCGGCCCCGGGAGCCCGCCGTCCCGGAGCGCGATCGCGCGCGAGCCGAACGTCGCGCTCTCGGAGCGGACGCCGCTCGCGAGCCCGGCGACCGCGACGATGCCTTCGCCTCCGTCGGGCGGCTGCGCCGCATCCGGCGGCGCTCGCGTCCTGGCGCCGCGCGCGCAGATCGGGCCGGGGCTCGAGGTGACGGTGCTCGAGACGGGGTTCGGCGTCGCGCTCGCGTCCGGGAGCAAGGAGGCCCTCGGCCTGCGGGTCGAAGGGTCGGGCCTCCGCGTCGCCGAGACCGTCCGCGTGAAGTCCCCGTCGCTCGTGAGCCACGCGGTCGTCGAGTCGGCAGGCGAAGACGAGAGCGAGAACCTCGACGTCCGCGTCGACGAGGGCGAGATCCGGACGGTCGCCGGCGGCGGCGACGGGCCGGGGTTCCGCGTCGTCGCGCGCGGCGGAGCGATCACGGCGCTGCTCGACGATCTCCGCGGCGTCCGCG
>JAHBWF010000155.1 GCA_019637105.1 Labilithrix sp.
CGTGGCCGCCTTCGGGCGGGCCGCGGCCGCCTTGGGCGGGTTCTTCGTCGACGTCCCGGATCGCTTGGTCTTCATGCCGTCGTCTGCTCGGTCGAAAGCGGATCGTAGCGCGTCATGGCCGTCAGACGGCCTCGTGCAGGAGCTTGACGTCGCGGAGCCGCTGCGCGCTCGTGAAGTCGAGGACGGCTTCGCGCGTGGTGTACGCGGGGCGGAACCCGAGCTCGCTCCGCGCCTTCGCGCCGTCGGCGACGCACAAGAAGCGGAGATAGTGCATGAAGCTGGGCGGCGCCTCGACGATCTGCGCGAGCCAGAGCGCCGCGCCCATCGTGCGCGCGAGCGGGTGAGGGAGCGGCAGCGCGAGGCGGCCCGCGAGCTTGACGACCGTCGACAGCGGCAGGACGCCGTCGCCGACGACGTTGTAGATCCCGGGGTGGTCGCGATCGATGGCGAGCTTGAACGCCGCGATCGCGTCGACCTCGTGGAGGAACTGGACGAGCGGGTCGAAGCCCATCGCCACCGGCACGACGCGCCGCGCGAGGTAGCGCGTCAAGAAGTTGTGCACGGTCGGCCCGAGGATCGGCGCCGTGCGGAGGACCGTGACGACCGTGTCGGCCGTCCTCTCGGCGAAGCGCGCGACCTCGCCCTCGGCCTCGATCTTGTCGGCGAACCAGGGCTCGGTCTGCGGCGCCCGGAGCGGATGGCGCTCGGTCAGGAAGTTGGGGTTCGACGGGTGCGCGCCGTAGAGCAGCGTCTGCGACCACATCACGACCTTGCGGACGCTCGCGTGACGCGCGGCGACCAGGACGTGCCGCGTCCCGACGCTCTCGAGCTCGTGGGCGTGGGCGGTCGCGTGGGTCGGCGACGACATGAACGCGAGGTGGACGAGGGTGTCGGCGCGCTCGGCGCCGAGGATCTCGGAGAGCCGAGCCTCCGTGGACGCCCCGGTGAAATCGACCTCGTAGAAGCGCGTCTTCCGCTGGGCGGTCCCGGGCGGCTTGACGTCGATCGCGACGATCCGGGCGACCCGGCTGTCCTCCTCGAGCAGGCCCACGAGGTTCGCGCCGAGGAACGACGCGGCGCCGGTGACGACCACCACCTTGGAGCTCGGCCTCTTGCCCAGGAGCGAGGTCCCGCGGTCCGCGGCCGTCGGCAGAGGCGGACCGCGCGACTCCTTACGCTTGGGCAGGACCATGGGGTACGCTTCTACCGCCGATGAGCGCGTCGATCCATCCGGCCCCGCTCATGCTCGGTCCGTACGAGCTGATTCAGCGGATCGCCACGGGGGGGATGGCGGAGGTGTACCTCGCGCGCCGGGCGGGCCCGCACGGGTTCCAGAAGGTCGTCGCGGTCAAGCGCATCTTGCCCCAGCTGGCGCAGGACGCCGACTTCGTCGCCATGTTCATCGACGAGGCCCGCGTCTGCGCCCGCCTGGCCCACCCGAACATCGTCCAAGTGTTCGATTTCGGCGAGCACGACGGCGAGCTGTACATGGCGATGGAGTACGTCGACGGCACGACGGCGGCGCGGCTCGTGCGCGCGGCCGCGGCGCGGGGCGAGGACGTCCCGCTCGAGGCGGCCCTCTACATCGCGCTCAGCGTGCTGCGCGGGCTCGACTACGCGCACAACGCGCGCGACGACGACGGACGTCCGCTCGATCTCGTGCACCGCGACGTCTCGCCGGGCAACGTGCTGATCGATCGCTCGGGGGCGGTGAAGCTCACCGACTTCGGCATCGCGCGCGCCGCGGAGATCGAGCGCCGCACGGACGCGGGGCAGCTCAAGGGCAAGCTCGGGTACATGTCGCCGGAGCAGGTGGTCGGCAAGGAGCTCGACGCGCGGAGCGATCTGTTCACCGCGGCGATCGTCCTCGCGGAGCTGGTGATGCTCCGACCGCTCTTCTCGGGGCCGAGCGAGATCGACGTGCTGATGCGCATCCGCGACGCGGACCTCCAGGTGATCGACCGCGCCGGCTCGCGCGTCCCGGACGACGTGAAGTCCATCCTCATCCGCGCGATGGCGCGCGACCGGGCGCTTCGTTACCCGAACGCCGCGGCGTTCGCGGAGGCGCTCGAGGAGGTGCTCCGCCGTCGCCGCCTCCAGGTCGGCCCGGGGAAGCTCGCCGGGTGGATCGAGCGCCTCGGGCTCGCGCCGTCGTCGCGCGGCGACGCCGAGGACCCGCGCGGCGACACGGGGACCCGGCAGACGGCGAACCTCTCGGCGCCCCCCGCGACGGCCCGGCCGACGACGCCCCCCGCGAGCCCGTCGACGCCGCCTCGGGCCTCGGCGCTGCCTCCGAGCGGGGGCGGGGAGGCGCGCGACGTGTCTCCGGCCATCTACCGCGCGAAGATGCCCGGCGGCCCGACGCTCGGGCCGCTCAGCTACCCGCGGCTCGTCGAGCTCTACGTCACCGGCGGCATCGACCACCGGGCGCTCGTCGCGCGGGAGACCTCGCCGTTCCGCGACGCCGCGAGCTACTCCGAGCTCGCGCGCTTCGTGAACAGCCCCGCGCTGCGCTGGGACGACGCCGTGTTCACCGCGCAGAACGGCGTCGCGCCCGTCGACCGAGTCCTGCTCCCGGCGCGCCTCTTCCAGATCGCGCTCCGCCGCGAGACCGGCGCGCTCTACTTCCGCGACGGCGCGCGGAAGAAGAAGATCTACCTCGTCGAGGGCGTCCCCGAGTTCGTCGTCTCGACCGAGAAGCGCGAGCTCTTCGGCGAGCACCTCGTCGCGCGCGGCCAGGTCCTCCGGATGGAGGTGGAGATGGCGCTCGCGATGCTCCCGCGCTGGAGCGGCCGCCTCGGCGACGCGCTCTGCGGGCTCGGCGTCCTGCGGCCGATCGAGCTCTTCCGCGCGATCCAGCAGCAGATGCAGGCCCGCTACCTCGAGGTGTTCCAGTGGCGGAAGGGCGAGATCGCCTTCGTTCGAGGCGCGCGCTCGCACGAGGAGACGTTCCCGCTCGGCTTCGATCCGTTCGAGCTCGTCCTCCGAGGCGTCCGCGAGGCGTACGGCGCGCCGGAGATCGAGGCGATCCTCGCGCCGCTCGCCGAGGACGCGATCGAGCCCATCGTGCCGCTCCCGGTGCGCATCGAGGCGTTCCGCTTCGCGGACGCGGAGGAGCACGTCCTCAAGAGCATCACGGCGCGGACGTCGATCGCGGACGTGGTGAAGGCCTCGCGACGCTTCGCGACGCGCGAGGAGGCGCATCGCGCCCTGTTCTGCGCGCTCTCGTGCGCTCTCGTCCGATCGGCGCGGTGGACGGAGCTCACGACCGTCCAACCCGTCTGACCCGATCCGGCGGATCGTGGGCTCGTGGCGCCCGCCGAGGGGGCGATCGAGGCGACGCTCCAGTTCGGGGACGGACAGTTCCCGTCGTCGCTCGATCGCGCCGACGACTCCACCGTCACGTCGTCCGGTCTCCGTCCGGCGACCCCCGAGGAGATCGCGGCGGACTTCCCGTCCGGCGGGACCCCGGACGCGGGCGGGCCCTCGATCGACGACGACGACGAGCCGAGCGAGCCGCCGGCGCCGCTCGACGCCGATCCGACGTGAGGCGGCGGCCTGCGACCCCGGGCGGCGCCCCGGAGACGTGATCGGCGCGGGCCGCTCAGCCCATCTGCAAGACGGCGCTGAGGCGAGCCTTCATCAGCCCCTCGGACCGCGAGAGGCGGCCCTTGAGCGCCCGGATCCCCTCGGCGCGATCGAGCGCGAGGAGCGCCCGCCCCATCGCCTCCATCACCACGACGCTCTCGTCGGCGTTGTCGCTCCCGCGGAGCATGGCCACCAGGCCGCGCTTGCCCTCGACGGCCTTGGACAGGAGCTGCACCGCGCGCGCGCGGAGCGGAGCGGCGACGTCGGCCAGCGCGGCTGCGGCCGACGCCCGGAGCTCCTCCCCGGCGCTCCCGCGCATCGTGAGGAAGCGCTCGAGGACCGAGACGACGTACTCGTCGACGGCGCGGAGCCGTCGGAGCTCGCCGAGGGCGAGGATGCGCGTGGGCTCGTCGGCGTATTCCAGCGCCTCGACGAGCGGCTTCTTCGCGCGCTCCCCCCAGAGCGGGACGATCGCCGCGAGCGCGGTCGGCCGGAGGAGCGGATGCGCCAGGAACTTCGCGACGGCCTCGCCGAGGATCGGATCGGCGCGGTCCGGCACCGCGCGGAGGAGGTCCTCGACGAGCGCGAGCTCGGCGTCGTCGCGCACCTCCATCTGCGGGAGCAGGTGGGAGAGCAGCGCCCATCCCGCAGGCCCGGTGTCGCGCAGGACCTGAACGAAGATCGGGCGCGCCGCGGGATCGAGCGTCGCCTCGCGCGCGGTGTAGAGCGCCGAGACGCCGACGGACCCGGCGATGACGATGAGCTGGCGCGCGGCCTCGCGCTGGTGCGCCGGTCCGACGAGCAGCGCCGTCGCGATCGGCAGGAGGCGCTGCTTGTCGATCATCGACTTCATCGTGCGGAGCGCGGCGTTCTCGCGCGGTCCAGCCTTGCCGGCGCCCTTCGCGTGCCGCGCCAGCGTGCTCATCACGGCGAGCAGGCCCGCGGCCTCCGCCCGGCGCGCGAGGGTGGCCATCGCCGCCTCGAGCGTCGCGAGCTCGTTGGCGTAGGTCTCGGGATCGCCGATGAGGTCGAGCGTGAGCAGGAACTGCGACGGCTCGCGGACGAGCGCGTCCGCCAGCGTCTGCGCGCGGATCGACTCCTTGAGGTCCCGCGGCATCTCGTTCTCGGTGATGATCTTGCGCCGGTAGAGCTCGGCGACCGCGGCGTCGGACTTCGGCGAGCGCTCGGTGACGAGGCGCGCGGCGAACAGCTGGAGGAAGGCGCTCGTCTGCTCGTCGTCGTCGCCGCCGGCGGCGTGGTCGGCGAGGAGGATCGTCGCGGCCTCGGCGCACGACTCGTGGAGCACGCGCTCGATGATCAGCGGCGCGACCTGGAAGGAGGAGAAGCCGCGGAGGTTGGCGACCGCCTCGTCGACGAGGTCCGCGTTGAAGATGAACTGCTTGATCTCGTCGCCGCGCGTGAGCAGGCGGGCGACGCCGCCGACGAGCTCGTCTCGGGTCTCGCGCATCTTCTTCAGGCTGATGCCGCGGACGTTGCAGAGCGCGAGCAGATCGCGCGCGAGCCGCGACGCGCCGAGGCCGACCTTCCACGAGAGCTTGCGGTCCCGTCCGACCACGTCGGTCACGAAGAGGACGGAGACGTAGCGGAGCGGCTTCGTGAGCAGCTCGCGCCGGAGGTCCTCGCCGGAGAACGGCCCGAGGAGCATCTCGATGATGTAGTGCAGCTCGACGTCGGGGATCCCCTCGCGGAGGGTGAGCGCCGCGATGCCCTTGTTGACGATCGCCGCGATGAACGGCTCGCCGAAGCTGCCGTAGAGCTGCGAGCCGAGGAGGCGCCGGAGATCGACGATCTCGGCGGTGCCGGTCATGACGACGAAGCTGATCGTCTTCTGGACGTCGCGGCGCGCGAAGGTGAGCTCGCTGCGCCCGCGCAGGGCGATCCGGAGCGTCCTCGAGAGCTCCTTCATCGCCTGGGCGGCCTCGTGGTGGCCGCGCTCGAAGCGGCCGAACCGCAGGACCGCGCTCGAGAACGCGATGAAGAACCCGGGGAAGCCGGACGCGGGATCGTCGAGGACGCACAGGTTCTCGACGATCGACAGCTCGTCCTGGTCGTCGCTGGCGTAGCCGTCGCCCGGGTCGATGAGCTCCTTCAGCTCGACGCGCATCTCGCGCGCGGACTGGTGGCGCATCGCCGGGTCCTTCTGGACCGCGCGCAGGATGACCTCCTCGACGATCGGATCGAGGCCCTTGATGATGTGGGACGGCGGCTTCGGCGCCTCCTCGAGCTGCTTGATGAGGATCTCGGCGGGGTTGTCCCCCAAGAACGGCGGGCGCCCGGTGACGAGCTCGTACAGGCAGATGCCGCACGCGTAGACGTCCGAGCGCGCGTCGACCTCCGCGCCCCGCGCCTGCTCCGGCGACATGTACTCGGGCGTCCCGGCGATGACGTGCTCCGCCGCCGCGAGATCGGCGTCCTCGGCGCGCGGGTTCTGGAGCGCCGCGATGCCGAAGTCGCACACCTTGACGAGCTCGAAGGTCGCGCCCTCGTCGTCGCGGCTCGGCACGAGCATGATGTTGTCGGGCTTGATGTCGCGATGAATGATGCCGTGATCGTGCGCGACGCTCAGCGCCGCGCAGACCTGGATCATGATCTCGACGGCGCGCTCGGTGGGGAGGCGCCGCTCCTCGTCGAGCAAGCTCTGGAGCGTGCGCCCCGAGAGGTACTCCATCACGATGTAGATGAGCCCGTCCGGCTCCTGATCGAAGTCGAGGACGCGCATCACGTTCGGGTGATCGAGCTGGCTCGCGGCGAGCGCCTCGCCCCGGAAGCTCGTCATGAACTGCGGATCCTGCTGGTAGTGCGGGTGGAGGATCTTGATCGCGACGGTGCGGCGGAGCTCGCGGTGGGTCGCGCGGTAGACCGCGCCCGCCGCGCCGCTCCCGATCAACGACTCGATGACGTATTTGCCGTCGGCGATGCGCCGGCCGATGGCCGGATCGACGCCGCCTCGCGAGCGGCTGCTCGGGGGAGCGTCGCTCGCCTCCGCGGCCTCGACCGGCGGCTCGACGCGCGCCGCGGCGGCGTCGTGCGTGTCCGTGATCGTGCCGGTGGTCTTCTCCTTGGCTCGCCGCCGGGTGCTCTTCTTCTTGCGCCCGCCGCCCGCCGCCGCCTCGTCGCCTGCGCGGGTCGGCGTGACCTCGTCGCCCTCGCTCTCCGCCGCGGGCGCCTCGGGCGACGCGGGGACGACCGGCACAGGCTGCGACATCGGTAGCCGGACGAGCGTCGCGTCCTCGTCGTCGTCGTCCTCGTCCTCGGGGGGCGGCGGGACGGAGACCAGGCCCTCGTCGTCGACGCGCGGCGCGGGCGGCTCGTCGACGAGCTCGACCTCGTCCATGGCGACGTCGACGAACGAGTCCGCGGGCGGGCGCACGCTCTTCGCGGCGACCGCCTCCTCCGGCGCGTCGTCGCCGGTCGCGGGGGCGTCGCCGGTCGCAGGGCCGTCGTCTCCGAGCGTGGCCGCCGGGAAATTCGCGAGGGCGTCGTCGAAGAAGCCGTCGTCGGCCGGCGGCGCGTCGGCGGCCTCCGCCGGCCCGGCCGCGCTCGCCGGCGGGCCGCCGTCCGCGATCGTCTCGGGGACGTCGCTCGCGGGAGCGTCCGCCTGCGTCGTGGGCGCGGGCTCGGAGACCGTCGGCGACGGGACGACGTCGCTCGCGGGACCGCCCGCGGCGCCGAGCGGCGAGGGGACGCCCGCGAGGAGGCCGGCCGGCAGCGCGTCCGGCTCGAACACGACGCTCACGCTCAGGCTGGGCTCCTCGACGTCGGCGGGGAAGGCGCCGGCGTCCTCGGGCGCGGCCTCGCCGTGGGCGCGCGGCGTCTCGGCCGGCGCCGTGGCGGCCGTCGCCGCGCCGTGGACCTGCGCCGTCATGGCCCTCACGGCGGCGGGCACGTCGTCGGGCTCGAAGACGACGCTCACGCTGAGCGACGGATCGTCGGCGAACGCGCCGTCGTCCTCGACGATGACCGACGGCATGTCCAACGGCTCCGGCGCGGGCCGCGGCGGAGCCGGGCGCGCCTGCGGCGGCGGAGCCGGCTCGACCGGAGGCGCCGCGACGTGCGGCGCGCCCCACGTCGCGCTCGGCGCCGTGCGCCTCGGATCGGCGTGCGTCGCCGCGGAGGGCGCGGCGCGCTGCGGATCGCCCGCGGGCATCGAGCCGCTCGGCGCGGTGCGGATATCGCCGGCGGCGGGCATCGAGCTGCTGGCGCGGTATACGCGGGGATGCCGGCGGCGGGCATCGAGTTACCGCTCGGCGCGGTGCGCCGGGGATCGCCCGCGGCGGGCATGGAGCCGCTCGGCGCGGTGTGCGCTGGGGATCGCCCGCGGCGGGAGGCGGGGACGCAGATGCTGAGCGCCTGGCGCCGTCCGTCGCGGATCAGCCCAGGGCGGCGCGTCGGCGCGCCGTCGGATCTGCGGCGCTTCCGAGGCACCGGCGCGCCGCACGCGGACGGCAATGATCGGTGTGGGCGTGACCGCGAGCGGCGGGGCCGGGAGCCGGACATCCCGCGCGCGAAAGCGGTGAGGCGTCGGCGGGCGGCGCCAGCTTCGCGCCGCCGCGCTTCGCGCGCGCCTGGCGACGACGTCCGGCTCGATCGCGAGGGTGTGCTTGAAGCTGACGGTGTCCGGCGCGGCCGACTCATCGCCGGATTGCGCTGGTGAGGTGTCCGGGCGGCGGGCCGTCGAGGGAGACGTTGTGCGCTTCGAGCAGCGCGTAGAGCTGAGCCGCCTGCGCGCGGTAGAGCGGCCTCAGGCGAAGCGGGAACTGGCCGTCGTGCGCCGGCCCCACGGGCTCGGCGAGGAGCGCGAGCGGCGGCTGGCCGACGACGTGGAGGTCGAGCGTGTGCGCCTCCTCCCGCTGCGGTGGGTGCGTCAGCTCGACCGCCGCTACCTCGTGTCGCAAGGCGGCGCGTACGAGACGCGTGAGCGCTCGCAAGTCGGGCAGCCGCGACACGAGCACCGGCAAGCTCGAATCCACCGCCGCCCAGTGTACAAGAGCGCGCGCTCGTCCTGAAACAACAGTGAGGCCGCGGCCTTCAAGCCTCACCCGGATCGCGGGCGGCCCGCGCGCCTTCGGCCTCGGATCCGGCCGGGCCGGGGCCGTTTCATCGCCTGGCCTCGGTCGAGCCTGGCCTCGGTCGATCAGAGCGCCTTCCGGTAGACCGGGTAGGGCGGGACGTCGACCACCGGCTCGAACCCGGCGTCGACGAAGACGCGCTCGGGGCCCTGCCAGGCCTCCTCCGCGTGGAGCGGCTCGCTCGATCGCCGCGGATACGCCTCGAGCGCTCGGGCGCCCCACTCGCGCGCGAAGCGAGGCGCCGCCGCGAGCAGCGCCCGCGCGACGCCCTTGCCGCGGGCGTCGGGGCGGACGAGAAAGCAGCCGACGCTGAACGTCGTCCCGCCGTCGCCGAGGTCGAGGCTCCGGTAGACGGGCAGGGCGCGGAGCTTCGGGACCGCGTCGCGGGGGGTGAGCTTCATCCAGCCGACGATCGCGCCGTCGTCGTCGACGGCCACGAGCCCGCGCGCCTCGGCGCTCCCCGCGCGGACGGCGGCCTCGAGCTCGGCCGCGTTCTCCTCGGGCTGGTTCGCGCAGCGGTCGAGCCAGTCGTTCTTCGTCCCGACGAAGTGCCAGTAACGGCAGAAGCACGTGCTCGACGAGGCGTCGAACAGCGCGCGGAGCCGCGGGAGGTGCGCCTCGGCCAGCGGCTCGATCCGCGTCAACGCCGGCCTTCGTCCCGCCGCGGGTGCGACGCCTCGACGGCCGCCGCGAGCGTCAGCGCGGTGGTCTCCGCGAGCGGTCGCGTGACGATCTGCAGCCCCACCGGCAGCCCGGACGGGGTCGGGGCGCACGGCACGCTCAGGGCCGGGAGACCCGCGAGGCTCGCGGGCAACGTGTAGACGTCCGAGAGGTACATCGAGAGAGGATCGCTCGTCTTCTCGCCGAGCTTGAACGGCGGCGTCGGCGCGGTGGGGCAGACGACGGCGTCGACGTCGGCGAACGCGGCCTCGAAGTCGCGGCGGATCAGCGTGCGGACCTTCTGCGCCTTCAGGTAGTAGGCGTCGTAGTACCCGGCCGAGAGGACGAACGTGCCGAGCAAAATCCGGCGCTTGACCTCGGGCCCGAAGCCGGCGTCGCGCGTGGCGCCGTACATCGCGCGCAGCGCCGAGCCCTGGCTCTGGTCGCTCACGGCCTTCGGCTCGACGCGCAGGCCGTAGCGGACGCCGTCGAAGCGCGCGAGGTTGCTCGACGCCTCGGCCGTGGCGATGACGTAGTAGGTGGCGACCGCGTGACGTGTGTGGGGCAGCCTCACCGGGCGCACGGAGCAGCCGTCGGCCTCGAGCGCCTTGATCGCCCCGCGGATGCTCGCCTCGACGTCGGGATCGAGGCCCTCGGCGAAGTACTCCTCGGGGACGCCGAGCCGGAGGCCGCGCACGCTCGCCCCGCACGCCGCCTCGTAGTCGTGGAGCTCCGCGGTCAGCGAGGTCATGTCCTTCGGATCGTGCCCGGCGATGACCGACAGGACGCGCGCCGCGCCGCGTACGTCGGTCGCGAACGGTCCGATCTGATCGAGGCTCGACGCGAACGCCACGAGGCCGAACCGCGAGACGCGTCCGTAGGTGGGCTTCAAGCCGACGACGCCGGTGAACGCCGCGGGCTGGCGGATCGAGCCGCCCGTGTCGCTGCCGAGCGACGCGGGCGACATCCCCGCGGCGACCGCCACCGCGCTGCCGCCGGACGAGCCGCCGGGCGTCCGCTCCGGATCGACCGGGTTCTTGGTCGGCCCGTACGCGGAGCTCTCCGTCGACGAGCCCATCGCGAACTCGTCGAGGTTCGTCTTGCCCGGGATGAGCGCGTCCGCGGCGCGGAGCTTCGCGACCACGGTGGCGTCGTAGGGCGGCCGCCAGCCCTCGAGCATCTTCGACCCCGAGGTCGTGGGCACGCCGCGCATGCAGAGCGCGTCCTTCAGCGCGACGGGCACGCCGGCGAGCGGGCCGAGGGCCTCGCCGCGCGCGCGCTTCTCGTCGACGGCGCGGGCCTGCGCCAAGAGCTCGTCCTTCGCGACGGCGAGGAAGGCGTGGAGGTCGCGGTCGCGCTGCTCGATCCGCGCGAGCGCGGTCTCCGCGATCTCGACGGCGCGCTTGTCTCCCTTGCGGACGCTCTCGGCGACGGCGACGACGGTATCCATCGACGTTCACTCCACGAAGGTCGGCACGGAGAAGCCGCCGTGCGCAGCGCGCGGCGCGCCGGCGAGCGCGTCGTCGTGGGCGAGGCCCGGCTCGGGCTCGTCCGGGCGGAGCGGGCTCACGAGCGCCTCGAGGCTCGATCCCGCCCCCGCGGTCACGTGCGCGGTCGGAGGGACGTCGCTCGTGTCGATCGCGTCGAGCTCGCTCACGTAGGCGACGACGCGGCCGATCTCGGCCGCGAGGCGCTCCTCTTCGTCGTCGGTGAGCTCGAGCTCGGCGAGCGAGGCGACATGGCGGATCTGCGCGCGGTCCATCGGCGAACACGCTACCACCTCCGGGCGCCGGGCGAGCACGGTCGCGCGCGGCGGCGCGGGATCGCCGGCCCGCGAGGAGCGGCGTCGCAGCGGACCGCGGCGGACGGGCGTCGCTCAGGACGGCGGCGGACCGGCGTCGGCGTCGGGCGCCGGGACGTCGGCCGGCGCGTCCGGGACGGGCGCTTCCGAGGCCGGCGCGTCCCGGATCGGCGCGCTCGGCGTCGCGGGCGCCGTCGCGCCGCCGTCGAGCCACGACGGCGGCGGCGGGTCCTCGTACTCCGGCGGCGGGCCGCTCGGGAACTTGGCGCCGGGACAGGCGACCAGCGACGCGCCGAAGAGCGACGCCGCGAGCAGGGTGAGCCTCCGTTTCACGGAAGCTTGCGCATGCCGAGCGTGTACTTCCCGGTCCGCACCGTGCCCTGCGAGTCGCTGAGGACGACGGCGTAGACCTCCGTGACCCCGACGGGGGCCGTGAGGACGCGCTGCGCGGCGAACTGCTTGCCCGGGTAGAGGTAGCCGAGCACCTGGCGGTTCGCCGCGGGCGTCCCCGGCGGGTCCTCGAACACGGTCGGGTTCTTGGTGAGGATGACCTCGAGGTCGGCTTCGCTCGTCACGCTGAGCTGCAGCTTCGCGTCGGCCTCGACGTTGAAGCGGTAGGCGTCGACCTCGGTGACGACGCCGAGGTTCGCGGTCAGGACCTGCCCCGCGGCGCTCGTGACGGCGCCGACGAGCTGGGGCGCGTCCGCGCCGTGCGCCGCGCTCGACTCGTTCGCGACCATCGCCGCGGCGCGGGTCGCCGTGATCTTCGCCGACGCGCCGGCCTTGCCGCCGAGATCCGCGACCACCACGTAATGATCCGTGGCGCTCGCGCCGGCCGCGACGGGGAGCGCGACGTGGAGATCGTACGGCGGCGGGCTGAACTGGCCGGTGAACTGGTTGCGCGCGGGCAGGACCTGCCCGACGCGGTCGTCCTTGCCGCCGCCGGTCCCGAAGACGAACGCGACGGGGATCGCGGTGCCGTCGGCGGCCACCTCGATCTGATAGTCGACGATCGCCGCCGCGTTGGCGGGCGACGTGAGCTTGAAGAGCTTGGTGTCGGTCGGGCTCGCGAACGACTCCTCGGTGCCGGCGCCGAGGTTGAACGGGGTCGCGGCGCGCGCCTTCACCTGGAGGGCGTCGCTCGCGCTGAGGAAGGAGACGCGCGGCTTGCCGCTCGCGTCGAGGTTGACGACGGAGACCTGGCTGCCGCCGGCCTTCGCGAGCGGCGCCGCGAGGGCGAAGGCCGTGGCGGCCTGAGGGCCGCTCGCCTGCGAGCCGAGGTCGAGGAGGTCGCCGGCCTCGAGCTGGAACGCGTTCGGGTCGAACGCGCGGGTGTCGTTGTTCTCGATCGCGAACTGGATGAAACCGCCCTGCTCGACCTCCGCCTTGCCGCCGGCGCCGACGACGTTGATCGCCGGGATGACGGAAAACGCCTTCTCCGCCTTGAGATCGCCGACGGTGACCGTGCGCGGTCCGACCGCGGCGTCCTTGCCGATCCGGATCTTCGCGTTGATGAGCGACGGGGTCGACGTCGTGACCTCGAGCACCTCGATGCCCGGGCCGAAGGACGGCTTCGCGCCCTCGGTGAAGCTGGTCCCGTTGCCGCCGATGCTCACCTCGACCTCGCGATCGAGGATGCCCTTGCTCGGCGTCACGAGGCCGAGCGTCGAGTCATCGTCCGGGGACGGCGCCTCGCCCGGCTTGCCCGCCGGGCCGTCCTTGCCGTCCGTGCCGGGCGTGCCGTCCGCGCCGCCGCACGCCTGCGCCGCGAGCGCGGCTGCCACGAGGAGAGAGAGCTTGACGAGCTTCATGACGAATCCTTTTTCGCGTGTCGAGATGAGTCGTGGAGATTCGGGACGTCGCCGGCGCGCTCAGCGCGGGGTGACGACGGGCGCGATGCGCTTGATGCCGAGGGTGTACTTGCCGAGCGGTTTCTTGGAGTCGGGCATCGGCGCGACCTCGATGTAGCGGTTCTGGCCGACGAAGCCCGCGGTCACGCCCATGCCGGCCTGGCCGCCACGGGAGATCTCGACGAGGTGATCGCTGTCGAACGTCGGGACGGTGTCGACGCGGATCACGACGTCGGTGTCGCCGATGACGCTCACGAGCATGTCGGTCGGGTTCGACGCCGAGAGCCCGGTGAACCGGTAGACGTCGATCTCCTCGGCGGCGGTGAGCTCGCCGGTGACGACGCGCCCGGGGACGGCCACGCCCGTGCCGGGGAGCGAGCCGAGCCCCTGCGCCGTGTCGCCCGTCGCGTGGGGGTTCGCCGTCTCCTTGAAGATCTGCGCGCGGACGGCGCTGTGGGAGAGCGACGTCTTCGTCGAAGGGCCGTGGCCGAGGCCGGCGTCGAGGACGATGAGGTACGCCTTCGAGGCCGCCGTGACCGGCCACGCGACGCGCGCCTCGGTCGCGGGAATCCCGAACAACGGGAAGCCCGGATCGTCGCGGCCCTGATCGAGCAGGTCCGCCACCGTGCCGCTCTCGGGGTACGCGAGCAGCAGCGGGGACATCGACGAGTCGGCGGGGACGGCGGCGAGCGTGTCGACGAGCAGCGCCTCGTTGGGCTGCGGGGCGAGGTCGACCGAGAAGAAGCCCGTCGCGAGCTCGTCCTCGAGGACCGTCTCGGTCGTCGAGTTCGCGGCGAGCTCGACCGGCTTGCGGGCCGCGACGGTCACGGCGTCCATCGCCGTCAGGTAGCTGGCGCTGTTCTCGTCGCGCGGATCGTTGAAGCCGAGGAAGCCGAGCGGTCCGGTCTTGGCGAGCGGATCGCCGAGGAAGACGACCGAGCCGTCGGTCTCCGTGAAGCCCTGGTACGAGAAGCCGACGAGCGACGGGTCCTTCTGACCGACGAGCGGGAAGAGCGTGAAGTTCTCGGCGTCGAACCAGATCTGGTCGCGGTTCGAGATGTCGACGCGGACGAGCCCGCCTTGCTCGGCCTTGCCGGCCCCCACCTTGGCGTCGAGGTGCACGGCGACGACGAAGCCGTGCTTCGCGGTGAGGGTCCGACCGTCGACGTCGACGACGACGTCGTGCTTGCCGAGCCGCGCGTTCGGCGCGATCTCGATCGTCGCGACGAGCGCCGGGCCCTGGGGGGTGACCTTCACGACCTCGACGCCGTCGCCGAAGTCGACCTCGGCCTTCGACAGATCGAGCTTGCCGTCCACGCCGATCGTCACCTCGAGCCGGCGGGCGAGCAGGCCGACGTGGGGCTCGACGAGGTTGATCGCGATTTCGGCCTGCTCCGTGGTCTCGGCGGGCTCGCCGGGCGCGCCGGGCGCGCCCTCCTTCCCGACCGCGCCCGGGCTGCCCGAGCTGCCGCAGGCGGTCGCGACGAGCGCGAGGAGCGTGGGGACTGCAAGAGACGAGGAAAACCGTACGAGCTTCAAGGGACCTCTCCTCGAAGCGGTTCAGAGCACGCTCATCCGGACCGCTTACTTGGGGGTGTAGGTAGGAGGGCGGAGCTATGACCTGAAATGGGAAGCTGCGCAAGGACGACGCGTGACGGAGAGCGCGCCCGCGCCGGAGAGCCCCCGTGCCGCAGCCGCCCGAGCCCGGTCCCGCTCCCGGCCCCGAGAGCGCCGGATCTCCTTCCCTTGACGGCCGAGGCGCCCTGGGTAGGATGCGCGGCCCCGCCCAATTCCGGACGGGGATTTTCCTACGAATCCACACGCTCCCCACGCGCAAAGCCGCTGGCCCGGTGCGACCCTCCGATGAGGTCGCTGGTCACGGAGGGGAGCGGAGGCCCAACCGAAAGGCAAAGCGCACCATGGCTCAGACCGAAGTCCCGCAGCTCAAGAACGATTTCCCGTTGCCCCTCCGCTCGCTCCTCGACGCGGGCGTCCACTTCGGACACCAGACGAAGCGCTGGAACCCGAAGATGCGGCCGTTCATCTACGGCGCGCGCAACGGCATCCACATCATCGATCTCGACCAGACGGCCCGCCTCTTCGCGCGCGCGTTCCACTTCGTGCAGGAGACCGTCGCCCGCGGCGGCAACATCCTCTTCGTCGGGACGAAGCGCCAGGCGCAGGAGATCTGCCAGGAAGAGGCCGTCCGCTCGGGCGCGTACTACGTCATCAACCGCTGGCTCGGCGGCACGCTCACGAACTTCCGCACGATCAAGCAGGGCCTCGAGCGCATGCGCCAGCTCGAGCGCATGAAGGAGGACGGCACGTACCTCCAGCTCCCGAAGAAGGAGGTCTCGCGCCTCGAGAAGGAGCGCGAGCGCTTCGAGAAGTACGTCGGCGGCCTCAAGAACATGAACGCGCTCCCGGCGGCGGTCTTCATCATCGATCCGGCGATGGAGACGATCGCGGTGAGCGAGGCGAAGAAGCTCGGCATCCCGATCATCGCGATCACGGACACGAACTGCGATCCGGACCTCGTCGACTACGTCATCCCCGGCAACGACGACGCCATCCGCTCGATCAAGCTCATCACGCAGCGCATCGGCGACGCCGTCATCGAAGGCATGCAGCGCCGCAAGGACCACGGCGCGCGCGACGAGGGCGGCGGCGGCGGTCGCGGCCCGCAGGCCGAGGTCTCGTACGGCCGGCGCCGCCCGCAGGCCGACGCCGAGGCGGCCTCCGCCGAGGCCCCCAAGGCCGAGCAGGCCAACTGAGCCGCGCGACCCCGCGGCATCGAAGAGACTCGAAAGGAGCTGTCATGGCTGCTGTTACCCCCGCATTGATCAAGGAGCTCCGCGACCGTACGTCCGCGGGCATGAGCGACTGCAAGAACGCGCTCGTCGAGGCCGAGGGCGATATCGACAAGGCCGTCGACGTCATCCTCAAGAAGGGCATCGTCAAGGCCGCCTCCCGCGCCGGCAAGGTCGCCGCCGAGGGCGAGGTCGCCACCTGGACGAGCCCCGACGGCAAGAAGGGCGTCATCGTCGAGGTCAACTGCCAGACCGACTTCGTCGCGCGCGGCGACGACTTCCGCAAGTTCGTCGCGGACGTCGTCTCCGTCGCCAAGGACCTCGCGAAGGGCAAGGACCTCGGCGCGGAGAAGTACCCGGGCTCGGACAAGTCGGTCGACGAGGTGCGCAAGGAGCTCGTCGGCCGCATCGGCGAGAACATCGTCGTGCGCCGCTGGGACTCGCTCGAGGCGAGCGGCGACGCCGGCGTCGTCCAGGCGTACGTCCACATGGGCGGCAAGCTCGCCGTCCTCCTCGCCGCGCAGGCTCCGTCCGCGGAGAAGAAGAGCGACGGCGCCTTCAAGGCGTTCGTCGAGAACTGCGCGATGCAGATCGCGGCGATGAGCCCCGTCGTCGTCGACAAGAGCCAGGTCCAGGCCGCGGACATCGCGAAGCAGAAGGAGATCTACCTCGCGCAGCTCAAGGAAGAGCTGGACAACGCCACCGCGCGCATCGCCGAGCTCAAGGCCGGCGGCCACGACCTCAACGAGAAGGACCTCGCGGCCGAGCTGAAGGCGGCCGAGCAGAAGAAGGGGCCGCCCGAGGCCATGTGGCCGAAGGTCGTCGAGGGCAAGATCACGAAGTGGTACACCGAGGTCACGCTCCTCGGTCAGGACAACGTCTGGGAGCCGGGCGCCGGGTCGGTCGACAAGGTGCGCGGCGAGCTCGGCAAGAAGCTCGGCGGCGAGGTGAAGCTCGACGCGTTCCTCCGCTTCGGCCTCGGCGAGGGCATCGAGAAGAAGACCGAAGACCTCGCCGCGGAGGTCGCGAAGACGATCAGCGGCTGATCGTCGCCGTCGTCACGACGAAAGAGGCCGGTGCGCGTCCGCGCGCCGGCCTTTTTCATGGTCGGGGCGAGATCCTTCGCGAGCACGGCCCGTACGAGCGCGACGTGACCCCGCGCGGACGCCGCGCGGCGGTCTTCGCCGCGGGCGCTCGTGTCGAGCGGGCTGCGGGCGGGAGGACTCCATGCGAACGTACCTGCTGGGCGCCGCGGCGCTGGCGCTCGTCGGCTGCGGCCAGACGACCACGAGCTACGTGAAGAGCGAGACCACGCTCGGCCGCGTGGTCGTCTATCGGAACGGCGTGGCCTACTTCGAGCGCTACGCCGAGGTGCGCGGCGACAGCCTGAAGCTCGACGTCCCGCACGACAAGGTCGACGATTTCCTCAAGTCGCTCACCGTGGTCGACGCGACGACGGGCGAGCCCGCGCCGATCTCGTATCCGTCGACGCCGACCGCGGGCGGGACGATCGACATGAGGGTCGGCGTCGCCCGCGCCGCGGCCTCGAAGGGCGGGGAGGCCGCCCGCCCGCACAAGCTGCGGCTCTCGTACGTCACCGAGGCGCCGTCGTGGAAGCCGAGCTACCGCGTGGTGGTCGGCAAGGCGGGCAAGGTCGATCTCCAGGGCTGGGCGATCGTCGACAACACGTCGGGCGAGGACTGGAAGGACGTCCGGCTCGGCGTGGGCGCGAGCTCGGCGATGTCGTTCCGCTTCGACCTGAAGGGCCTGCGGCTCGTCGAG
>JAHBWF010000156.1 GCA_019637105.1 Labilithrix sp.
GGTTGAGAAGCAGCTTGCGAGCTTTCCGACGCCCGTCGAGGCCGCGCCGTCGGCGCTGGTCGAGCGCTTCGCCTCGGCGGCCGAGGCGCTGATCGACGGCGCGTCGCGCCAGCGCGCGGAGCTCCGCGCGGCGGGCCTCGCGGTCCCCGGGCTCGTGGATGGGCGCGGGCGCGTCATCCGCGCGGGAAAGCTGCCTCGCTGGCGCGATGTCGGGCTCGGCGAGATGGTGGGCGAGCGGCTCGGCGTCGCGACGTCGGTCGAGCAAGACGCCAACGCGGCCGCGCTCGCCGAGCGTTGGCGCGGCGTCGCGGAGGCGATGAGCGACTTCGTCTTCCTCGCGCTGGGGACGGGCGTGGGCGCGGGCGTCGTCGTCGACGGCAAGCTCCTCCGCGGCTCTCACGACGCGGCCGGCGAGGTGGGCGATCTCCGCGAGCTCGGCTCCGCGCCTGGCCCGGCGGGCGTCAAGCTCGGCGACCGCATCGGCGGCAGGGCGATCGCGAGGGACGCGAGCCTCCACCTCCGCGCGGCGGTGCCCGCGGCCGAGGCGCTCGCGCGGGCCGCCGCCGACCCGCGCCTCGAGGAGCTCGCCGACGAGGTCGCGGAGCTCGTCGCGATCGCCGTCTTCGCGATCGTCACGGTCGTCGATCCGGAGGCGATCGTCTTCGGCGGCGGGACGGCGGCGGCCGGAGACGCGCTGCTCGCGCGGGTGCGCGCCGAGCTCGAGGGCCACGTGTGCGCGATCCCGCACCTCGTCGTGTCGGCGCTCGGGGAGGACGCCCAGCTCTACGGCGCCGTCTACGGCGGCCTCTCGCTGCTCGAGCGCTCTCCGGGGTGAGCGCGCGCCGCGGGTGAGACGCGCGCTGGCCGCGGGTGAGACGCGCTGGCCGCGGTGAGACGCGCTGGCCGTCGCGACGCGCTCGTCGCCGGGAGCGCGAGGGGACCGTCACCGGCGGCAGAGCGACGAGCGTGTGCACGCCGGGAGGTTCGTCGAGCGCTCGAGCTCGCCGCCGCACGGCGTCCGCTGGATCTCGAGCAGGCACGCCGCGACCGCGACGTCGTCCGTGCCCGCAGGGCACGCGTTCGTGCCCGCGGCCTCGTCCATCAACGCGCCGATCCGCTCGAGGCAGGTCGGCTGATCCTCGTAGGCGCGTCCGTGGCCGATCTTGTTGCACGCGAGCTCGCGCTCGCAGCGCGCCGTCGTGACGCGCATCACGGCCTCGTCGTTGGACGGCGAGCCGAGCTCGGCGCCGGTGAGGGACGGGCTGACGGTCGGCGGCGCGCGGCTCGCCGGCGGCGCGCAGGAGAGCAGCGCGAGCGCGGCGACCGGCGCGGACCACGAGCGACGCGCCATGGATCAGAGCTTCTCCGCGCGCGAGGGATCGTCCGGCCGCGCCTGGGACGACGGCGCGTCGCGGCCGTGCACCTGCGCCGGCGGAGAGGTCGCCTCGATCGCCGTCAGCGGCTCGAGCACGTGATAGTAGTGCCGCGCGCCGCGCGGTACGACGTAAGACGTGCCCGGATCGAGGCGCACCGCCTGGCCCTCGACGTGGAGCATCGCGCGGCCGGAGACGACGTATCCGACGACCTCGTAGTCGCGCTCGCTCTCACCCGCGCGCGCCTCGCTCTCGGTCGTGACGGGCTCCGCCTCCCAGAGCCGCATCGACACGCGAACGCCGGACGCGAGGTACTTCTCGCCCATCGGTCCGCGCGGCGACCACGCGGAGTCGAGCTTGACCACGCTCGTGTCGTGAGTTGCCTCTGCTTTCGACATCGCTCCTCGAGTCCTCTCTGCCCCGGCTCCTCAGGCGCTGCCGTCGTCGGAGGGGGGCGGGTCCAGCGGCTGCGGTGCGTTCGGTGACGGCGGATCGCTCGGGCTCGGCACCGGGTGGGGGACGTGCCGGATCGGCTCGGGCTCCTCCGGCGGCTTGGGCTGGTGACAGGACACGACGCACCTCGCCCCGTCGAGGGTGCATCACGCGTGCCTCGGCCCCTCGGCCCCGGTCGCCCGGACCGGACCTCGCGGCGGACGCGCTCGCGTCCCGGGCCGCGGCGGAGCTCGCGGCGGCCCGGGAGGCTCTCCGGCGATCACGTCGCCGGCTGGCGGAGACGATCGACGACGAGGCAAACGAGGCCGGCCGCGGCGGTGCCGGCGACGAGGCCGAGGACGAGCCCCACGCCCTCGCCGACCATGAGGCCCGCGCAGCGGGGGACGGCCGTGGCGACGACGCCGAGCGCGGCGCCCAGCGTCGCGCGGGAGCGCTCGCGCGCGGGGAGGCGCGAGAGCAGCACGGCCACGGCCAGGCCGACCAGCGCGCCGATCGCCGCGCACGCGCGCGAGGTGTTGCAGCAGACGCCGCCGGCCATCGAGCAGCCGAGGCGGCAGCACGACATGAACACGCCCATCGGCACGAGCGCGACCAGCGCGCCGAAGAGCGCTCCGACGCGGCCTCCGCGGAGGAGCGCGCCGCCGCGCCACTCGAGCAGCGTCCACACGCCGGCGAAGACGGGCAGCCACGCGATCGCGCCGAGGCCGATCGACGCGAGCGCGACGAGCCCGAGCAGCGCGCCGAGGCCCGCGGCGCGGAGGAGCCCGCGGCGGAGGCGCGCGCCCTCGTACGCGCGCCGCGCGGCTCGGGACGAAAGCTCGTATGCGGTCATGATCCTCCCTCCGTTCCGTCGAGCACACGCTCCTCGGCGCCCCGCGCGGGCGCCCCGTCGAGCACATCTGCCCGATCGAGGCCGCCGAGCGCCGATCGGAGCCGCGCGTACGCGCGCGACACGCGCTTGCGGAGGGCGGGGGAGCGCGGGCCGGCCCTCGGTTCGCCCGCGAGGTCCGCCTCGATCGCCGCGGCCGACAGCGGATCGAGCGCCGCGACGGCCTCGCGGACGAGCGCCCTCGTCTCGGCGCTCGCGAGGGCGCTCTCCGGATCGCCGTCGGCGGGGACGAGCGCCGCGGACGACGCCGGCGCCTCGCGGCGCTCGGCGAGGCGGATCTTGCGCGCGACGCCGTGGGTCTCGTTCGCGGCGATGGCGTAGAACCACGGCAGCACCGGGCGGCCCGGCGTGAACTCGACCGCGCGCGCGAAGAGCGCCGTCATCGTCCTCTGCGCGGCGTCCTCGGCGTGGGCGTCGTCGAGGCGACGCCGGGCGACGGCGATCGCGCGCGGGTAGAGCGCCGCGAAGAGCGGCGCGAACGCGGCGCGATCGCCGTCGGCGAGACGGTCCATCAGGTCGTCGAGATCGGCTTCCGACGGACCGCCCACGACTCAGCGTTGCGAGACGCGGTCCTCGGCCGCGTGGTTGCAGCAGGGCGACCCCGGGGAGCAGCACGCCGCGCCCGGCTTGCAGCAGCTCTCCTGCGCGTCCTTGTACCTCGCCGCGGCCGTGCCGGCCGCTCCGAGGGCGAATACGGCGAGCGCGTAGGGCGTCGCCTTCCGAAAGAGAGCTCGTGCTCGTTCGACGTTCATCATCGACCTCCTCCTCCTTCTAGCAGCGAGGAGGGCGGGCGTGACCGCGAGGCGAAAGAGAGCCGCCGCCGTCGGGGGCCCGGCGCCGAGCTTACGGCTGGGCGGAGGCGATGAAGCTCTTGTAGACGTCGACGCGCGTGTCGACGCCGTAGCGGGAGCAGGTCTGGTCGCCGTAGGACGTGACGCCGACGAGCGTGAGCGCGCCGGAGGCGTCGCGGGCGAACGCGGGGCCGCCGGAGTCGCCGAAGCAGGTGTTCCTGGCGCGATCGGCGTAGGAGAACTGCGTGCTCCCGACCTGCGAGACGGCGATGTCGACGGCGCGCTTCACGCCGCCGCCGCGGCCGGTCACGCCGTTGGTCGCGCCGAAGCCCACGAAGGTGAGCGCGCGGCCGACCCAGCTCGAGCTCATCGAGTCGTTGAGCGGGATCGGCGCGACGGGCGCGTCGGACGAGAGGACGAGCACGCCGATGTCGTTCGTGATGCTGCGGGCGTCGTACCGCGGATGGGCGATCGCGCGGGCGACGCCGAGCCGCGCTTGCGGGGCGGACGCGTTCGAGCCGAGCACGAAGCGGATGTCGGCGGCGCGGACGCCGTCGAGGCAGTGCGCGGCGGTGACGACCAGGCGCTTGGCCACGACGGTCCCGGTGCAGAACGAGGAGCCGCGCTGCGTGAGGGCGCCGACCGCGGCGTACCCCGTCGTCGTCTGACCGCCGACGATCGCCGCCGCCGTCGCCTCGGCCTCGTCCTCGCCGGTGTCTTCGTCCGCTTCGAGGGCGCAGCCGGCGCTCGTGAAGGCGAGCGCGGCGACGAGCGAAAGCTTGATGGCGTCGTGCTTGGTGATCGTGGCGATGTCGGTCATGGGCTCCTCCTCGAACGCGCGTCCCCGAGCGCGGACCGACACTCAGCCTCATCCGTTCGCGTTTCGGCAGTCCCCGGCCGAGACACGGCGCTTTTCCAGATCGTCAAGGCGGGGAGGTGCGTCGAGGAGCCTGCGTGTGCGTGGAGCGTCTCCGCGCGCCTCCGCGCGCGACCGACAAAAGCGGGCGATCGTCGGGCGCGTCGCCGGCGCCGCCGGAGACGGATCCGTCGCCGGCGCACTTTTTCGAGGTGAGGATCGGAGGCAGCGATATGCGTCGGAGACGCCTCGCGGCCCGCGCGGGACGAGCCGGCGCGGCGGGAGCGCGCGCGATCACGCGCCGACGATCGACTCGTCCAGCCAGCGCGCGAGCACGGTCTTGAGCGCCCGCGCGCTCCGCGCCTGCACGCGGGTGGTGTGGCAAGCGAGGTAGATCGTCCAGCGGACGGCCCAGCCCTCGACCTCGATCTCGACGAGCTCGCGCCGCGCCAGCGGACCGCGCGCGGCGACGCGCGGTCCGAAGACGAGGTGATCGGAGCTCGTCGCGAGCTCGAGGGCCGCGCCGAACGTGGCCGCCGCGTGCCCCTGCGTGCGGTGCTCGAACGGCAGCGGGCAGAGGTCGCGCCCGCCGGCGACGCGCGTGTCCTGCAGGAGCAGAGGCATCACGAACGGCACCTCGCGGAGGGCGTCGGGCGGGACCGGCGGCGGCCCGAGCCGCTGGGCGAGCGACGGGCGCGCGAAGAGGCAGCTCTCCGCTTCACCGACGCGCTCGTGCGTGTAGAGCTCCCCGAGGGAGCGATCGTCGGCGAGCAGCGCCACGTCGAAGACGTCCTCGAACGCGAGCGCGCGGGTGCGCACCGGATCGAGCTCGAGGCAGGAGAAGCGCATGCCGCGCGCGCTCCGCGCGAGCACGCCCGCGACGCACGAGAGGATCGACGAGGGCGCGGCGACGCGGATCATCGGGGACGCGTCGGGCTGTTGGCTCTTCAGGTCGCGCACGCCGCGCGCGATCTCCTCGAGCATGGGGATCGCGCGGAGGCCGGCGATGCTGACGGCGACGCCGCGCGATCCGCGGGCGAGGAGCTGCGCGCCGACGAACTCCTCCAGCCGGGCCACGGCCTTGCTCACTTGAGACGGCGTGACCTGCAGCTGACGAGCGGCCGCCGAGATCGACCGCGTGTGATGCACGGTCAAGAAGGTGACGACGTCGTCGAACCGGAGGCTCTCGGCGTCCCGCATGAACGACAGGAGTTAGCCGGCCCGCGCGCGGGCGGCAACCTGCCGCCTTCCACGACGGTCGAGGCACCTTGCCTCGTCCGTGGGCTCGCGCTCGGGACGTGCCCGAGCGTGCCCGCGCGGCGCGCTCGACCGCGGCCGCGAGCACGCGCCGCGCGCCGATCCGGCGTCCGCCGGGCGCGCGCGATCGCCTCGCCGCGGGCGCGTCGCGCACGGTCGAGCGCCCCGCGTCGGAGCGCGCCGGCGGCACGCGCTTCGCTCCGTCGCGGGCATGAGCGACGAGAGCCCGAAGGTCCCGCCCGCGCGCGACGTGCCCGCGCCTCCTCCCGCCCGTGACCCGAGCACGGAGCGGCCGCGTCGAGATCCGGAGCCGCCTCCGCCCCCCGCGCGCGAGCCGCCGTCTCCGGCTCGCGGACCCGCGGGCGATCCGGAGCCCGAGGAGCCGCCTCGGCGCGATCCTCTCCCGCCGGGCGAGGAGGGCGAGAAGCGGATCGTGAGTCCATGATCCCCCACCGGTGAGCCGTACGTGGCCCTGGGCGAGCGTCTTAACTGCTCGAAATCACGAAGTGTCCGTGGTTGAGGTGTGTGGTATGGTGTGTGCTCAACTCGAGCTTCGTGAACCGCCGAACTGCTCCCTGGGCCCTCTTCCTCGGTACCTTCGCCATCGTCGCCGGCTGCTCCCAAGCGGCCGACGAGGAGGACGCTGAACAAGGCGAGGACGCCTACAGCCAGGCGCAGGTCGACAACGATCCGACCCTCAAGGCGCTCCAGGCCGCGGCCGCCGACGTCAACCAGTACGAGATCAACGTCGACGACATCGACGTCCCGGTCCCGAACGCGTCCGTCGGCACGCAGGTCAACGGGTTCTCCACGCGCGGGCTCGACTGGTTCAAGAACCCGAACGTCCCGTACCCGAACAACAAGAGCTGGGACCAGGGGACCGACACCGGCAAGAAGTGCCAGTGGGCCGCCGTCTTCCGGTTCAACGCCATCTTCTCCGATCCTCCGCCCGAGGCCGTCGCGATGCGCGAGCTCGAGGGCGGCCGGTGGAGCGGCTCGTTCTGGAGCTGGATCGACGATTACGCCTCGACCGACTCGGTGGGTCACCCCACGTCGAGCTACGCCTGGAGCACGGGCCTCTGGAAGTGGATCGGCGCGTCGGGGAGGGACGGGCTCTGCCGCCTCCCGACCAAGACGATGGTCGCGCGGATGATGACGGCGTGCATCGCGCAGGCGAACGCCAACGACGGCGATCCCAAGGGCTGCCGGATGCCCGGCTACAACCCGGCGTACGAGCCCGCGCCCGACGCGGGCGCGGCCGACGCCGGCGCCGACGCTTCGGACGACGAGGACGCGGGAGCCGCGGACGCCGGCGTGAGCGACGCGGCATTCGACGGCGCGGACGACGGCGGCTGAGCCGTCGCCTCGGCGCGGCCCCCTCGTCCTTCGTCGCGCCGCCTGCGATCCCGTCCCACCGCGCATCTCATCCACCGCGGACCTCTTCCGCGCGCTCGACTTCGCTCCCGCTCGCTTCGCCCGCCGGCAGCCGCACATTGGTTGCACGATGGACGTACGAACCGAGCTGGAGCAAGACCCACGGCCGAGCGAGGGGCTCGAGCGCGCGGCGCCGGCCTCCGCGGCGCCGCCGCCGGCGTCTGAGCGCGCGCTCCAGCCCGCGCGTCCGCTCCAGCCCGGGCGCTCCCCTCTGCCCGCGCCTCACACCGTCGGGGCGAGGCACGTGCTCGAGGAGGCGTCGTTCCTCGTGGTGGAGAGCGGACGGATCCGCTTCTTCGTGCATCCGCGCGTCGCGGCCGCCGCGCCGACCTCGCTCGGCGACGTCGAGCGCGTCTCGTTCACGCTCGCGCCGCGCAATCGCAGCGTGGCCCGCCGCGTCTCGCTGAGCGAGCGCCAGATGCCCGACGATCGCGGCGGAGAGCGGGTGACCGCGCACGTCGACCGCGTCGGCGCGCCCGAGCCGGACGCCGGCCCGCGGCGCTCGCGGAGGGCGCGCGGCGCGCGGGAGCGCGCGGGAGCGATCGAGGTCGCGCGAGGCACGTACGCGATCACCTCCCACCGCGACCACGCGCACCTCATGTACGAGCTCGACGGTGAGAGCGCCGTGTCCTACGCCGCGCTCCTCCACCTGCTCCGCGTCGCGCCGCGCGCGAGCTACGTCGCGCTCGTCCAGAACCCGGAGTCGCGTTGGCGCGTCCGTGATCGCGAGCAGGGCCCGGCGCCCTCGTCGGGCGCGCGCCCGCGCGGAGGCTCCGCCGGGCGCATGGACGACGACCTCGACAAGCGTCGCTTCATGCCGCTCGATCCGGTCTTCCTCGACCACGAGGGCACGGAGCTCGTCCTCCTCGGCGGCCGGGTGGTGGTAGGGCGCGAGCCGCGCGACGCCTGCGGTCGCCCGTGAACGCGGCGCGGGCGGCGGGCCGCACCGCGGCCTGCGGCGTCGCGCCTTCTCGACGCGCGCGCGCCGACGTGGGCACCATGGCGGCAAGCAGGACCCATCACGCGGCGACCCATGACCGAGCAACACGTCCCCCTCCAGCTCGAAGAGACCGACGTCCCCGAGCTCTTGAGCGTGAGCCTCCGGCCGCTGGTCGAGCAGGCGGCGCGCTCGCGGATCGACCTCCGCATCGCGACGCTCGGAGACGTGCCGCGCTTGCGCGTGGACCGCGAGAAGCTCGCGTGGTCGGTCACGGCCCTCGTGGGCAACGCGCTCCGCTACGTCGCGCACGGAGAGACGAGCGGAGACGTCGGCGGCTCGATCCTCGTCCACGTGACGCGCGAGAGCGGCGCGGACGTGGCCTCCATCTCGATCCAGGACGACGGTCCGGGCATCCCGGAGGACAAGCTCCCGTTCCTCTTCGAGCGACGCGCCGGCGCGGTCCACGCCGACGGCCTCGCGCTCTCGCTCGTTCGGCAGATCGTCGCGGCGCACGACGGTCGGATCGACGTGGAGAGCCGCCGCGATCCGGACGACCACGGCACGAGCATCACGATCACCCTGCCGATCCACCGCTGAGCTCGTCGCGGCGTCACCCGGCGTGACCGGACGGCGGAGGCGACCCGAGCGCGTGCGCGCGCCGCCCGAGCCCGAGCTGCTCCCACCGGTCGTGGAGCCAGAGCCAGACCCGGCTGCCGAGCACGGCGGTCGTCATGAAGAACGCCACGAGCGCGAGCGAGAGGAAGTCGTCGCGCACGGACTCGCCGCGCGCGAGCGCGACGGCCAGGCGAGCGCCGAGGCCGGCCCAGACGATCGGGAGGAGGTACCTCCACCGCGATCGGCGCGGCTCCGGGAGGCTCGGGACGGGGAGAGACCGGTCGGCCATGACGGGATCCTCGGAGACAACGTAGGTCGTCGTCCGCGCGGCGGAACGCGGAAACGCGGTCGCGCTCGGGCGTCGACGGCTTCGGAGCGCGAGGCGCGCGCCGCGGATCAGATCTCGATCTGCATCCCGAGCTCGACGACGCGGTTCGGCGGCAAGCCGAAGTAGAGCGGCGCGCTCTGGGCGTTGCGGGTCTCGAACGCGAAGAGCTGCTTGCGCCAGGTCATCATGCCCTTCTTCTTCTTCGAGGGCACGAGCGTCTCGTGGCCGAGGTAGTAGGTCGTCCGGGTGGGATCGACCACGAGGCCGAGCGGCGCGCACGCGGCGAGGTGCTCGGGGACGTTCGGGCGCTCGAAGAACCCGGTCGTCACCAGCACCGAGAAGACGCCGTTGTCGAAGGCGCGGACGCTCACGCGCTCCTGACCCGAGACGAAGGGCGCGCCGGTCGTGACGACGTGCAGGACGACGACCTGATCGTGGAGCACCTGGTTGTGCTTGAAGTGGTGGAGGAGCGCGTGCGGCGTGCCTCCGACGTGCGCCGTCATGAACACGCCCGTGCCGCGGACGCGCGCGACGCCGCTCGCGCCGACGTCGGCGACGAACGCCTCGAGCGGAAGGTAGCGGTCGGCCATCGTCCGGGCGAGCAGGTGCCGGCCCTTGGTCCAGGTGGTCATCAGGAGGTAGACGGCGACGCCGAGCCCGACGGGCACCCAGCCGCCGGCGAAGAACTTGCTCAGGTTCGCGCCGAAGAAGCCGAGATCGACGACGAGGAACGAGCCGACGAGGAGCGCCGAGAGGACGAGCGGGCGGCCGAAGCGGCGGCGGAGCACGACGAAGTACGCGATCGACGTGATGGCCATCGTCCCGGACACGGCGAGACCGTACGCGGCGGCGAGCCGGCTCGAGGCGCCGAAGCCGGCGACGAGGGCGACGCAGGCGACCATCATCACGCCGTTGACCACCGGGACGTAGGTCTGGCCGATCTGCTCGGCCGACGTGTGGACGATCCGGACGCGCGGGAAGTAGCCGAGCTCGACGGCCTGGTTCGTGAGCGAGTACGCGCCGGAGATCAGCGCCTGCGACGCGATCACCGTGGCGGCGGTCGCGAGCAGCACCATCGGCACGACGAGCGAGGACGGCACGATCGCGAAGAACGTGCTCGTGTGCGGCGGGAGGTCGGCCCGGAGCAGGTGCGCGCCCTGTCCGAGGTAGGCGAGCAGGAGCGACGGCAGGACCAAGCCGTACCAGGCGAGCTGGATCGGCCTCCGCCCGAAGTGCCCCATGTCCGCGTAGAGCGCCTCGCCCCCGGCGATCGTGAGGACGACCGCGCCCAGGACGTGGGCGACGTGGCCCGGCTCGTTCCAGAGGAGGCTCAACGCCCAGCGCGGATCGAGCGCGACGAGCACGCGCGGCTCGACGACGATCTGACGGGCGCCGAGGAGCGCGATGGAGACGAACCAGACGAGCATCACGGGCCCGAACACGCTCCCGATGCGGCGCGTGCCGTGCTTCTGCGCGGTGAAGAGGGCGACGAGGATCGCGATCGTGAGGGGGACGACCGCCTTCGCGGTGGCCGGCGCGGCCGTCTTCAGGCCCTCCACCGCGGCGAGGACGGAGATCGACGGCGTGATCACGCCGTCGCCGTAGAGCAGCGCGGCGCCGAAGAGCACGAGCAGCGCGATCCACGCGGGCCGCTCGGCGACCGTCGCGCCGGCCGGCTTCTCCTTGGGCACGAGCGCGAGGAGCGCGAGGATCCCGCCCTCGCCCTCGTTCGAGGTGCGCATGACGAAGGTGAGGTACTTGACGGAGATGACGAGGACGAGCGACCAGAACACGAGCGAGAGGACGCCGAAGAGGTTCGCGGGCGTGCGCGCGAGCGCGTCGGCGCCGCCGAAGGCGTCCTGGAGCGCGTAGAGCGGGTTCGTCCCGATGTCGCCGTAGACGACGCCGAGGGCGCCGAGGGCGAGCCCGACCTTGGGCGGCGGCTCCGCGCGCGCGCCCTCCTCCGGCGCGGGCGCCGCGCGGACCTCCGCCTCGCGACCGGCGCGGAGGGACGGCGCCGCGATCGCGCGGAGGATCCAGCGCGGCAACGGTCCGAGCACGCGACGACCGATCATCTGCCCCCGGTCGCTCGAGCAACCCGCGCGCCGCCGGTCGAGCGGCGCGGCTCGAACGCGCGGGGGGCCTCGCGGTCAGGACGGCGTCGCCCGCACCACGATGCGGGCCGAGCTCGCGTGGCGTCGGATGAAGCGGATCGCGCTCGCGAGGTCGACGAAGAGCCCGCCCAGCTCGTGCCGCGGATCGTCCACGCACCAGAGCTTCCATCTGCGCACGACGTGAAAGGTCATCACTCGACAGAGTGAGGTCGCGATCGTGCCAGCGGCAAGTCGGCAACCGGCCGCGCGGCACGCCGGCGCTCGAGCTCCGCGCCTCCGCGCCTCCGCGCCTCCGCGCGCTCCCGCCCCGCGCGCGCCGGGCTCGAGGCGATCGCGCGCGAGGTTCGACCGGCGCCGCGTTCGCGCGCCGAGGCGGCCGAGCGTTCGACCTCGGCGCGGGCGGCGACGAGCGTCTCGGGAGGAGCCGGCTGATTCATCGGCGCGGCCGCCGAGCCAACGACGATCCGGTCTCGCGGTTGAGGGACCTCGAAACTGCCGCACAACTGTGGGCTTGCTCCGTGGCATGCGTGATGCTCGACTGAGAGGCATGGGGAACTTGGAAGCGGATCGCGCTTCACCCATCGGAGCCGCGACGAACGAGCCGGCGGGCGCGTCGACTCCGCCGGCGAGCGAGCCGGCAGGCGCGTCGACTCCGCTGGCGAACGAGCCGGTGGGCGCGACGACGCCGCCGCTGCCGGACGCGCGCGCGCCCCAGGAGACCCCGCTCTGGATGGAGGGGTCGGCGCCGCGGCCCCAGGCCCGGCGGGGGCACTCCGCGGCGGTGCCGCGTTCGGGGCTTCACACGTTGCTCTTCTTCGCCCTCATCGTGTTCGTCGTCGGCGCCGCGGGCGTCGGCGGCGTGGCGCTCTGGGGGCCCGAGAAGACGATCAAGAACCGGACGCAGTTCGCGACCAACCCGCCGGCGCCGTTGGAGCTGCCGTCGCTGTCCGGTCCCGCGGAGGCGCCGCCGGCGGGCGAGGGCGAGCCCGCGCCGGCTCCCTCCGCGTCGACGGCGCCGCAGGACGAGTCGCCCGCGGCCGACGTCGCGTCGCCGAAGAAGACGCCGGCGCCGGCGAAAGCGAAGCGCCCGCGCGCCGGCGGGAAGAAAACGCGCTGATTTCCGGCCATCCGCTCGATCGCCGTGTCTTACGGTGTCGCACAACTGTCGCCTGAGCGCGCAGCGGCTCGGTTGCTGCATCCCGACCGGGACGATGCCAACTCAGCTCCCCACCCGGACGCGTCTCGTGCTCGTCGTCGAGGACAACGTCGACGCGCAGGTCATCACCACCGCGACCTTGCGACATTTTGGCTTCGAGGTGATGCACGCCGACAACCTCGAAGCGGCGCGGAGCCTCGCTCAAGAGCGGCGGCCCGACGCGGTCGTGCTCGACTGCCGGCTGCCGGACGGCGACGGTCTCGAGCTCGCGCGCGCCTGGCGGACGGACCCGAGCATGAAGGACGTCCCCGTGGTCGTCCTGACGGCGTTCTCGGCGCGTCAGGACCTGGAGGCGGCGCTGCTCGCGGGCGCCGACGCGTTCCTCGTGAAGCCGATCCCCGGAGCCGTGCTCGCCGCGCAGGTCGAGAAGGTGCTCGCGGGAACGCGTCCGTCGCAGACGCTGCGCGCGCAGCGGCCGTGAGCCGCGCGCGGCGTCCGCCCGCGCGGCGTTCGTGATCTCGAGGCGGCGCCGTCGCGATCGGACGCTTCACGTCCGCGGCGGCGGCTGCTTCGGCGGAGGCGGCGTGGCCTCCGCGGCGGGCTCCGGTGCGTCGACGACGCCCTCCCGCTCCTGGTCCCGCTCGCGCTGTTCGTGGACGTCGTCGCGGCCTGGATTCTGCGTGATTTGTTTTTTCGTTTCGCTCATCGGACACCTCCCTCGACGTCGATGCAATCGAGGGACCTCGCGACGCCGCGCCGCCGCCCATGAGGCGGCTCCGTGGACCGATCGGACGGCAGGTCCATCCGCCTCCTCCGACCGATGTCCCACTCGTGACACGAAGCGACGAGCGTGGCATGTTGCCTCGCCGGTCGGATCGGGGAGTCCCCCATTAAATGCGGAGTCTTGCGACTTCGGTGTTGGTACAGCCCATGCTGCCGCGGTCCTCGCCCTCCCAGCAGTAGAGCTGCTGTTCCTGGGCTCGAACGTCTCACCCTCCCGAGGTACACGATGAAAGGTCACATCCTGGTCGTCGACGATGAACAGGAGACCTGCGACCTGCTCGAGATGGCGCTCGGGCGGCACGGCTTCAAGGTCACTGCGTCGACGAACGCCCAGCGCGCGCTCGAGCTGGTCGCAGAGCAGGATTTCGACGTCGTCCTCACCGACCTGAGCATGCCCGAGATGAGCGGCCTCGATCTGTGCGAGCGCGTCCTCGGGACGCGGCCGGACATGCCCGTCGTCGTGATCACGGGGCAGGGGAGCCTCGAGACCGCGATCGGCGCCATCCGCGTCGGCGCCTACGACTTCATCACGAAGCCGGTCGACCCGAAGCTCCTCTTCCTCAGCGTCTCGCGCGCCATCCAGCACCGGCGCCTCTCCGACGAGGTGAAGCGCCTGCGCCAGGCCGTGGACGGCGAGGGGAACGATCAGCGGATCGTCGGTCAGAGCGGCGCGATGCGACGCGTCTACGAGCTCATCAACCGCGTCGGCGAGAGCGACGCCTCGGTCCTCATCCACGGCGAGACCGGCACCGGCAAGGAGCTCATCGCCCGCGGCATCCACAACCGGAGCCGCCGCAAGAACGGGCCCTTCGTCGCGATCAACTGCGCCGCGGTCCCGCACTCGCTGCTCGAGAGCGAGCTGTTCGGCCACGCCCGGGGCGCGTTCACGGACGCGAAGGCGCAGCGCACCGGCCTCTTCGTCCAGGCGACGGGCGGGACCCTCTTCCTCGACGAGATCGGCGAGCTCCCGATCGACGTGCAGCCGAAGCTCCTGCGCGCGCTCCAGGAGCGCAAGGTCCGGCCCGTCGGCGCGAACCAGGAGATCCCGTTCGACGCGCGCATCGTCGCGGCGACGAACCGGAACCTCGAAGACGAGGTGTACGAGAAGCGCTTCCGCGAGGACCTCTACTACCGCATCAACGTCGTGAAGATCGACGTGCCGCCGCTGCGCGAGCGCGGGGGCGACGTGCTCCACCTCGCCCAGCACTTCCTCAAGCAGTTCGCGGAGCGCAACGCCAAGCCTTCCCTCGAGCTCTCGACGACGGCGGCCGAGAAGCTGATGGCCTACAACTGGCCGGGCAACGTCCGCGAGCTCGAGAACTGCATGGAGCACGCGGTCGCCCTCGCGCGCTTCGATCAGATCACGGTCGAGGACCTGCCGGAGAAGATCCGCGCGTACCGCGCCGAGCGCTTCGTCGTCGCGGCCAACGATCCGACCGAGATCGTGACGATGGACGAGCTGGAGCGCCGCTACATCCTGCGCGTCCTCTCGCTCGTCGGCGGGAACAAGTCGCGCGCCGCGCAGGTGCTCGGCTTCGACCGGCGCACGCTCTACCGCAAGCTCGAGCGCTACGGCGCGGCGGCGGGCGGCGAGGCGGCGAAGCCCGACGCCGATCTCCCGCCGTCCTGAGTCCTGAGGGGCCCGACTCCTAAGGGGCCCGACGGGCGGCAAGCCGCGCGTCGCGACGCAAAATCCGCGTCGACGACGCAAGACGAGGCGGCCTCTCCGCGAGAAGCCGCCTCGTCTTGCGTCGGCGCCGGGACTCGCGCGCGGAGCGGTCGAGGGCGGTCGTCGCGGCCGGGCCACGCTCGGATCAGCGCGGTGTCGCGGTCGCGGCGTCGCCGTCGTCCTTCGGTCGGTCGGGCGCTCGTTCGAGCCCGGGAGGGCTCGTGTCCAGCTCCGCCAGCGCCTGGAGGATGCGGGCGCGCCATTGCTCTCGCTCGGTGGTCTTGGTGGTGGTGGAGATCATCGCGCTGCACGTTTGCAGGTTCGATGCCGCTGCGTCCCGCCGGCCACGCGCGGCGGTACGGCCGCTGCAGCTGCGTCGTCCATGAACCGCCGCTTGCCGCTCGGGCGCCTCTTCGGCGTGGACGTCTTCGTCGATTGGAGCTGGATCGTCACGTTCGTCCTGGCGACCTGGACGATGGTGTCGTTGAACCGACGACTGTTGCCCGACCTCGACGCCTCCGCGCTCGCGTTCGCCTCGGCGGTCGCCGCGGCGGGGCTGTTCGCCTCGCTTGGGGCGCACGAGCTCGTTCGCGTCGTCGCGTTGCGCCGGCGCGGGCTCCCCGTGCGACGGCTGACCTTGTTCGTGCTCGGCGGCGTCACGGACGTCGAGCGCAAGCCTGCGTCTCCGAAGACGGAGGTCCTCGGCGCGCTGATCGCACCCGCCGCGAGCCTCGGGATCGCGCTGGTGCTCGCCTGTGGAGTGGCGATCGCGAGCGCGCCCCTGCCGCGCGCGCTCGACGACCTCGACCGGCTCGGCGCGCCGGGGGTGGTCCTGCTGGAGATCGCGGCGGCGAGCTTCGTCGTCGCGGCCGTGAACCTCTTGCCCGCCTACCCGCTCGACGGCGGACGGATCCTGCGCGCGGCGCTCTGGAAGGCGACCTCCGACGTCGACCGCGCGACGCGCCTCGCGGCCTGGTCGGGCCAGATCGTGGGATGGTCGCTCGTCCTCGTCGGGCTCGGCGCGGCGCTCCTGAGCGGGCGGGGGCCCGGCCTGGCCGTCGGCGCGTGGACGGCCTTCGTCGGCTGGTTCATCGCCTCCGCCGCCGCGCAGGGCTACGAAGGCGTGATCGCGCAGCGGCGCGGCCAAGCCGCGCGGTGACGCGGGGGGCGGCGGCGTGGCTCACGCGAGCGGGAACGTGATCCGCACGGCCGCGCCGCGGACGCCGCGCCGGCCGGGCGGAAGGCCGCTGGCCTCGACGGTGAGCGCGCCGCCGTGCGCGGCGAGGACCTCCTCGGCCATCGAGAGCGAGAGGCCGAGCCCGCGCGACGTCGAGCCGGCGGTGAAGCGCTGGCCGAGCGTGGCCAGCACCTCGGGCGAGAAGCCCGGCCCGTCGTCTTGCACGCGCACGGTCACCTTGCCGTCGGCGTGCTCGACGTCCACCGCGACCCGCGAGCTCGCGAGCCGGAGGGCGTTTCCGATCACCTCGCGGAGGATCGAGCCGAGCACGCGGCGGTCGATGTCGGCGACGAGCTTCGCGTCGGGCACCTCGCACGTCGTGATGACGTCGCGGCGGCCGTCGATCGCCACCGCCTGCCCGAGCGCGTCTTTCACGAGGCTCCGCACGTCCTCGAGCGTCCGGTCCGGCGTGAAGGTGGCGGCCTCCAGGTCGGCCGCCAGCGCGAGCTGCTCCGAGAGGCGGAGGAGGCGCCGGAGCCCGCGCCGCGCCATCGCGACGAGCTCGGGGCGCGCGCTCTCGTTCGCGAGCTCCTCGAGGACCGTCATCGTCACGCCGGTCGGCGACGCGATGTCGTGCGCCACGCGCCGGAGAAACTGCGTCCGGAGGTGCGCGGATCGCGCCGTCTCGTCCACCGCGAGCCGGGGGGGCGTGTCCGTGTCGGCGTGGCGCTCGGCGACGGTCAGGGAGACCGGGTGATCGAGGGTCTCGAAGAGCGGCTGGACGGTCATGCGGTCCTCTCGGGGTGAAATGCCGAGGTTGAAAACGCGTGGGCGCGCGAGGGCAGAGAGTCTCCAGAAGCACGTTTCGGTCCAGGTGCTCGCGCGGCGGAACTCACTCGCGGCACGGGTTCGCGCGTAGCAGAAGGCACCAGGTGGGGCGAGCGCGGCGGGCGGCCCGCGCGAGCCCTGGCGCGCGCCGCGGGGTAGAGAGGCGCTCGCGCGCGTGGCACGGGATCGGCAACGCTCGTGCGGCTGGACGCGCGGACCTCGAGCGGGGACGCGCGGACCTCGAGGAGGATGAGCGATGCTGAGAGAGGCAACGCGGGTGCGTAGCAAGCTGCGCGTCGCGCGTGGACGGTGGCGCCGCGCGACGTCGCCGTCGTCTTCGTCCAGCGGGCGTCCCGCCACCGAGGGCCGAACGGGCCGGACCACACGGGGAGAGACGCCCGCAGAGATGATCACTCGGAGCGACCCTGGCAAGCTCCCCGACGCCGCGCGCGCGATGGTCTCGGCGTGCGACGCCGCAGCGGCGGGCTTCGATCTATGCGCCCGGCGCACGGACGACGAGACGATCGCCGTCGCGGCGAGGAGCGCGGCGGGGTGCGTTCGCGCGCTGTCCGACGCGACGGTCTCCGCGGCGCGGGCGCTCGGGATCGACGCCCGCCCGCGCGCGCGTACGGGCGACCGGCTGCGGTGGGAGTGGCTGGCGTCGACGGCGACGGTCGTCGACGGC
>JAHBWF010000157.1 GCA_019637105.1 Labilithrix sp.
GCCCGAGCTGTTTCCACCCGAGCTGTTTCCACCCGAGCTCGAGCCGCCGGAGCTCGAGCTCCCCGGGAGACCTTCGCCGTCGTCCCGCACCACGTTGCACGCCGCGAGCGCCATCACGACCGAGCCCACCAGAACCAACCGTGCGACCATCGAGTCCTCCGTCCGTCCGTAAGAGGAGGGCGACCGCGCCCTCGCCCACCCCATCTCCACGCGGCGTGCCCGGCTGGAGCCATGTCATTTCACACAATTGCGAGCGGAAACGCGTCGAACGTGTCGCGATCGGCCGGCGGCGGCCCGTCGGCCCGCGTCAGCGACGACGCGCGCTCCCGGGCTGCAGGGACCTGCGGGCCTGCAGCGACGCCGTCCCGCCGTCGGCCTCCCCGGTGTCTTGCTCCCCGGCGTCTGGCCCAACGACGTCCGCGTCCTCGCCGCGCATCCTCGCAGGCGTGCGCGCCCCGCCGAGCGTCTTCGTCGGCGTCCATCTCCGCCGAGCATCCTCGCAGGCGTCCGCGCCCGCCGGGCGTCCGCCTCCGCGCCCGCCGAGCGTCTTCGTCGGCGTCCATCTCCGCTGAGCATCCTCGCCAGCGTCGCGCCCGCTGACGTTTGCGTCTTCGCCGAGCGTCCTCGCCGGCGTCGCGCCCGCCGGGCGTCCTCGCAGGGGTCGCGCTCCGCGTCGTCGCCCGGCGTTCACGACACGCGGCGTGGCGCGGCGGCGTTCAGACGTCGTCGTCGTCGAGGTCGGCGGAGCGGAGGCCGAGGCGCGCGATCGTCCGCTGGAGGAACCGGCGGCTGACGCCGGCGAGCTCGGCCGCGCGCGTGAGGTTGCCGTTCGTCTTTCGCATCATCGCGCGGACGTAGACGTTCTCGAACTCGCTCGTCCACGCGTCGCGCGCGTCCTTCAGCGGCAGGTGCAGCGGGACGATGCTCTCGACGCCCTCCGGCAGGACGTTGGCCGCGCGCGCGGAGGGCTCGCTCGAGGCGTCTCCCGACGACGGCGCGGCGCGCGACGTCTGGCCGAGGGTCTCCGCGCGCTCGATGACGTTGCGGAGCTCGCGGATGTTGCCCGGGAACGCGCGGGCGCGGAGGCCGTCGACGAGCTCGGGCGGCAGGCCGCGCGCGGCGGCGTCGGGCTGACCGCGCGCCGTCATCATCTTCTCGTAGAGGTGCCGCGCGATCTCGGGGATGTCCTCCTTGCGGGCGCGGAGCGGAGGCAGCGTCACCTCGACCACGGCGAGGCGGTAGTAGAGGTCCTCGCGGAACGTGCCCTCGTTGACCATCTGCGCGAGGCGGCGGTTGGTCGCGCAGACGATGCGGACGTCGACGTCGGTCTCCTTGCTCGACCCCACGCTGCGGACACGGCGCGACTCGATCGCGCGGAGGAGCTTCGCCTGCATCGCGAGCGGCATCTCCCCGATCTCGTCGAGGAACAGCGTGCCGCCGCCGGCCTCCTCGAAGGCGCCGACCCGGTTCTGCACCGCGCCGGTGAACGCGCCGCGCACGTGACCGAAGAGCTCGCTCTCGAAGAGGTTCTCCGGGATCGCGCCGCAGTCGACCGGCACGAACGGCCCCTTCGCCCGGGGCGAGGCGGCGTGGACCGAGCGGGCGACGACGTCCTTGCCGGTGCCCGTCTCTCCCTGAACGAGGAGCGTCGTGTCGGACGGCGCGACGCGCTCGAGCACGGCGTAGACCTGACGCATCTCGAGGCTCGCGCCCACGAGGTCGCCGAAGCGCGTGCGCTCGGAGATCGCGACGAACGCGGGCTCGTCGGCCGACTCGACGCGGAAGGCGGACGAGCCGCAGCGGATGACGGCGCCGGGCCCCACGTCGGCGTCGCGAACGCGGACGTCGCCGACGAAGGTGCCGTTCGTGCTCCCCAGATCGCGCACGGTGACCGCGCCGGCCTTCACCTCGAGCTCGACGTGGAGCCGCGAGACCGAGCGGTCCGCGAGACGGAGCGCGCAGCCCTCGGCGCTGCCGACCTTGGCCTTGTTCCCCTCGACGCGGAGGCGTGCGCCGCGCGACGGCCCGTCGACGACGACGAGATCGACCGAGAGGATCTTGAGGCCGCGGCGATCGAACGAGACCTTCGCGGTCTCGTCGAGGACGAACTCCGACATGCCCATATCGTACGCGCTTCCGCCGCGTGCCACGACGACGACAGCGGGAACGCCCGCAGCGTCGAGGAAGAACGCACGGGAGAAGCGCCATCCCACGACGAAGCGCCCACGACGGAGCGCCATCCCACAACGGAGCGACGTCCCGCAACAGAGCGCCGTTCGCACAGCAGAGCGACGTCCCACGACAGAGCACCGTCTCACGCAACGGACGTCGACCACGAGCGAGCAGCATCCCTAGCCAACGGACGCCGTCCACGAGCGCACGCCGTCCCGCAGCGAACGACGCCGCACGAGCGAGCGTGGCCTCCCACGCGGAGAGCGGCGCTGCTTCTCGTGCCGCTATTCGTAAGGATTCGCCGGCGGCTTCTTGATGGTCGGCGTAGGCGACGGCGCAGGAGCCGGCGTCTGCGGGGCTCCGCTCGTCCGCGCGGGAGCGCGACCTCCGTTGACGCGCGCCGTGGCCCGCGGTGGGGCGGTCGCCGCCGAGGTCGTAAGGGCTTCGGCGCCGGTCGAGACGCTCGGAGCGGAGCCCGACGTCGCAGCGACGGCGCTCGGCTCCTCCGCCGCCGCGCTCGCGGAGAGGGACGAGGCCGGCTTCGCCGACGACGGGTCCTCCGGCGCCACGGCCGACGTGTCCGACGGCGCCGTCGTCTCGGCCCGATCGGGCTTCGAACGCGTCAGCGCGACGGTCGCGCCGATCCCGATCGTCGCGAGGAGGAACGCCCCCGCGAGGAGGGGGACGAGCGATCGCTTCGGCGGTGGCTCGATCGCATACGCGTTGGCCGCGAGCGCGTGCTGGGCGGACGGCTCGCGCGCCGCGAGATCGCGATCGGTCTCCTCCGAGCGGAGCGTGCTCGCGCCGGGCGCCGCGACGACGCCCGCGGCGTGCAGCGTCGGGATCGCGGGGTGCCGGCCGGCGAGCGGCGCTGCGGACGCGAGCGTGGACAAGGCCGGAGCGCCTGGGCGCGCCGCCACGTTCATCGGAGGCGACGACATCGTCGGAGGGACGACGGCGGAGGCCATCGCCGCCGCGGCATTCAACGAAGGCGCCGCCGCGGCCCCGTTCGCAGGCGCCGTCGTCATCGCGGGCGGCGCGGCCATCGCCGACGACGCGTTCCGCGCCGTCGGCGCGGGCGACCCGGCCATCGCGGGCGACGCGTTCAGCGCCGTCGTCGCGGGCGACCCGGCCATCGCGGGCGACGCGTTCAGCGCCGTCGTCGCAGGCGACCCGGCCATCGCGGGCGACGCGTTCAGCGCCGTCGTGGCCGCGCGCAGCGCGTCCATCACCGGCGGCGTGTTCAGCGTCGTCGCGGGCGACCCGTCCATCACGGGCGTGGCGTTCAGCGCCGGCGTCGTCGCGGGCGACGCGTCCATCGCCGGCGTCATGGGCTGCGTCGACGGGACCGCGCTCGGGGAGGCGAGCGTCGCCGAGCGCGCGGCAGCGCCCGCCATCTTCGGGGTCGCCGCCGGGCTCGCGGTCGTCGGGGGGCCGAACGGCGCCGTCGAGGGCGCCGCGCGCGTCAGATCGATCGCGGGCAGGCCCATCAAGCTCGCGACCGACGGCTCGTGCGCGAGCTTGGCGCGTACGAGCGCTCGGCGCTCGGCGATCGCCTGCCCGACGAGCTCGTTCAACGTGGCCGCCACCTCGGTGTGCCCGCCGAGGAGCCCCGCCGCGCCGGCGGCGCCTTCGAGCGCGGCGCCCATCGCGGCCGCGTTCTGGAAGCGCTCCGCGCGGTCCTTGGCGAGCGCGCACGCGACGACGGCGTCGAGCGGCTCGAGCTCGGGCGCGAAGGACGACACCGGCGCGGGCACGACGTCGAGCAGCCGCCGGAGCGTCTCGGCCTCGTTGTCGCCGCGGAAGCAGCGGTTGCCGGTGAGCGCCTCCCAGAGGACGACGCCCATCGCGAACACGTCGAAGCGCCGGTCGATCGCCTCGCCCCGGAGGTACTCCGGCGGCATGTACGCGAGCTTCCCCTTGAGGCTGCCCTCGCTCGTCGACTGCCCGTGCTTGCGCGCGAACTTCGCGACCCCGAAGTCCGTGACGCGCGAGATCCCGTCCGTCCCGACGAGCACGTTCTGGGGCGACACGTCGCGGTGCACGAGCCCGACGGGCCGGTCACGCTCGTCGACCAGCTCGTGCGCCGCGTGGAGGCCCGCGCAGGCGTCGCGGACGATCCGCACCGCCACGCGGGGCGGGAGGCGCGCGTCCGCGCCGCCTCGCTTGCTCGCGGCGACGAGCAGCTCGCCGAGCGACGCACCCTCGATGAAGTCCATGACGAGGCTGATCGAGTCGCCGTCGATCTCGACGTCGCGCACGTCCACGACGTTCGCGTGGCGGATCATCGAGGCGAGCCGCGCCTCCGCCACGAGCTCGCCGCGGAAGCCCGCGTCCTGGAGCAGGTGCGGGTGCGGCTTCTTGATCGCGACGAGCTGCCGAAAGCCGAGCGCGCCTCGCACCGTCCCGATCCAGACGGTCGCCATCCCACCGGACGCGAGCTTCAGGATCGTTTCGTAGCGCGGGGCGCCGGACATCGCTGCGCAATGGTATCAGCGCTCACCGGCCGCGGCGGCCTCTTCTCGCCGCCCCGCCGGCCTCTCGCCGCGGCCGCGCCGGCGCCTTCGCCTCGCGCCTCGGACGCTCGGCGCGGCCCTCGGCGGGTCGCTGCAAAAGCCGCGGGGCCTCGGCGCCGTGCCGCGAGCTCACGAGGTGAGACGCGAACTCTCTGAACGGAGCGGCGGGACACCGCGACGGCGACGCGGAAATCTCGCGACGGCGACGCGACTCTCTCGACGACACTGCGAATCTCACGACGGCGCCGGAACCTTGCGACCGGACGCGCGGAATCTCGCGACGGGACCGCGGAATCTCGCGACGACGCCGCGAAATCTCAGGACGGGGCCGCGGCGTCGGCGTCGGGCGCAGGCGCGCGGTAGAGGGCCCACCAGCGGACCGCGCTGCCGAGGATCACGAGCACCACGCAGGCGAGCAGGAGCGACGTGACGATCACGTTGACCATGCCGGTCGTGTACGTCGCCGGTTTGTCCAGCATCGGGAGGAAGATCAAGCGAACGCTCTCGACGCCCGCGGCGATCGTCGTCGTCCCCACGAACGCGAGCGGCGCCATCGTGATGAGCGCGTAGCGCTTCTTCGTCGCCTCGCGGAGGAGGATCGTCGTGGCGACGCAGAGGGCCGTGCACGCGAGGAGCTGGTTCGCGATCCCGAACATGGGCCAGATCGTGGAGATGCTCCCCGTGAGGATGAAGTACGACCAGCCGGCGACGATGAGCCCCGTCGCGACGAACGCCCCCGCGCGGCTCGTCGACTTGCCGAGCTCGGGCGACATCCGTCCCATGAGCTCCTGCATCAAGAAGCGTCCGATGCGCGTCCCCGTGTCGATCGTCGTGAGGATGAACAGCGCCTCGAACATGATCGCGAAGTGGTACCAGTACGAGAGCAGCGTCTTCATCCCCGGCAGGCCGCTGAAGACGCGCGCCATCCCGACGGCGAGCGAGACGCCGCCGCCGGTGCGCGCTGCCACGACCTCGTCGGCCTCCGCCTGCAGCGCCGGGAGCTCCTTCACCTTCACGCCCAGGCGGAGGAAGTCGGCGTCCTGCAGCATCGTCGCGCGCGGCGCCTCGGCGTCGACGTCGTAGCCGAGCGCGGCGAGCGACCGGTTCGAGAGCGCGAGCGCGTTCGAGAGGACGACCTTCTTCCCGGCGAGCGACGACGCCGGCTCGCCGTCGGCGAGGCCGAGGAGCTCCCGATCGTGCGCCGACAGGATCGGATCGAGGAGCGCCAGGTCCTCGGCGCTCCGCGCGAGGCCGGCGCCGTCCGTCGCCGGGCTCGCGACGACCGCGACGGCGGGGTTGGTGTTGATCGCGACGTAGTCCTCCTGCGGCATCGCGCAGGCGGCGATGAGCGCGGTGATCCCGACGAGCCCCTCCATCAGCATCGCGCCGTAGCCGATCGCGCGACAGTCGCGCTCCTTGTCGATCATCTTCGGCGTCGTCCCGCTCGCGACGAGCGCGTGGAAGCCGCTGATCGCGCCGCAGGCGATCGTGATGAAGACGAACGGGAAGAGCGGGCCTTTGACGATCGGGCCGCCGCCGTGGACGTACTCGGTGACGCCCGGCATCTGGATGCGCGGGTTCACGACGACGACGCCGATCACGAGCAGCGCGACCGTCCCGATCTTCACGTAGCTCGAGAGGTAGTCGCGCGGACAGAGGAGCATCCAGACGGGGAGGATGCTCGCGACGAAGCCGTACGCCGCCATCGCCAGCGTGAGCGTCGTCTTCGAGAGCTTGAGGTGCACGGCGAACGACGAGTCGCCGACGTGTTTTCCGAACACGAGGGCGAGGAAGAGGAGCACGATGCCGGCGATCGTCGCCTCGCGTATCCCGCGCACCGAACCGCCGCGCACGTTGTGGATGTAGAGCCCCATCAAGAGCGCGATCGGGATCGACGCCGCCACCGTGAACACGCCCCACGCGCTCTCGGCGAGGGCCATCACGACGACGTTGCCGAGCCCGGCGAGCGCGATGACGACGATGAAGAGGATCGCCACGGCCGTGACGAGCCCGAGCGTCGGGCCGAGCTCCTCGCGCGAGATCTCCGCGAGCGAGCGGCCGTCGCGGCGCGTGCTCGCGACGAGGATGACGAAGTCGTGGACCGCGCCGCCGAGGACGACGCCGAAGAGGATCCAGAGGAAGCCCGGATAGAAGCCGAACTGCGCGGCGAGGACGGGACCGATGAGCGGGCCCGCGCCGGCGATCGCGGCGAAGTGATGGCCGAAGAGGACGACGCGGTTCGTCGGATGGAAGTTCTGACCGTCCTCGAGGCGGTGCGCCGGGGTGACGCGCGCGTCGTCGAGGCAGAGCACGCGCGCGGCGATGAACGCGGAGTAGTACCTGTACGCGATCGCCAGTACCGCGAGCGCCCCCAACATCCACCATGCGGCGTGCATGGCGGTGCCATAGCGCATGTCCGATCCCGGCAGAACGGGTCCGAGCGACGCGCGGCTCCACCGTCATGACGCCGAGCGTCACACCCGGAGCCCGGCGCGCTCGCGACGCATCGAGCGGCCGAGCCGGCATCGACGCGCGCGAGGCGGTCGAGCCGTTCACGGTGTCCAACGCGAACGCGACGTCCGACGCCGCCGTCGAGCCCAGCGCGAACGCGACGTCCGACGCCGCCGTCAAGTCCAGCGCGACCGCAACGTCCGATACGAACGCGAACGTACGTCTTAGCGCGAACGCGACGTTTGACGCGAACGCGACGTCCGACGCGGCCGCGAACGTCCCGCGAACGCGACGTCCGACGCGAACGTACGTCCTAGCGCGACCGCGACGTCCTAGCGCGACCGCGACGTCCGACGCGACCGCGAACGTCATGCGACCGCGAACGTCCCGCGACCGCGACGTCCAGCGCGAACGCGACGTCGGACGCGAACGCGAACGTCCCGCGACCATGACATCCAGCGCGACCGCGTGACGCGACGTCCCAGCGCGACCGTGACGGCGACCACGCGCATGGCCAAGCGCCGCGGCGACGAGCGCGTCCTAGGCGCCACCGTCGCCCCCGCGCCGTCATCCTATGGCACGCAGCCATGACGACCCGCGACGAGCCGCGCCGCGCGCGGCGAGCACACGATAGCGTCAACGATGTCAGACACTTGAACACCTTCGAGCGAACGCCGGAGCGGTAGACGGAGGCGATTCCGGCGCCGCCCGGTAGAATGGACGAACGATGGCCATCGGCGCGACCAAGCCCGCTGTCCCTGCGGCCGTCGCGGACGCCGCGGCGGGCAAGGAGCGCCCCGAAGACGTGGCGAGGGCGGCCACCGTTCCGCCGCCGGCGAACGAGCTCGAGGACGTCCGCATCCCCGCGGGCACGATGGTCGCCGATCGCTACCGCATCGCGCGCGTCCTCGGCGAGGGCGGCATGGGGGTGGTCTATGCGGCCGAGCACGTCCTCATGCGCAAGGAGGTCGCGGTCAAGGTCCTCCACGCGGAGATGTGCACGATGCCGGAGGTCGTGGCGCGCTTCGAGCGCGAGGCGATCGCCGCGGCGCACATCGACCATCCGAACGTCGCCGGCGCGACCGACTTCGGCCGCCTCCCCGACGGCGCGTGCTACCTCGTGCTCGAGCTGCTGCGCGGCACGAGCCTGCGCGACGAGATCGCGAAGGGGCCGCTCCCCCTCGCGCGCGCGCTCCGCATCATGCGCGGCATCGCGTCCGGCGTCGCCGCCGCTCACGCGAAGGGCATCGTGCACCGCGATCTGAAGCCGGAGAACGTGATGCTCGTCGATCGCGACGGGGACCCCGACTTCGTGAAGGTGCTCGACTTCGGCATCGCGAAGGTCGACGCCTCGGTCGCCGCGGCGCCGCAAGCGGGCAGCAAGGTCCTGACGCGCATCGGGTCGGTCTTCGGGACGCCGGAGTACATGGCCCCGGAGCAGGCCGTCGGCGACGCGGTCGACGCGCGCGCCGACCTCTACGCGCTCGGCGTCGTCCTGCTCGAGATGCTCACGGGCAAATGCCCCTTCAGCGGCAACGCGCTATCGATCCTGCGCGAGCGCATCCTCTCCGTCGGTCCGCCGGACATGTCGGGGGTCACCGACCCGGGCGCGCGCGCGCTCATCGCGCGGCTGCTCGCGCGGCAGCCGGAGGACCGCGTGCAGACCGCGGCGGAGCTCGGGGCCGCGCTCGACGCGCTCCTCGACGAACAGGTCGGGCGCACGTCGCGCGTGTCGGTGTCGAACCTCGCGCTCGCGCGCGGTGACGGCGCGAGCGTCGGCGCGACCACCGCGCCGATCGTCACGCCGGAGCCGGCCGGACCACGGCCCCGCTGGGTGATCCCGGCCGCCGTGGCCGCGCTCCTCGCGATCGCCCTCGGGACGTTCGGGCTCGTGAGCGCCCTCACGAAGCCGAAGGCCGAGGTCGCGAAGGCTCGCACCGCGAAGATCGTCGCGCCCGCCGAGACGGCGTCCGCCAACGCCGCCGCGACGGCGCCGAGCGAGGGCGCCTCCGCCGCGACGGCCGCGGCGGGCGCCGATTCGGCGGAGAGCGGCGCGGGCGCGGAGACGATCGAGCTGCCCGCGACGGAGAGCGCTCCGAGCGCCACAGCGCCCACGGCCTCGGCCGCCTCGGCGCGCGCCACGCCGCGCGCCAAGCCGGCGCCGCGACGACGGGCCCCGCCCCCGAAGAAGACGGGGCCGGGCGGCATCTACGTCCCGCCGCCGAAGGACTGGTTCAAATAGCCGCCGCGCGCTTCGTTCGTCACAGTCCGGCCTCCTCGGCCGACGCACGTAAAGCACGCCGCGACGGCGGGCAGGAGGCGTGACGATGGTGTGGAAGACGGCGATCGCGGCGGTGGCGCTCCTGGGTCTCGTGGCGTGTCGCCCTTCCGATCGCCGGCGCGCCGTCGCCGAGCCCCCTCCGGCCGAAGGCGCCGCGACCGCGCGCGCCGCGACGACGCCGGCGCAGGCCGGCCCCGTCCAGACCGCCGAGGGCGCGCCGCCCGCGTCCCCGCCGCCGCCCGCCCGCGTCGAGCGCCTGCTCGTCCCGGGCGACTTGGTCGCGTCGATCGTGCGCTCGCCGGACGGAGCGCCCCCGCTGACCGTGTTCATGCCGGGCGTGTGCTCGAACGGCGGCGCGTACCTCCACACGTTCCCCGAGACCGCGCGCAAGCACGGCGGCGTCGTCGCGATCGAGGGCGACCAGCCGTGCGGGGGGAACGCGGGGTTCCGGACCTTCTCGTGGGACGCGGCGCGCCAGCACGCGCGCGTGGAGGCCGCCCTCGCCGCGGCCGGCCTCACGGAGATCCCGCGCGAGGGCATCACGCTCGTCGGCTACTCGCAAGGCGCGGCGCTCGCCGAGCAGATGGTGCAACGCTGGCCGGGGCGCTACGCGCGGATCGTCCTCATCGGCGCGCCGACCAACCCGTCGCCCAAGAACCTCGCCCGAGCGCGGGCGCTCGCGACGATGTCTTGCGATCGCGACGTCCCGGCGCGCATGAAGCAAGCGGCGCAGGCGGCGACGCGGGCCGGCGTGCCGGCCACGTACTTCGAGATGCCCGGCTGCACGCACGGGAACGTCACAGAAGGAGAGCGCATCTTCGACGCGGCGTTCGGCTGGCTGCGCGCCAACGAGCGAGCGCCGGATCCCGAAGCCGCCGCCGTGAAGATCGCCGGCAGCCCGCCGACGTGAGCGACGTTGCCGCTGACGGCGGGTCCGCGTAGGCTCGCGGGGGATGCGACACGGCGCGGTCATCGTTCTCTCGCTCTCGCTCTTCGGCTGCGCCGCGGCGTTTCGCGGCACGAAGGGCAAGGTCTCGATCGAATCGACGCCCCCGGGCGCCGAGGCGTCGAAGGGGCCGCGCAAGCTCGGGGTCACGCCCACCGAGGTCGAGGTCGAGCGGAGCGGGATCACGCAGGTCTCGCTCACCAAGAGCGGATACGAAGACCACCACGGGGTCGTGAAGAAGCAGATGAACCCCGGGTGGCTCACGATCGACATCCTCACGTGCGTCTTCCCGGTGGCGCTCTGCATCCCGATCATCGTCGATGCGCTCACCGGCGCCTGGTACGACGTCGACAAGAAGTACGTCGCGACGATGAAGCCCGGGACCTCGGGCGCCACGGTCGCCGCGGCCGCGACCGACGGCTCGATCCCCATCGGCGAGGACGCGTCGAGCGCGCCGCCTCCGGCCGGCCCGCCGGTGGAGATGAGCGAGTCGGAGCGCAAGGCGACCGCGCGCGCCGCGTACCTCGAGGGCGTCAAGCTTCAGGAGAACGGCAACTGCTCCGAGGCGCTCCCGCGCCTCGAGACCGCGCAGAGGTTCTTCAACGCGCCGACGCACCTGCTCCACATCGGGCAATGTCAGGCCGCCACCGGCAAGCTCGTCGAGGCCGCGGAGACCTACGAGCTGCTCGTCCGCGCCCCGCTCGCGAAGGACGCGCCCGAGGTGTTCCGCCAGGCGCAGGACGAGGGCAAGAAGGAGCTCGCTCAGGTCAAGCCGCGCATCCCCACGCTTCGCATCCAGCTCACGCCGGCGCCGAGCTCCTTGTCGAGCCTCGTCGTGAAGCTGAACGGCAACGCGATCCCCAACGAGGTGCTCGGCATCGCTCGCCCGGTCAACCCCGGTAAGTACAAGGTGACGGTGTGGGCCGCTGGATACAAGGAAGCGTCCGACACCGTCGACGTCGGTGAGGGGACGCCGAAGGCCCTGGAGCTGAAGCTCTCGAAATAGCGAGGAGCGGGCCCCGCGCGTCGTCCCCGCGAAATTCGACGGACCGCGGGTACACCCAGAGACGCGGGGACGAGGCTGCGCGTGCATCGTCCGGGCGAGAGCGGCGGCGGCCGCCGGGCTTCGAGCGATCGGGCGCGCCGTTCGCCGAGGCGCGCCGGGGTCCCGCGCGCCTCGCGCGCGTGGCGTTTTCCGAGTGCAAGAGGCGTGCGGCGAGGCGATGATTTGAAGTCATGCACAGCGTCCAGCCGCTCGGCCGGCTCCTCGTGACGTCGGGCTTGCTCACGCAGCAAGCCCTCGACGAGGTGCTGAACCTCCAGAAGACCGACGGACGGCGGCTCGGTGAGCTGCTCGCGGAGAGAGGGCTCGTCCGCCCGCACCAGCTCGCGCAGTTCCTGTCGCACCAGCTCGCGTGCCCGTGGGTCTCGCTCCAGCGCGTCGAGATCTCGCGCGAGGCCGTCGCGGTCCTGCCACGGTCGATCGCCCTCGAGCACCACATGGTGCCGGTGCACCTGCGGACGACCAAGGGCGCCATCACCCTCTACGTCGCGATGGACGACCCGACCGACGACGTCGCGCTTTCCGCGGCCGCGGACGCCGCGGCGATGCCGGTGAAGGCGATGGTCGCGCTGTCGAGCGAGATCCGCGAGCACCTCGAGCGGCTCTACGGCGCCTCCACGCCGGGAGGGACGCCGGAGCCGCCGCCGCTCAAGGAGCGCGCTCCGGCGATCGCGTCCCTCCCCGCGCCGGCGATCTCGGTGAAGGCGGCTTCGACCTCGCTGAAGGACGCCTCGACGGCGTCCACGCCGTCGAGGCCGCCGAAGCCGCCGCTGCCCAAGCCGAGCGGGCGGCCGCCGGCGCGCGAGGAGCAGTCGGTCCTCGACGTCGTCGAGGTGATCGAGGAGGCCCCGGCCTCGCGGCCCTCGCCCCGCCCCAAGGTCCTCGTCGTCGAGGCGAACGAGAGCGTCGTCGTCCGCGTGCGCGCCGCGGCCTCGCGGTTCGGAGGCGACGCCGTCGGCGTCCCGCTGGCCGACGCGGCGGGCGCGGTCGCGCAGCACGCGCCCTCCGCCGTCGTGGTCGCCGAGGACGTCTACGCCAACGAGCGCTCCGGGCTCGACCGGCTCGCGCTCGAGGCGGGCGCGGCGCTCGTGGTCGCCAGCGAGGCGTTCGAGGAGCGCCAGCTCGAGGGCCTGCTCGAGGACGCGCTCAAGCGCTGGCGCCGCTCGTCGTACGAGAAGGGCACCGTCCTCGAGGGCCGCTACGAGCTGCTCCGCGACCTCGGCGGACGTCTCGCGGGCTCCCGCTGGGAGGTGCGGCACCTCCGGACGGCGCGCCGCTCGCTCCTCAAGATCGGCGTCCGCGTCGCGAACGACGAGTCGGACTCGGACGCCGTGCGGCGCGAGCAGCTCGCGCTCGCGAGCTTCAACCACCCCGGCTCGGTCGACCTCCGCGACGCCGGGACGACGGAGTCGGGGGATCCGTACATCGTCGTCGAGATGCTCGAGGGGCGGACGCTCGAAGGGCTCGTGGCGGCGCGCGGCGCGCTCCCGCTGGCCGCGGCGTGCTCGCTCATCCGGCAGATCGCGGACGTCCTCGCGGCGGCGCACGAGGCGTGCGTCCGCCACGGCGAGGTGCGCCCCGACAACGTCCTCGTCGTCCGCGACGCGTGGGGCGTCGAGCGCGCGAAGCTCGTCAACTGGGAAGCGGCGAACCTCGCCGACGGCGCGCAGGACACGGCGATCGATCTCGCCGGCGTCGGCGCGTGCGCGTTCCTCGCGCTCGCGGGCAGAACGCGGCACGAAGGCGAGGACGTTCGATCGATCCGCTCCGGGTCGTGGGCGCCGCAAGAGCTCCCGCCGACGCTCGCCGCGGTCGTCGCGCGCACGCTCGCCGGCGCTGGCGCCGACCGCTTCACCTCCGCGAAGGAGCTGATCGCGGCGCTCGACGCGGCGGCGCCGCCGGCGCCCGACGCCATGCGCCTGCTCGACGCGAGCCCCGAGCGGCGCGGGACGTCCATCCGTCCGCTCCGGCGCTCCGTCGCGCCGCCGCCCGCGGCCGAGGAGGCGCCGCCCCCGCCTCCGCCCAGCCCGGCGCCCTCCGAGATGCGGCGCTTCCCGCGCGCGGCGTATCGGACGCCCGTGCGCGTCGAGGTGCCGGGCATCGGCGCCGTCGACGGCCGGAGCGAGGACATCTCGGAGGGAGGACTGTTCGTCGTCACGCGCGGCAAGATCGCGGACGGCGCGCAGGTCACCGTCCGCTTCGCGCTGCCGATCGACGGCAAGGTCGTCTCGGAGAGCGGCGTGGTGCGCTGGAGCAAGGCCCCCCACTCCGGAGACGGCGGCGTGGCGCGCGCGATCGGCATCGAGCTGACCTCTCCGGGCGCCGAGTCGGTCAGGCAGATCGGGCGCTACGTCTCGTTCATGGCCGCGGAGAAGTGACGGGCCGCGACGCGCTCGCGGCTCGGGCGCGCCGCGGCTCGGTCACGCGCCCGTGAAGCGCGGCGGGCGCTTCTCCGCGAAGGCGGTCATCGCCTCGACGAGGTCCTTCGAGGCGAGGAACGCCGAGTTCCACACCGCCGCGAAGCGCTCGCCGTCGAGGATGCGCCGCTCGTCGCCGTACGAGAGCACCTGCTTGATGCCCTGGACGACGAGCGGCGGGTTCTCGGCGATCCCGCGCGCCATCTCGCGCGCGGCGCCGAGGAGCGCGGCTTCGTCGTCGTAGACGTCGTTCACGAGGCCGATCCGGAGCGCGCGCTCCGCGTCGACGTCGGCGCCCGTATAGGCGAGCTCGCGCGTGTGCCCCTGACCGATGATGCGCGGCAGGCGCTGGAGGCTCCCGAGATCGGCGACGATCGCGACCTTCACCTCGCGCACGCTGAAGCGCGCGTCGCGCGAGCAGAGCCGCACGTCGCAAGCCGCGGCGAGGTCCATCCCGCCGCCGATGCAGGGCCCGGCGATCGCGGCGATGACGGGCTTGGTGCAACGCTCGACGAGATCGGCCGCGCGCTGCCACTCGCCGATGAGGCGGAGGAGCTGCGCGCGCTCCTTCGCGAGGTTCTCGGGCGCGATGAGCGGCATCAACGTCGAAGCGACGCCCTTGAGATCGAGGCCGTACGTGAAGACGCCGCCCTTGCCGCGCAGGATGACGACGCGCACGGACTCGTCGCGGTCGAGCTCGACGAACACCTCCGGCACCTCGCGGAAGAACGCGAGGCCCATGGCGTTGCCCTTGCCGGGCCCCGTGAGGATCACCTCCGCGATCGCGCCGCTGCGCTCGACGGTGAGGGACTCGTAGCTCTTGCTGGTGGTGGTGTCGGCGCTCATGAGGAGCGCCATCTTACGCCGTGAACGCCGGCGGAGACGAGGTTCGCGGGGCGGAGGCTGCGGCCCGGGCGCGGCGCGACGGCTCAGCGCGGCGCGAGGAAGACGCCGGCGCCCTCCTCGGTCCAGACGACGCTCGCGCCGTCGACGGCGAGGTCGGTCACCATGCCGCGGCCGCACGCGACGAAGGTCTCCTCGACGGCGTCGCCGCTCGGCTCGAGCGCGCGGATGACGTGCTTCACCTTCTCGTCGGGCGCCGCCGAGCGGACGAAGAGCGCGCCGTCGCGCGCGAGCGTCGCGCCGAAGAGCGCCTGCGTCTTGCTCTTCTGCGCGTCGAGGATCGTCGTCGGGTTCGCGCCGGTGAGATCGCGACGCTCGACGGCGGAGCCGACGCTGCAGAACGCCGCGCGCTCGTTCACCGCGAGGCTGCAGCTCGCGTAGCCGATGCCGAAGACCTCGGTGGGCTCGCCCTGCTCGACGCCGTTGTCCACGTCGGCGAGCGCGACCTTGAAGATGCGCTGCTGGTCGCGCACGTACCAGACGGCGCCGCTGGCGATCTGCGGGTTCGTGATGACGTTCGCGCTCTGCGCCAGCGCCGTCCGCGCGTTCGGGTCGTCCTTGCTCACCTGGAAGATCGTGTCGCCGTCTCCCGTGTCCGCGAGCAGGTAGAACGACGTCTCGTCCGACGCGAAGACGCGCGTGCCCGCCGCGTTGAAGTTCGTCGCCGCGGTGACGCCGGGGAGCGCTCCGTCGGCCGCCGTGGGGAAGTCCGGGAACGCCGGCTCCGGCGCCGGCTGACCGTCGTTGCCCTCGGGCGCGATCGCCCGGATGACTCGGATCGTGGCCTCCGGCGCCTCGGGCGTGGTCTCGATGAGCACCATCACCGTCGCGTCGACGTACGAGCGCACGAGGTTCGGCGACGTGTAGAGCTCCTTCTTGGCGGTGCCGTCCTTGAGCACGCGGAACACCTTCGCGCCGGCCTGGAAGAAGACCGCGGAGCCGGCGATGCGGACGTCGCGCGCGTCCTTCGCGTCCGAGAGCGTCGTCGGCGGCTTCACCGCCGCGCAGGCGCTCTCTGCGGACGTCGGCGCCGTGTCGGATCCCGCCGTCGTCTCGCCGGCGACGTCGCCGCGGTGGCTCGATCCCGACTTGCTTCGAAGGCCCGGCCCCGCGTCGTCGTCCGCGCAACCGATCGAGGCGACGACCGCTCCACAAACGAACACCGCGAGAGCCTTGTGCATCACGAACCTTCCCATCCGCCGATCGCCGTCGACCGACACGAGTGACTCGACCCGCCCGCGGATGCGCTCTGCAGTCCGTATGCCTGGGATCTCGAGCCCGCGAATTTCGCTTTCTCGGGATTTTTACCGTGTCACCGCGACGTCTCACGCCCCAGGGGCGGATCGCTCGTCGACCTGCGCGCTCGTCCTACATCGACGAACGACGGGAAAACGGAGATGCCGGGAAGCCTCGACGCAGGGAAACACGCCTCGACGCAGGGAAGCACGCCTCGACGGCGGGCAAGCACGACTCGACGCAGGGAAACACGCCTCGACGCAGGGAAGCACGCCTCGACGGCGGGCAAGCACGACTCGACGCAGGGAAGCACGCCTCGACGGCGGGCAAGGACGCTCGACGGGCGAAAAAGAACGAGGCGCGCACGCGGCCAGCGAGCTCGTTCGCGGCGCGGGACCGCGGTCGGCTCAGGCCGCGTGCGCGCAGAGGAACTGGGCGAAGTGATCGGCGACGTACGCCGCCGAGTCGGCGACGCGCGCGGCGTAGCGCTCGTCGGCGTCGATGACCTCGACGATCGCGAGGCAGCGGCCCCACGACATCGCGGGCGCCGCGACGACCGTGCGAGGCGCGCCGACCGCGTGGAGGCGCTTCGGCGCCAGGCGGGGGAGCTCGCCGTCGAACTTCATCGTCACCGAGCGCTGGTTGCAGATGACCGCCGACGCGACCAGATCGTCGTCGCTGGCCTCGGCCGAGCCGATGATGTCGAAGTCGCCGTCACCGTGCGCGCCGATCGCGCGGAGCTCGCGGCTCATGAGGTCGTGCGTGTGGATGACGACCGCGCGCGCGCCGAGCGCCTTCGCGAGGGTCTCCGCGCACATCTCCGCGGCCTCTCCGGTCGAGCGCGCGAACGTCAGGCCGTACATCCCGTCGAAGATGAGGTCCGTCGGATCGTTGATCGACAAGCGCAGGAGCTGCGGCTGCGGCCGGACGGGCGCGGCCGGCGTCGCCGGACGCGTCATCGAGACCGGAGGCGGCGCGACCGACGCAGGTGCGACCGGCGCGATCGAGGCGGGCGACGGGATCGGCGCGGGCGCGACCGGCGCAGGAGGCGCCGACGCCGCGACGGGCGGCGTCACTGGAGCGTCCGCCTCCCAGGAGGGCGGCGCCACCGACGCCGCGGCGTCGTCCCACCCGCGCTCGATCTCCACCTCGGTGTCGATGCGCGGCCGGATCGGCTCGGGCGGCGTCGACCACGCCGCGAAGCTCGGGACGGGCGCGGGCTTGAACGAGTAAGCCGGCGTGGAGGTCTTCGCCGTCGCCGGAGCGCGGTGGACGAGCGCGATCGCGCTCGAAGGCGGCGGCGGCGGCGCGCTCACGGCGCTCGGCGGCGCCACGCTCGGCGCGCGCGC
>JAHBWF010000158.1 GCA_019637105.1 Labilithrix sp.
GGAGGTTCCTCGGCGGCCGCGGGGCCGCGCGCAAAGCATGGCTCGAGAGCACGCGGAGCTTGAAGAACAGGCGCTCCTCTTCTACTGAACGAGAGTGACCGAGTTCATCCGCTTCAAGGGCACCGCGACCTACCTCACCAACGACGCGATCGAGTCCGCGGTCAACGCCGCCCTCGCTCTCCAGAAGCCCCTCCTCGTGCGCGGCGAGCCCGGCACCGGCAAGACGCTCCTGGCCGAGGCCGTCACCGAGGCGATGGGCACCGAGCTCATCCACTGGCCCGTGAAGTCGACGACGCGCGCGCAAGACGGTCTCTACGTCTACGACACCGTACAGCGCCTCTACGACTCCCGCTTCGGCGAAGGCGACGTCAAAGACATCCGCCACTACATCAAGCTCGGCCCGCTCGGCCGCGCGTTCGCGGCGACCAAGCGCGTCGTGCTCTTGATCGACGAGGTCGACAAGGCCGACCTCGAGTTCCCGAACGATCTGCTCCACGAGCTCGACCGGATGCGCTTCGTCGTGAACGAGACGGGCGACGAGGTGATCGCGAAGGAGCGCCCCGTCGTCATCATCACGTCGAACAACGAGAAGGAGCTCCCCGACGCGTTCCTCCGCCGGTGCGTGTTCCACTTCATCGACTTCCCGGATCCGGAGCTGATGCGCCAGATCGTCGGCGTGCACCACCCGACGATCGATCGCGATCTGGTCGACCAGGCCGTCGTGACCTTCTACCGCCTGCGCGAGCTGCCGAAGATCCGGAAGCGCCCGTCGACGAGCGAGCTCATCGACTGGATCTCGGTCCTCCGCACGGCGAACGTCGGCGCCGAGCGCTTCGTCCGCGAGCTGCCGTTCCTCGGCGTCCTGCTCAAGAAGGAGCAGGACGTCGAGACGCTCACGCAGGCGAAGCGCAGCGGCGGCTGGAAGAACTGACGACCGGCGGCGCGGGCCGCCTCAGAAGCTCCCCTTGCCCGCGAGCTGGCACTCGACGCACTCGGGGTTGTTCGCGTTCGCCGGGTTCCGGCAGCTCCGCGCGCAGTACTGCACGCGGTGGAACACGTAGTCGTTGCCCGCGCCGTCGTCGATCGCGTCGCAGCGGACGGTCTCGCCCTTGACGATCATCTCGCCGTAGCCGGGGCTGACGTTCTCGGGCGTGTCGGACTCCCACTTCTTCGCGCAGGCGTTGTCCTTCCCCGCCCACGTCGACAGATCGGGGAGCGCCTGCTCGACGTTCGGCTCGTCGTAGACGGCGTCCGTGCAGACCTCTCCGAGGATGCAGTCGTCGGCCTTGGGGGCGTTGTAGTCGCCCGCGCGGATCCGGAAGCAGAGCTTGAACGTGCCCGCGCAGTCGACCGTCAAGGTGTTGGTCGACCAGATCCCCGGGGGCGCCTGGCCCGCCGGCGGGATCGGCTTCGCGTCGTTCCCGCAGTTCGTCGCCTGGCCGTTCTCGAGGACGGTCGAGTACGCGTAGTAGCTGCCGCCGGAGTTTCGGAGGCACGGCGACGTGTTCGCGATCTTCCACTCGCCGACCGAGAAGCAGCTGCACGCCTCGGCGCCCTTGCCGTCGATCTTGGGGAGGACCTGCCCTTCGCACTCGCCCCAGACGTTGGTGTTCTCGTTCTTCGGCGTGCACTTCGCCACGCCGTCTTTGCAGATGCCGAGGTTCCTGTGCTTGCGGAGGCCGGTCCAGCAGGGCGCCTCTTCCCCGGGCGTGGGGCAGCCGCAGCCCGGCTTGTTCTTGTCGTCGGGGCACTCCTCCGTGCCGCCGATGGGCGGCGGGACGACGCCCGAGTCCGGACCGCACCAGGGCGGCGGGGGATCGTTCTTGTAGAGATCGTCGCTGGGGTCGCCGCCTTCGCCGAAGCCGCCTTCGCTGAAGACCGCCGGGCCGATCGATTCGTCTGCGAACTTGCTCTCGTCCGAGCCGCACGCGATGACGATCGCGGCGACGGAGGCCGACGCGAGCAGCGAGATCACCAGGTTCCGCGAGGAGAGGATCATCGGCCCACCGAGGGTTCGTTTTGAAGGAAGCGTTCCGTCGATCCCGTCGACCGACCTCGGTGACGGAACGCGCGGCGCTCTCACGAGTAAAGCACACGGCCTTCACGCCGTCAGATGGACGCCCTCCGATCCACCGGCATCGATGAGTGAGGAGCGACGGCCGGGCGGCGACCGACGCGAAAAACGCCCGAAAGACGCGACCGCGCGGGCGCGCGCGACGGCGCTGCGGTCTCGAGCCCTCGACGGCGAGGGCCGAACGGCTCAAGGCGCGTTTCGTTCGCGGCCGGAGCCCCGGGTCGACCGACGCCGCGCCTTGATCGGCGGGCGACGCGGCCGCCGCGGATCGACCCGCGCGACGTCGCGGCTGGAAGACGCGCGCTACTTCGTGACCGGCAGGCGACGACGTCCGCCGCCGCCGCCGCTTCGGTCGATGAGGGGCGCGGCGTCGCCGTCCTCGTCGGCCTTCGCGCTCACGACGCCGACGACGGCCTCGGCGAGCGCCATGAACGCCTGGCCGATCGCGCCGTCGGGCGCCGCCTGCACCACCGGCGTGCCCTTGTCGCCCCACTCGCGCACGCTCTGGTCGATCGGGATCTGCGCGAGGAGCGGCGCCTCGGAGAAGTCGGCGACCGCCTGGCCGCCGCCCTTGCCGAAGAGCTCGTGCTTCACGCCCGCGGTGTCGACGAACCAGCTCATGTTCTCGACGATGCCGAGGATCGGGATGTTGACCTTCCTGCACATCGAGACGGCCTTGTAGACGTCGTCCGTCGCGACGGGCTGCGGCGTGGTCACCATCACCGCGCCCGAGACGCCGAGGCGCTGCGAGAGCGAGAGCGCGACGTCGCCGGTGCCGGGCGGGAGATCGAGCACGAGGAAGTCGAGGTCGCCCCAGGCGACGTCCTTCAGGAACTGCTGGAGCGCGCCGTGGAGCATCGGCCCGCGCCAGATGACGGCGGCCTTCGGGTCCTCGAGGAGGAAGCCGATGCTCATCAGCTTGAGGCCGAAGCGCTCGAGCGGCTCGATCGTCTTGCCGTCGGTGGAGACGGGGCGCCCCGTCACGCCGAGCATCGTCGGGATCGACGGCCCGTAGATGTCCGCGTCGAGCAGCCCGGTGCGGTAGCCCGAGCGCGCGAGGGCGAGCGCGAGGTTCGTCGCCGTCGTGCTCTTGCCGACGCCGCCCTTGCCGCTCATCACGAGCACGACGTGCGCGACGCCGGGCACAGGATCGTCCGGGCCTACCGTTCGGCTCTTGGGGGGGCTGCTCTTCGGCGCGGGGGTCTCGACGTCGGACATGACTCGACCGACCACGTAGGCCGCCTGCGATGTGCCGTCAAATCAACCCGGCCGTGAGCCCGCCCTCGCGGCCGGCGCGCCACGCCCGCGGCGCTCCCGCTCGCGCCGGCGCCCGGGAGGAAATCATGTCCGCCGAAGTCGAAGGAGAGGCCGCGACGTCCTCGCGCGCGAGGCGCCGAGCTCAGCGGAGGCCCGTGAAGGGCTGCTCGCGGTGGAGCGTCGTCGCGACGATGTACGCGGTCCATCCGCCGCGTGCGTGGTACGTGACCTGGCGGTGCGAGGAGACCGCGAGGCGGCCCTTGATCGACTTGGCCGGATCGACCGACGAGAAGAGGCGCGCCACCCACTTCGCCGGGATGATCGCGCTGCCCGACGAGGACGTGGCGAAGCAACGGACGCCGCCGCCCGGTCCCTCCTCCTCGTCGGTCTCGAGCGTCACCATCACCCGCGTCGCCACGGACGGCTTGGCGGCGGTCCACGTGACGCCGACGTCGTCGGTCGGCTTGACCGTGATCTCGCCCTCCCCTTCGCCCGCCGCCGGCGCGATCCCCGTGACGTCGAGATCGATCCGCGGCGCGCTCATGCGCACGGGCTGGAGGCGCGGCATCGCGAAGCCAGAGACGTCGAACGTGAGCGTGTCGTCCGCGCTCCAGCCCTCGCCCTCGATCCGCGACGGCTCCGGCTGGTTCGCGAGCACTTGGAGCCCGGGGTCCGGGAGCTTGCCGCCCGTCCACGTCGCGACGCCGCTCTCGACGTGCGGCTGGCCGAGCCGGTTGTCGTAGCGCTCGAAGTAGCAGGTGCCCTCTCCGTCGCCGTCGCGGAAGACGCTCGTGACCCAGCCGCCCTTGTGGGCGAGCCCGAGGTACTCGTAGCCGGCCGTGACCTCGCTCTCGCCCGACGCGGCGTCGACGCGCTGGCGGATGCCGAAGACGATCTCGTTGTCGCTGTAGCGGTAGTAGCCGTCGTCGAAGTCGCCGCAAGCGGCGACGGTGCACACGACAGGACCGAGGAGAAGGAAGCGGCCGCGCATGAAATACCTCCGCGATGGCTCGAGCTCGCTCGCGCTCCGTCTGGTTAGCATACGGAGTGCCACCGGGCGAAGCCGGCCGGGGCGTCCCGTGTTTCTCGACGAACGACGCGTAAGGCCGCGTTCGCAGGCGCGAAAGAAGCTGTGAACGACGGTGGCGGCGCGCGTAAACCGCCGTCCACGGTCGCCGCGGCCGCGGCCGCGCTCGGGCGGGATGACTCAGCCGCGCACGACGAGCAGCTTGCGGTCGGTCATCTCCTCGATCGCGTAGCGGACGCCCTCGCGGCCGATCCCCGAGTCGCGCCGGCCGCCGTACGGCATCGCGTCGACGCGCACGCTGGGGACGTCGTTCACGACGATCGCGCCGACGTCGAGCCGGTCGAACGCCTCGCGCACCCGCGAGAGCGAGTCGGTGAACACGCCGACCTGCAGGCCATAACGCGTCGCGCCGGCCATACGCAGCGCGTCGTCGAACGCGTCGTAGACGTGCACCGTGAGGACCGGCCCGAAGGCCTCCTCCTCGACGATCGACAGGCCGCGCCCGTCGCCGTCGAAGCGGAGCAGCGCTGCGGGGAGGCGGTTTCCGGAGCGCTTCCCGAACGCCAGCGGGTGCGCGCCGGCGGCGCGCGCCTCGTCGATCCAGCGCTCGACGCGCGTCGCCGAACGTTCGTCGATCATCGGCCCGATCGCCGCCGTGGTGCTCTTGGGATCTTGCGGCTCGTAGGCGCACGCGCGCGGGACGAGATCGGACAGGAGTCGATCGGCGATCGCGCGGTGGACGTAGAGGCGCTGCGTCTTGATGCACACCTGACCGGCGTAGTTGAACGCGCTCGCGCACAGGAGCGCGGCGAGCTGCGCGACGTTCGGGGCGTCCTCGTGGACGACGCACGCGGCGTTGCCGCCGAGCTCGAGGACGACGTGCTTCTTGCCGGCGATCGCCTTGAGGTGCCAGCCGACCTCGTCGCTGCCGGTGAAGGTGAGGACCGCGAAGGCGTCGCTCCGCACGAGCGTCTCGGCGACCTCGTTCGCGCAGGGCACGACCTGGAGCGTGTCCGGCGGCGCGCCCGACTCGCGGACGATCTCGGCGAGCTTGAGCGCCGTGAGCGGGGTCTCTGGCGCGGGCTTGAGGACGACCGGCGCGCCGCACGCGAGCGCGGGCGCGACCTTGTGCGCCACGAGGTTCAGCGGGAAGTTGAACGGCGTGATCGCGAGCACCGGCCCGCGCGGCACGCGCTGCCAGTGCCCGCGGTACGGCGCGGTCGACTCGGTGACGTCGAGCGGCACGACCTCGCCGCCGATGCGCACGGCCTCCTCCGCGCCGAGGCCGAACGTGACGATCGCGCGGTCGACCTCGAAGCGCGCGAGCGTCTTCGGCTTGCCGGACTCGCGCGTGATCAGGTTCGCGAGCTCCTCGCGCGCGACGGTGATGCGCCGCGTGATCTCCTTGAGGAGGCGCCGCCGCGCGAAGCTCGCCATGCGACGCGTCGCCTCGAACGCGTCCTTCGCCGCCTCGGCCGCGCGCGCGGCCCGCGCCGCGTCGGCCTGGACGACGGGCGCGACGCGCTCGCCGGTCCACGGATCGGTGACCCAGGCGATCTCGCCGTCCTCGAAGCGCTGCCCGGCGACGTGCAGCGCGCCGTCGGGCAGCCTCATCGACTCCGGCGGCAACGCCCCGGGCGGGATCGTCGCGGCGGACGCCGACGGCCCGATCGCGATCGACGTCGACGGCGCGATGGAGATCGACGTCGAGGGCGCCAGCGCGTTCGGCAGCGACGCGGACGTGGACGGCGCGTGCTCGGGCCCGAGGATCCGGTGCGGGATCGGGGGGACCGTGGTGTCGACGAGCGTGGACTCCTGTCCGGCGCTCGACGGATCGCCGTCTGCGGGGTCCGTGTCAGCGTTCGGAGGCTCTCGCTCGCGCGGCATGACGTCCCGAGCATACGCGTCGAAGGGGCGTACGTCCCGCCTCGCGCCTCGCCGCCAGGGGCGGGTCGTCGGACGCGCGAACGACGTCGACGCGCGCGACGCAGCCGCGCGACGAGACGCGACGCGCACGGGCACGCGGGGCGAGCGCGGGGGGCGAGACGCGAGACGCGGCTTGTGGCGGAGCGCAGGCGTCGCTACGACGCTGGGATGCGCACGACGACGCTCGCGGATCCGGACCTCGCGCGGCTCCTCGAGCGCACGAGCCGGACGTTCGCGCTCGCGATCCCGCTGCTCGAGGCCCCGCTCGCGCGCCAGGTCGGCGTCGCGTACCTCTTGTTCAGGATCGCCGACGAGCTCGAAGACGCGGCGCTGTGGAGCCGCGACCGGCGCGCGGCGGCGCTCGCGTCGTTCGTGCGCTGGCTCGACGGCGAAGACGCGGGGCTGAACTGGCCCGAGCTCGTCGCGCGAACGCCGCCCACGCGCGACGCGGGCTGCCTCGAGCTGCTCTCCCGCGCACCCGACGTGCTCGCTGCGGTGCGCGCGATGGACGCCGGCGTCGCCACGGCGATCGTCGCGCACGTGAAGCGGACCGCGCTGGGGATGGCGGAGTTCGTCGCGCGCCAGGACGAGGGCGGCGGCATCACGCTCGCGGACGTCGACGATCTCCGGCGCTACGCGTACGTCGTCGCCGGCATCGTGGGCGAGCTGTTGACCGAGCTCTTCGCCGTCGCCGATCCGCGCGCGGCCGCCGCGCGGGAAGCGCTCGACGCCGACGCGGCGTCGTTCGGCGAGGGCCTCCAGCTCGTGAACATCCTGAAGGACGCCCCCGCCGACGCGCGCGAGGGCCGCGCGTACCTCCCGGCGGACGTCCCGCGCGGCGCGATCGTGGAGCTGGCGCGCGCCGATCTCGCGCGCGCCGAGCGCTACGTGAGGACGCTCGTCGAGGCACGCGCGTCACGCGGCGTCGTGATGTTCTGCGACCTCCCGGTGCGCCTCGCCATCGCGACGCTCGCCGCCCTCGACGCCGGCGCGCCGAAGCTCGCGCGCGAAGACGCGCTCGGGATCGTCGCGGCGGTGACGAGCCGGCGTTGACGGCGCCGCGGCTCGACCGCCGGGCTCCGCGCGCACGACGTCCGCGGAGACGCGCATCGATGAAGGAACGCGCTCGCCGCCGGACGAGACCGAGACACCGCCGTCGGTCCCCACGGGGCGACGAGCCGTCCTTCGCACGCTACGTCCCTCGGAACCGTTCGCGAGATCGCCGCGGACGAAAGAAAACGGGGCGACGCACCGTGAGGTGCACCGCCCCGTCGATGGCGTGTTCGTGACCGGGTCACGTCACCCGCCGTGCGGCGATCAGAGCGAGAACTGACCCGCCACCGAGCCCGACGCCTCCACAGCGGCCTTCACGTTCGCTCCCGCCTGCGCGAGCACAGGAACGATCGCCGCCAGGCACGCCGTGCCCTTCACGCCCAACTTGCCCGGGTCCAGCGTCGCCGAGCCCGACGCCACGACCTTGCCCGAGAGGTCGATGAACGCCTGACCGCGCGCCTGGAACACGAGCAGGATCTCCGGCAGGTGGAGCCGGATCGCCTCCACCATCAGCGCCGCCTCACCCGACACGCTGCCCTGCGCGTTCGCGTTGAACGAGATGTCGAGCTTCGGCGGCGTGCACTCCGCCTTCGCCGACGCGCTCGCCGAGCAGTTGCCCGAGCAGTTCGCGTCCACCTCGCACTGCGCCTTCAGCTCGCCACCCTTGCACGACAGCGGCTCCGCCTTGCCCTCGCACTTGCCGTCGCACTTCACCGACGCGCCCGCCTTCGCCTCGCACTTCGCGCTGCACGAGCCCTTGCAGGTACCGCTGCACTGAGCCTTCACGCCTGCCTTCGCGGTGCACGTGCCGTTGCACGTGCCCTTGCAGCTGCCGTCCGCCTGAATGCCGTCGCCGCCTGCGGAGCCGCCCGCCGCGCACGTACCGTCGCACTTGCCGTCGCACTCGACCGAGACGCCGCCCTCCGCGGTACACGAGCCTTCGCACGTACCGGTGCAGCCGCCTTCGCACGCGATGTCGACGCCGCCTTCGGCCGTGCAACCACCCTCGCACGACACCTCGAGCTTGCCGCCCTCGCACGTCGGCGGCTTCGCCGACGCGTCGCAGCTCGCGTCCACCTGGCAGCTCGCCTGGCAGTTCGCCTCCGCCTTGAACGACGCCTTGCACTCCGCCGGCGTCACGTTGATCTGCAGCGCCGCAGACGCGCCGCCCTCCGCCTGGAACGACGCCTGGATCTTCGCCACCGCGAGGTCGCACCAGAACTTCACCCGCGCGACCGGATCCGACGGCTCGTCCGCCGTCGCGTTCGCTCCGCCGACCTGCGCCAGCCCCTTGCACGCGCCCGTCACACCGTCCAGCGCGGCGCTCGCCGCACCCGACAGGTCCGCCGATGCCTGCGCGAAGGCCTTGAACTGACCTTCGATCGACGCGTCGACGCCGAAGCTGGCGCCGCTCAGATCCGCGCCCACCTTGAAGTCCGTGCAACACAGATCGCCCGCGGGGTTCAGCGGGTCATCGCCGCAGCCGACCACCGCCGTGAGCGTAACGGCAGCCATAAGGGCGGCGCCGTGGAAGCGTTTTGACAACATGCGAAGCTCTCCTTCTCTAACGGGGAGACGTCCTCACACGGGCTGGACCCGTTCGACGCCCCGACTGACAATTGACGAAGTTGCTCGTCGATGAATCCAAATCGGATTGTCGATCGTGCGACCCGTTCCTCCGTGGCAACCCAGGCAGGACCAGGGCCGCGGCGCGAGCCTACACGAAAACTGCGGCTGGAAAGAAGCTCGTTGCAGAAAACCGCGGGGATCGTGGCCGTGTGTCGCTGCGTACGCGAAGACGCTGTGGCGACGTCACCACACTCGCCACGCGCGTCCATGACAGCGATGTCATGGCCAACGAAGATGCCGCTCGCTCACCGGTGTCCGCGATCGTGAGACTCCTCTCCGTGATGACGGAGAGCGACCGCCGTTGCGTGAAGATGTGCGCCCTCACGCGATCGAGTCGGCGAACATCGCAGGTTCAAGCGCGACCGTTCGCATGACGTATCGGAGGAGCGCGCCCTCGAGGAGCGCGACGTCGGAGAGCGCGATGCCGGAGGAGCGCGACGCCGGAGGAACGCACCACCGAAGAGCGCGACGCGGCGCCGGTGAAGAGCGCGACCGTTCGCGTGACGTCCGGAGGAGCGCGCCCGTCGAGGGAGACGGCGCGCGCATCGTCGCGCGCCGCGGGATCAGCCCTTCTTCGCGCGCTCGACGGCGGCCTTGATCGCCGCGACGCCGCCGCGGATCCGATCCTCGTTCGTCGCGTAGCTGAAGCGGACGTAGCCGGGCGCGCCGAACGCGCCGCCCGGGACCGCCGCCACCAGCGCCTCTTCGAGCATGAAGAAGGCGACGTCCTCGTCGCTCGCGATGGGCTTTCCCTTGAACGGGACGCCGTAGAGCGAGCGGCAGTCGGCGAAGGCGTAGAAGGCGCCCTCCGGCACGCGGCACTTCACGCCCGGGATCGAGCGGAGCGCCTCGACCATGACCGAGCGGCGCTTCTCGAACGCGGCGCGCATCTTCTCGACCTCGTCCTGCGGCCCGGTGATCGCCGCGAGCGCCGCGTGCTGCGCGATCGCCGTCGCGTTCGTCGTGCTCTGCCCCTGCACCGTGTCGAGCGCCTTCGCGAGCCGTTCGGGCGCGATGCTCCAGCCGATCCGCCAGCCGGTCATCGCGTACGTCTTCGAGACGCCGTCGACGATGACGACGCGGTCCATCGCGTCGCCCGCGAGCTTCGCCGCCGAGACGTGCTTGAAGCCGTCGTAGACGAGGTCCGCGTAGATCTCGTCGACGATGAGCCACGCGTCGCTCTTCTTCCAGACGTCGACGATCGCCCCGAGCTCGTCGGCCGTGTACGCCGAGCCCGTCGGGTTCGACGGCGTGCAGAGGATCACCGCCTTCGTCCGCGGCGAGAGCGCCTTCTCGAACGCGCGCGGCGTCATCTTGAAGCCCGCCTCCTCCGTCGTCTCGACGAACACCGGCGTGGCTCCGCACAGCTTCACCTGCTCCGGGTAGCTCACCCAGTACGGCGCGGGGATGACGACCTCGTCGCCCGGCTCGTAGAGCGCGAGGGCGAGGTTGAAGAGCGCGTGCTTCGCGCCGACCGACACCGTGACCTGCGACGGCTTGGGGGCCCAGCCGCGCACCTCGCTCGTGCGCGCGCAGATCGCCTGCTTGAGCGCCGGGATGCCGCTCACCGCGGTGTACTTCGAGACGCCCTTCTCGATCGCCGCGCGGGCGGCCTCGAGGACGAACGCGGGCGGATCGAAGTCGGGCTCTCCGACGCCGAACGCGTAGACGTCGGCGCCCTTGGTGCGGAGCTCGGCGGCCTTCGCGTTCATCGCGAGGGTCACGCTGGGCTGAACGGCATCGAGGCGGCGGGCGAGGGTGCTCGGCATTTGGCGGGTAGCCTACTCAGCCTTTCGCACCCTGGCGAGGGCTCGCGTGAGCCTTCGTCACCCGATCGGGTGACGCGCGGCCGCCTGACGCGACGACGGACACGCACGGCGGCTTGTCGCCCGATCGGGTGACGCAGGCGCGCGGCGCGCGACCGACCTCGCCGCGACGATCGCGCCGTCCGCCTCGCGGGACCGACGGCGCGGCGCGACGGATCGCTCGCGGACCGCGAGCGATCGCGGGCTCGCGCGCGCGACCGAGCTCGATGCGCAGCCCCGCCCGCGCCGTCGGTGGAGCGACGCGCGGGACGGGCGGGAGACCAGTCGCCTCGCGTGTGCCGTCCCCCACCTCACGCGCGGGCGCCGCCCGACGAGCGACGCGCGGGCGAAACGAGACACCGCGCGTGTGCCGATCCCCACGTCACAGTCCGGCGCCGCTCGACGAAGTACTCGCAGGCTCGCGACAAGTGACCCGGCGCCCTGCCCGCGACGCGCGGCATGAGCGCTGCAGTACCGTCACACCACATCTCCGGCGCGCTCGGGCTGCAAACCGACGACCGCCGCCACCTTCGCGGACGCAGCTCCTCGCGAGCCGCGCCGCGATCTGCCGTCCTCCGTCCACAGCAGCCCCTGGAGTCCGCTCATGTCGATCTCGTCGTCGCGCCTCGGCGCGCGTGTGGCCGTCTTTTGCCTCGTCCTCGCCACCTCGTTCGCCACCGTCTTCGCGAGCCGCGCCGCCGCCGGCACCGGTTCGGACGCGAGCGCGCCGTCGAAGGAAGACGCGAGGACGGCGCCGCGTACGACGGCGCTCTCGGGCGCGACGCTCGGCGGCGAGGTCCGCGGCCGCTACGCGTCGACGCCGGTGAAGCTCGACGCCGAAGGACGGAAGCTCCTCGCCTACCCGCCGTCGGCCGAGGCCGCCGCGCGCCCGATGACCGTCGTCTACCTGCACGGCATCCACGGCCGCGCGGAGAACGGCTGCCCCTGGTTCCGCGGCGGCGCGAGCGAGCTCGGCTGGCTCGTCTGTCCCGAGGCCGTTCACCGCGAGCCGAGCGGGACCGCGTCCTGGGGCGCCGACGTCCTCGAGCAGAGCGCCGTCGTCGCCCGCGCGCTGCGCGCCGCGGAGGCGAAGGGCGCCTCGGCCGAGCCGGGCGTCGCCGTCGGGTTCTCGCAGGGCGGGTACGTCGCGCTCGATCTCGTGAAGACCCAGCGCGCGCGCTTCCGCGGGCTCGTGCTCATCGCCGCGCCCGCGCACCCGAGCGCCGCGAAGCTCCGCGAGGCCGGCGTCGTCCGCGTCGCGCTCGCCTCCGGCTCGAGGGACGCCGCGTACGCGCCGCTCGTCGAGGACGCCGCGCGCCTCCAGCGCGAGGGGATCGAGACGCGCTTCTACGATCTCGGCGCCGTGGGGCACACGTACGCCGCAGAGGACGCGACGACGCTGCGCGAGGCGATCGCATGGGCTGGCGGCATCCGCGAATAGAGACGGCGGCGCAGCTTGACGCTCGGCAGCGCGCGGCCATAGCTGGAGGGACATGCTCCTGCCGCGCGTGCCTCCGTGGGTCGTCCCGCTCGCTCTCGTCCTCGAGGCGTGCGACGGCGCCGCGCCGAGCCGGACCTCGGCGGCGGCGAAGGGCCAGACGAACGAGCCGCCACCCGTCACGACCGCGACCGCCGATCCGTCCCCGCCCGTGAAATCGGAGGACCTCCCCGCCGCCCCCGAACCGCGCACCATCGCGAGCGCCGAGCTGTCGTCCGACGTGCGCAACGCGAACGCCTTCACGTTCAAGGCGCTCTCCCGGATGAGCAAGCCGTCCGACAACGCCATGGTCTCGGGCACGAGCGTCCGCCACGCGCTCGGCACGACGTACGTCGGCGCGCGCGGCGCGACCGCGCGCGAGATGGCGACCGCGCTCTCGCTCGACAACGACCCGACCGTGGCGGCGAGCCTCGCGCGCGCGGAGCTCGACGCGTGGCAGGACGCGAAGGGCGGCGCCGAGCTCAACATCGCGTCGCGCCTCTGGATCGACGACGACTTCGCCGTCCAGCCGGCGTTCGCGAAGACCGCGGAGACGTCGTTCGGCGCGGCCCCGGCGCGCGTCGACTACGCGAAGTCCGAGGACGCGCGGAGGACGATCAACGCGTGGGTCGCCGAGAAGACCAAGGACAAGATCCCGGATCTCCTCCCGCAAGGCTCCGTCGACGCGCGGACGCGCCTCGTCGTGACCAACGCGATCTGGTTCAAGGGGCGCTGGGAGTTCCCGTTCCGCAAGGCGTCCACGAAAGACGAGCCCTTCAAGCTCGACGGCAAGAAGTCGGTCACCGTCCCGCTGATGCACATGACCGACTCGCTCCGCGTCGCGACGGAGCCCGGCGTGAAGGTCCTCGAGCTCCGCTACGCCGAGAGCCAGCTCGCGATGCTCGTCGTCCTGCCCGACGATCCGCAGCCGAGCGCGCTCGCGAAGCTCGAGTCGAGCCTCGGACCCGACACGGTCGACAAGTGGACCGCCGCGCTCGCGACCGCGCGCGTGAACGTCACGCTCCCGCGCTTCACGTTCCGCTCCGGCGGAGCGATGAACGCGCCGCTTCAGGAGCTCGGGATGAAGACGGCGTTCACCGACAAGGCCGACTTCAGCGGCATCGCCGACCCGAGCGCGGGCGAGCGGCTCTTCGTCGACCAGGTCATCCACCAGACGTGGATCTCCGTCGACGAGCTCGGCACCGAGGCGACCGCGGCCACGGCCGTGACGATGCGGACGACGAGCATGATCACCGGACCGGTCGTCGAGTTCCGCGCCGACCACCCGTTCCTCTTCCTGATCCACGACACCAAGCACGGCCGCGTCCTCTTCGCCGGCCGCGTCACCAACCCGAAGTGATCCGGGCGCGCGACGTTCGACGCGCCGGCGTCGTCCGCGCGCGCGACGACCGGCGCGTGGCGAGTCGTCCGAAAAGCGGAGCGACGACCGGCGCGGGGGAGTCGGCGCGGCGCCACGATCGGCGCGGGGGGAGTCGGCGCGGCGCCACGACCGGCACGGGGGAGTCGGCGCGGCGCCACGACCGGCGCGGGGGGAGTCGGCGCGGCGGCTCAGACGCCGTTCTTCTTCAGCCACGCGAGCATCTTCGTCCACGCGTCGTCCGCGGCGGCCTTCGCGTAGCTCGGACGGTAGTCCGCGTAGAAGGCGTGCCCCGCGTCCGGGTAGACGACGATCTCGGAGCCGCTCTTGCCGCTCGCGAGCTCGCGGCGCATCAGCTCGACGTGGCTGACCGGGATGCCCGAGTCCTGCCCGCCGTAGAGGCCCAGCACCGGGACCTTCAGCGTGGCGCCGACGTCGAGCGGCGTCTTCGTCTGGTTCGCGTTCACGGCGTGCGAGAGGCGGCCGTACCACGCGGCGCCGGTCTTCACGCCGGAGCGCGCCGCGTAGAGCCACACGATGCGGCCGCCCCAGCAGAAGCCCGTGATCGCCACGCGGTCGCCGTCGACCTTGCCCGTCTTCTTTGCCCAGGCGACCGCCGCGTCGAGATCGCTCATGACCTGCGCGTCCGGGACCTTGCTCACGACCTTCAGGATCTCCTCGAAGCCCTGGAGCTTGGAGACGTCGCCCTGACGCGCGAAGAGCTCGGGCGCGATCGCCATGTAGCCGGCCTTCGCGAGGCGCCGGCACACGTCCTTGATGTGCTCGTGGACGCCGAAGATCTCGTGGACGACGAGCACGAGCGGAAACGGCCCCTTGCCGTCGGGCACGGCGCGGTACGCAGGCATCGCGCCGATCTTCACGTCGCCGGCGACGAGCCCGGCCGTGTCGGTCGTGATCGTCTCGGCGGAGACGGGGCTCACCGCGAGGGCGAAGCCGGTGGTGACCGTGCTGACGACGAACGCGCGGCGCGACAGATCGGTGCTCATCGCGAGACCGTTAGCACACGCGGGCGGCCCTCGTCGGCCCCGAGCGCCGGAGGACCCGCGTTGGCCTCGAGGTCGCTCGCGCCCCCGCGCGGGGACGGCGCGGACGCCTCTCAGGCCTCCTCGGCGGCCTCGGCCTTCTTCGTCTTCTCGACCTTGGGCTTGTCGCCCTTCTTCGCCTTCGCCTCGACGACCTCGTCGTCGTCCTCCGCGGCGGAGTCGGCCTCCTTCAAGCCCTGCTTGAAGTTCTTGATGCCCTGACCGAGCCCTTTGCCGATGTCCGCGATGCGGCCGGCACCAAAGAGCAGCAGCGCGATGAGCGCGATGACGATGAGCTCCGGTGCTCCGAGTCCACCCAGCATGACGGTTCTCCGGCGGTCACGAGGACCTTCGAGAGGATGCGCCGTGTCAGCACACGGCTCTCTTATTTGCTATCAGCGCCTCGTCTCTCGGGCAAGGCCGTCACGAGCGCGGCCGCAACGAGGACGGCAACGAGCGCTGCGAGCGGAACGAGCGAGAACAAGGCGAGCCACCCCCCCGGCGAGGTCTCCGGCACCCGAAGCTCGAGCGCGCGGAGGGCGACCAGCGCCGCGAGGGGCCCCGCGGCGCCGATCGCGGCGGCCGCCACGCCTCCGATCCTGCGCCGCCGGGCGCGGAGGATGACCGTCGCCGCCGCGCCCCCTGCGACGAGCGACGAGCCGGTGACGACGACGGCGCGGAGCGCGGGGGGGAGGGACGACGCGCGCGCCCACGGCGAGAGGCCCCTCAAGACGAGCGTGTCGACGCGCACCCGCACGGTCGTCGCCGACGAACCGGTCGGGAGCGTCAGGCGCGCTCCGGCGAGCTCGATGCGGCGCAGGTCGTCGCTCACCCTCGCGTCCTCGGCCGTGAAGACGACGCCGCCGAGGGGCGCGCGCCCCACGAGGCGCGGCGGCGTGTCGGCCCCCTGCCGCGGGGGGCAGAGCCAGGTCGCCGAGACGAACGGGACGCCGCGCGTCGCGCCCGGCGCGCACGAGGCGCGCCCATCGGCGAGCAGCGCGTTCACGACCTTCCCCGGCGCCACGGCGTCGCGCCCGAGCACCGTCGACGACGAGACGAGCAGGCCTCCGAGGAGGAGCGCTTGGGGGAGGAGCCGCCCGACCGTCCTCCGGGGCGACTCGCCGAGCGAGGCGAGCACGCGCGCCTCTCCGCGCTCGACCAGGCGCTGCGCGGCGAGCGCCCAGCCGACCGGCCACCCCGTCATCAACGCGGCCTCGAACGCCACCACGAGGAGGCTCTTCGCGAAGGGCGCGAGGGTGCTCCACGGGATCGTCGGGTCGAGCGCCCAGGGGAGGAGACGGATCGTGGCGCCGATCAGCGCGGCGCCGAGGATCAGGGCCGTCGCCGACGCCGCGACGACGAGGGCCGGGAGCGCCAGCGGGTCACGCCGGAGGCGCCGGCCCACCTCGACGAGCGCGTTCGTCGGACCGACCACGCGACGCGACACGCGCCTACCCCCCTCCGGGAGCCGCGTGGCCCCGCTCGGATCGTGATCGTGACGGACGTCGTTTCATCGCGGAAGGACGCAGAAAAGGCGCGCGAGCCCAGGGAATCTACACGGGGCCGCGCCCGAGGGGAGCCCCGACCCACGCGCCGCACCGGCCGAGCCTTCCGGCCGGCGTGAACGTCGTGGTAGCTTCGGGCACCAACCGTCTCGCACGTTTCCCCCCACGGACGAATCCATGGCCACAAAGAACGCCGGCAACAAGCTCCGCGCCTCCGTGATCGCCGCCGTCACGGCAGGTGCGATCCTCGCTGTCCCGAGCTCGGCTCGGGCCGAGGAGGTCACGCCGACCGCGAAGGGAATCGTCGGCGGCGCGTTCCTCGGCGGCGAGCTCGTCGTCTTCGGTGAAGCGCTCTTCGGGGTGCGCTCGACCGCCGCGTACCTCGTCGGCGCGGGCGCCGGCGCGGTCGCCGGCGGCGTGGGCGGATACTTCGTCGAGCAGGCGGTCGACGACGGCCGCATCCCGGCGTACATGCTCGCGGGCGGGCTCGCGCTCTTGATCCCCGCGGTCGTCGTGGCGCTCGACGCGACCCGCTACATGCCCACCGAGGGCGCGCGCGAAGACAAGCCGGTCGACGCTCCGCCGTCCGATCCGGGGCGGCCCGGCGGAAGCAGCGTCGTCGGCGCCGAGCCCTCGACGCCGCCGGCCACGGCGCCCGGCCCCGGCAGCGCGACGACGCCGTCGACGACCGGGCCCGACGCAGCGCCTCCGCCCGCGCCCGCGCCCACCGAGGGCGGCGGCGGCGGTGGAACGCAGGCGCCGCGCGCGCCGCAGTCGCCGCAGTCCTCGCTCTTCAACCTGAGGAACGGAGACTTCTACGTCGGCGTCCCGCTCCCCGAGGTGCGTCCGGTCCTCGGCAACGCCGAGCGCACGCGCATGGGCGCGGACAACCGCGGGAGCGAGCTCCGCTTCCCCGTCGTCCGCGTCACGTTCTGACCGACGGACGGCCCGAGCGAGCGCCTCGCCGAACGGCCAGGCAGGACCGCCGCGCGTCCGGCCGAGGGGTTTCGCCGAGCGCGCGCCCCCTACCGCGGTCACGCGCCGCGAGCGCGGAGCGCCCCCGCTCACGCCACGAGCTCGCACGCCCCCCAAGCGCGCCCCGCCGCCGACGTGCACGCCAACCTCCACCGCGGCGCGCCGATGAATGA
>JAHBWF010000159.1 GCA_019637105.1 Labilithrix sp.
CGGCGCGCCGGCGTCGCCGATTCCGGCGTCATTTCCCTGCGCGAGCGCCTCGGGCGTCCCGACGAGGCCCACCGCCGCGACGGCCCCGACCATCGCGATGACGAGCAAGAGCCCGCGCGCGAACCATCGGGCCTTCTCGAGGAAAAAGAGCATCGCCAGAAAGAGAAGCTGCGGGGGTCCCTCAGTACTCGACGATCGCCTCGTAGGTCAACCGAGCGATTCCAGCCAGACGCAAAGATTTCCGCCGAGATCCTGGCGTGTTGGGTCCCATAAAACGCGCGATCGTCGGGGACGCCGCCCTCCCGCGATCGCCGCGTGGGTGCGCCCAGCGTGACCGTTGCTCCGACGCCGCGCCGCATTCGACGGCGCGGCCGTCAGGTCGCCGGCGCCGCCCGGCGCGGCCACCAGAGCCAGGCGCTCGCGGCGATCGCGGCGGGCAGCGTCATCATCGCGAGCTCGATCGGCACGTGATCGGCGAGCAGCCCGACGAGCGGAGGCGACCAGAGGTCGCCGAAGATGTGGATCGAGAAGATGCTGAGCGCCATCGCGCTCGCGCGGAGCTCCGTCGGCACGGCCTGGAGGATGACGGCGTTGATCGGCGACGTGTTGAGGAACAGGACGGTGATCGCGAGGAACACGAGGACGAAGAACGCCGTCGGCCCCGGCGAGAGGAACGCGCCGGCGGCGAGCGGGGCCCCCAGCGCGCTGCCGGAGGCGCAGATCTTGAGGAGCTTCTTCACGCGCGCGCGCTCGGCCTCCCGCTCGCGGGCGCGCGCGGCCTCGGGATCGCCGGACGCGTCCGCGGCGTTCGCGTCCGGGACGGCGGCGTTCGATCCTCGGTCGGCCCAGCGTCCGCCGAGGATCGTGCCCACGGCGCCGCCCACCACCGTGACGATGCCGAAGCGGAAGTTCGCCGTCGCCAGCGGGAGCGCGTAGCGCGCGTAGAGGAACTTCGGCGCCCAGTACGAGAACGCGCCGATCGCCGCGGTGTACGCGCAGTACCCGAGGACGCCCCTCCGATAGAGGTCCACGCGCGCGAGCTTCTTGACGTCGCGGAGGACGTCGGCCTTCTCCGTCGAGAGCTTCCGCTCCGGCTCCGCGATGAGCAGGCACGTCGCGGCGAGGAGCACGCCCGGGCCGCCCGCGACGAGGAACGCGTTGCGCCAGCCCCAGCGGCTCTCGACGAAGCCGCCGACGAGGTAGCCGAGCGCGGCGCCGACGGGCGTGGCCATGTAGAAGACGGCGAGCGCGCGCCCCTTGCGCTGGGTCGGCGTGACGTCGTCGATGATCGTCGGGGCGAGCGTCGCGTAGCTCGCCTCCCCGACGCCGACGAGCGCGCGCGCGAGCAAGAGCGAGCCGATGCCGCCCGCGACGCCCGAGCCCATCGTCGCGAGGCTCCACACGAGCACGCCGGCGGCGATGAGCCCCCTCCGAGGGAGGCGGTCGCCGAGCGAGCCGAAGATCGGCGACGTCAGGAAGTAGCCGACGAGGAAGACGGTCGCGAGCAGGCCGCCCTGGAAGTTCGAGAGCCCCAGCTCCTCTTGCACCTTCGGCAAGACCGCCGAGACGACGAGGCGATCGAGGTAGTTGAGGAGGTTCAGCCCCGTCAAGAGCGCGAGGACTGCCCCGGGTCGGCGGATCACGCGGGAAAGGTACAGGGAAAGCGGGGCGAGTTGTACGGTGTGCCGAGGCGACGTTAGACTCGGTGGGTGCGGCGAGCCCCTGCGATCGTCTCTGCCGTCGCGCTCGCGGCGGTGCTCGTGCGCTGCTCGTCCTTCGAAGGCGTCCCAGGCAACGTCGCGGGAGACGCCTCCGAGCTCGACGGCGCGTCGGCGGGCGACGAGGCGGCGAGCTCGGACGCGCCAGCCGACGCTCCGCTCGAGGCGGGGCGGTGTGACTCCGGCTGCCCGGGGACGGGCGGCCCGTGCGGCGTCCGGGCCGGGCCGACGTGCATCGACGCGAGGGAGGTGACCGTCGCGGACTATCGCGTCTTCACGGAGAGCGTGCAGGGCACGTCCATCGACGTCGGAGCGCCGTGCGACCCCGTGACCGTGGACCTGGTCGGCGCGCGTCCGGACGACTCGCTGCCGATGACCGACGTGAGCTTCTGCGAGGCCCGCGCGTTCTGCGCGTGGGCAGGCAAGAGCCTGTGCGGGAAGGTCGGCGGAGGGTCGCTCTCCGGCGAGCCCTTGTACGTCGTGACCTCGCAGCAGGGGGCCTGGTTCAACGCGTGCACCGGCGGCACGTCGAGCGACCACCCGCTCCTCTCCGACGGCGGCTGCCAGCTCGGCGGGACCTCACCGCGCGCCGCCGGGCCCGGGTGTCAGGGAGGGGTGCCCGGACTCGTCGACATGGTCGGCAACGTCTGGGAGTGGATCGAGCGCGTCGAAGAGAACGACGCCGGCCCGATGACGTACCTGATCGGCGGCGGGTACGGCAACGAGCCGGGCGCGACCACGTGCCGGAGCCTCCTCTACGCGACGTTCCCGTTCCGCAGCCACGACGTCGGCTTTCGCTGCTGCTCGCCCTGAGCGCCCGCTCGGACGCGTCGCTTCGCGACGGCGCGACGCGCGGCGAGCTCTGCGCGATCGGCTCAGAGCGCGACGAGGTCGGCGAGCGTCCGCGTGTACTCGGCGATCAGCGGGTGGCCCGGCAGCCTGGACGCGCGCTCCTCGAGCTCGCGGAAGCGGCTGATCTGGACGTCGCGCCCGCGCTTGAACATCTTCCACGGATCGCCGAACGAGAGCGCGCAGACGATGATCGACTGGAAGTTGTCGATCTTGTCCGCGAGCGTGATCGCCTGCGCCTCCCAGGGCTTGCGCGAGAAGTGCTCGAGGTAGAGGCGCTTGCGCTCCTCCCACGAGAGCGACTTGTCCTCCTCGCTCACGTCGCGCACGAGGTCGGCCACGCGCGCGCCGAACTTCGCCGCGAGCTCGTCGTAGCCGACGCCGCAGTCCTCCATCACGTCGTGGAGCGCGCCGGCGGCGACGACCTCGTCGGGGAAGCCGTGGCGCGAGAGGATCGCCGCGACGCCGGCGACGTGGCTCATGTACGGCACGTCGGCGTCGGGGTACTTGCGTCGCTGATCCTTGTGCCAGACGCCGGCCCAGTCGAAGGCGGCCTTCAGGAGCGGCGGACGGGCGGGGGACGCGGACATCGCCCCAGTATACGACCCGACGCCCGCGCCGAGGCCGGCCGCGCGACCGCTCGCGTCGACGGCTCAGCGGATCTTCTGGAAGACGTCGTCGCTCGGATCGAGCCGCTCGCGCCGCTGGGTCGCGACGGCGTCGGCGTCGGCGTCGGCGTCGACCTCGCTCGGCGAGGGGAGGCTCGACGAGCGGCGCCGCTGCTCGACCATCGCCCCCAGCACGGCGACCGCGCCGATCTCGTCGAGGCTGCGCGACGAGCCGCGATCGTCCGAAAATTCGTCCACGGCCGCGAGGGGCGACGAGCACGGAGAGGAGGCCACGGTGAGAGACATGGGGTTTCGGTAGGGTACGTACCGCAGCGCGGCACGCCATGGCCTCGAGCCGCGGAAACCCAATAGAGACGAGAACTTCCGTCGCCGTGGGGGCGCAAAATTGCGCTCGTGCTGGACCGTGCGCCCGACGCCGGGCGCGCGCCGAGAAGCGGCGACGGAAACTTGACGTTCGTACAGTGACCTGGTGAGTTCCCGCAGGGTTACCCGAGGGATCTCCTTTGGCAGCGAAGAAAACCACCTCGAAGGGCACGAAGGCGGCGAGCGGCGGCGGGCCGGCGTCGAAGGGCAACAAACGCGGGAAGAACACGGACATCGGGCTCTTCCAGCCCCCGCCCGAGGAGCACGTCCCGCTCCACGACCTCGCGCAGACGCGTTACCTGAACTACGCGCTCTCGGTCATCACGAGCCGCGCGCTCCCGGACGTCCGCGACGGCCTGAAGCCGGTCCAGCGCCGCATCCTCTACGTGATGGGGCAGCGCCGCCTCTTCGCGGACGCCAAGCACCGCAAGTGCGCCACCGTCGTCGGCGACGTGATGGGCGGCTACCACCCGCACGGCGACGCGTCGATCTACGACGCGCTCGTCCGCCTCGCGCAGCCCTTCGCGATGCGCATGCCGCTCGTCGAGGGCTCCGGCAACTTCGGCTCGCTCGACGGCGATCCGGCGGCGGCCATGCGTTATACGGAGTGCCGCCTCGACGCCATCAGCGCCGAGCTGCTCACCGGGCTCGGCGAGCAGACCGTCCACTTCCGCCCGAACTACGACGGCACGAAGTCCGAGCCGGTCGTCCTGCCGGCGAAGCTCCCGAACCTCCTCATCAACGGGGCGACGGGCATCGCCGTCGGCATGGCGACGAACATCCCGCCGCACAACCCCGAGGAGGTGTGCTCCGCGGCCATCCGCCTGCTCGACGCGCTGCTCGAAGGAAAGCAGCTCTCCTCGCGCGAGCTCGCGCGGACGGTCAAGGGCCCCGACTTCCCGACGGGCGGCCAGATCGTCTCGACGACCGAGGAGATCAAGCAGATCTACGAGACCGGCCAGGGCAGCATCAAGGTGCGCGCCACGTGGGAGCCCGGCAAGGAGGGGCGGGCGAGCAAGACCATCTACATCACGAGCATCCCGTACGCGACGAACAAGGCGGTGCTCGTCGAGCGCATCGCGGACGTCGTCCTCGGGCGCAAGATGCCGCTCCTCCTCGACGTGAAGGACGTCTCCACCGAGGACGTCCGCATCGAGCTCGAGCTCAAGAAGGAGGCCGACGAGCAGAAGGTGCTGGCCTACCTCTTCAAGAACACGCCGCTGCAGACGAACTTCGCCGTCAACCTGACGTGCCTCGTCCCGACGGAGAACCCCGACGTCGGGCGGCCCGAGCGCCTCGATCTCCGATCGATGCTCTGGCACTACCTCCACTTCCGCCTCGACGTGGCGACGAAGCGCCTGCAGCACGAGCTCGGCGAGCTCGCGCGGCGGATGCACATCCTCGAAGGCTTCGCGATCGTCTTCGACGCGCTCGATCAGATCATCAAGATCATCCGCGCCTCCGACGGCAAGGCCGACGCGGCGAAGAAGATCATGGCGCGCTTCAAGCTCGACGACGAGCAGACCGACGCCATCCTCGAGCTCCGGCTCTATCGCCTCGCGCGCCTCGAGATCCTCGTCATCCAGGACGAGCTGAAACAGAAGAAGAAGCGCGCGGGCGAGATCAAGAAGCTCCTCGCCGAGCAGGGGTCGAAGGGCATCTGGGGGATCGTCCGCGGCGAGCTCGACGGCCTCAACGCGGGCTTCGGCAAGCTGGGGAGGCGCCGCACGATCATCGAGGCCGTCGGCGAGGAGCGGACGTTCTCGGAGGAGGAGCTCATCGTCGCCGAGGACAACCACGTCCTGCTCACGCGCGACGGCTGGGTGAAGCGGCAGCGGGAGATCAAGGACCCGGCCGCCACGCGCCTCCGCGAGGGAGACCAGGTCCTCGCGCTGGTCGCCGGCTCGACGAAGTCGACGGTCGTCTTCTTCTCGAGCTACGGCACCGCCTACACGTGCCGGATCGCCGACGTGCCGGCGACGACCGGGTACGGCGAGCCGATCCAGAAGCTCTTCAAGATGAAGGACGGCGAGTCGATCGTCGCGATGGCGTCGCTCGATCCGCGCGTCGTCGGCAAGCTCTCCGGCGACGAGCAGCACTACCCGGAGACGTACGCGCTCGCCGCCAGCTCCGACGGCAACGGCCTCACGTTCGGCCTCGAGGCCTTCCTCGAGCCGAGCACGCGGAGCGGGCGCAGGTACGCGCGCCTCGCGGAGAACGCCGCGATCGTCGGCGTCGAGATCGTCGAGGGCGAGGAGACCGTCATCGCCGTCTCCAAGAAGCGCCGCGCGCTCCTCTGCGACGTCGGCGAGGTGAAGTTCCTCGCCTCGGCGGGCAAGGGCGTGCAGCTGATGAAGCTCGCCGACGACGACGCGCTCCTCGCGATCAAGGCGGCGAAGGACGACCGCGACACGCTCACCGTCAAGACGAGCCTCGGCGGCGAGCAGCGCATCAACACGGGCCGCTACAAGAGGACGGGCCGCGGCGGGAAGGGCCACGAGGTGATCTCGCGCGGCGCCCTCACCGAGGTCGTGCTCGAGGTCCCGGCGGCGCCCGAGCCGTTCACCACCGAGCGGCCCCCGACGATCCGCCCGCCGGCCTGGCCCAAGCAGTAACGGAGCAGCACCGATGGCGACCGAGTACACCGCAAAAGACATCCAGGTCCTCGAGGGGCTCGATCCGGTCCGGAAGCGCCCGGGCATGTACATCGGGGGCGTCGGCAGCGCCGGCCTCCATCACCTCGTCTGGGAGATCGTCGACAACTCCGTCGACGAGGCCATGAACGGCCACGCGAAGGAGATCACGGTCACGCTCCACAAGGACGGGTCGAGCATCACCGTCAGCGACGACGGCCGCGGCATCCCGATCGACAAGCACCCGAAGCACAAGAAGACGGCGCTCGAGATCGTCTACACGACGCTCCACGCGGGCGGGAAGTTCGAGGGCGGGAACTACAAGACGTCCGGCGGCCTCCACGGCGTCGGCGCGTCGGTCGTCAACGCGCTCTCGACGAAGGTCGTCGTCACCGTGAAGCGCGGCGGCGCCGAGCACACGATGGAGTTCCGGCGCGGCGTCGCGGTGGGGCCGCTGAAGAAGGTGGGCCCGGCCCGCGGCAGCGGCACGACCGTCTTCTTCCAGCCCGATCCGCAGATCTTCCCGCGCACCGAGTTCGATCCGCAGCTCATCCGGGACCGCCTTGAGGTCGCGAGCTTCCTCCACCGCGGCGTGAAGGTCCGCTTCATCGACCAGGCGCACGGCACGGACGAGACCTTCAAGCACGATCAGGGGATCGTCGACTACCTGAAGAAGGTCATCGGCGAGCGCGGTCACAAAGCGATCCACGAGGCGCCCTTCACGCTCGTCAAGGAGAACGGCGCGAAGGTCGAGGTCGCCTTCCAGTGGACGGAGTCGACCGACGAGCACGTCCGGAGCTACGTCAACGGCATCCCCACCGGCTCGGGCGGCACGCACGAGAACGGCCTCCGGAGCGCCGTCGGCAAGGCGGTCCGCAATTTCATCGAGACGCACAACCTCACGCCGCGCGGCGTGACGCTCACCGGCGACGACATCCGCGAGGGCTTCACGTCGATCCTCAGCGTCTACGTCGCGGAGCCGCAGTTCCAGGGCCAGACCAAGGACCGCCTCAACAACCCCGAGGTCCAGAGCTACGTCGATCAGGCCGTGCGTCCGGCGCTCGAGCAGTGGCTCAACTCGAACCGCAGCGTCGCCGAGCAGATCGTCGCGCGCATCGTCCTCGCGGCGCGCGCGCGCGAGGCTTCGCGCGCCGCGTCGGCGGCCGTGTCGCGCAAGACGGCGACGAGCGGGCGGCTCACCCTCCCGGGCAAGCTGAGCGACTGCACCAGCAACGCCCGCGAGAAGACCGAGCTCTTCATCGTCGAGGGCGACTCCGCGGGCGGCTCCGCGAAGCAGGGCAGGGATCGCGAGCTCCAGGCGGTGCTCCCGCTCCGCGGCAAGGTGCTCAACACCGAGTCGGTGGCGCTCTCGAAGGTGCTCGAGAACAAGGAGCTCGCCGATCTGGTCGTCGCGATGGGCTGCGGCGTCGGGAAGGACTTCGACATCTCCCGGCTCCGGTACGCGCGCATCATCGTCCTCGCCGACGCGGACTCCGACGGGCACCACATCTCGACGCTCCTGCTCACGTTCTTCTACCGGCACATCCCGGAGCTCTTGAAGAACGGCAAGGTCTTCGTCGCGGTGCCGCCGCTCTACCGCATCGACATCGGCAAGGAGACCCACTGGGCCGCCGACGACGCGGACAAGGTGCGGATCTTGAAAGCCGCCGGGAAGGACGAGAGCAAGGTGGAGATCACCCGCTTCAAGGGCCTCGGCGAGATGATGCCCAAGGTCCTCTGGGAGACGACGCTCTCGCCGAAGACGCGGCGGCTGCTCCGGATCGAGATCGCCGACGCGCTCCAGACCGATCGCGTGATCAACGACCTGATGGGCAAGGACCCGTCGGCGCGCTTCAACTTCATCATGGAGCACGCAGAGGAGGCGGCGGACATCGACGTGTGACGTCGTCGGGCGCCCGCGGGAACGCCGGGCGTGAGCGGGTCGGGGGGACGGCGCGCGTCCGACGCCGAGGCGCCGCTGAGTTCGCGCGGGGAGCGAACGAACGAAAAATAGTCCGCGACCGGGGCCGAGGAGCCGGCTCTTGGGGGTGCGACGCACGGAGCGTTCGCACCCTTCAAGGAGTCTCATCATGCTTCGTTCGACCCTGGCCACCGTCCTCGTCGCTCTCTCGATCTGCGCGCTCGTCGGCTGCTCCGACAGCTCCGAGCCCGACCAGAGCACGGCGCCGGCCTCGGCGCAGAAGACCAACGACCCGGCCGAGTCGTCCGACGGGACCGATCCCGCGGGCGGCGAGTCCGAGGGCTCGAGCCTCGGACCCGAGTGCACGAGCTACCTCGCGTGCTGCGACGAGATCGCCGAGGCCCAGCCGGCGCTCGCGGGATCGTGCGACGCGACGCGGAAGTCCGTCGAGGACGCCGTGGAGAAGGGCACGTCGACCGCGTCGTTCGAGTCCGCGTGCAAGCAGGCGCTCGCGTCGATGCAGAGCGCGGGCTACTGCGAGTAACCGCCCCGCGGACGGCGAGGCGCCGCTCCCGGCGCCCGTCGCGCGCGAGCGAGGTCGGCGCCGCGCGAGCGCGGCTCGTGGAGCCGGCGCGGGCGAGGGCGGCTCGTGCGGGCGCGCGGCTCGTAAAGCCGGCGCGGGCGAGGGCGGCTCGTGGGGCGGCGGCGTCGAACGGCCTTGCGTCGAGGCGCGAGCTGGGGTGAAACACGGGCCCATGCGCTGCTTCGCCACCGCCCTCGCGTCCGGTCTCGCTGTCGTCCTCGCCGCGGGTTGCGGCGGCGGTCCTCCCCCCGCCGCGCCGGCGGCCGCTCCGAGCGAGGCGCCGGCCTCCGCCCCGTCCGACGCGGGCGCGGCGCCGGCGGGCTCCGTCGACGCGGCGGCGCTCGAGGCGCTCACCGCCGAGGAGGCCAAGTCGGGCAACTGCGATCCCGAGCACCAGGCCGCGCTCGAGAAGCTCCTCGACGACGTCGAGGCGAACGTGCGCGCGAAGACCGAGGACGGCAAGCCGATCAAGGTCGAGTCCTTCACGAAGCGCGTGCTCGCGCTGTCCGAGGCGGCGAGGGGGATCCAGCTCACGTTGAGCGGGAAGGGGACGCAGGTCCACGTGCTCGCGTTCTCGCCCAAGGAGGTCTCGCTCGACGTCCTCGCCGGCAACGCCGCCGCGACGACGATGCGCTCGTCGTACAAGGCCGAGGTGACGAACGGGCCGGCGACGATCTCGTTGCCGAAGATCGGCGGCCCGGTGCCGCTCGAGGGCGACAGCCGGGAGATCGAGATGAAGCCGGGCACCCCCCTCGACGTGCGGATGCGCGGCCAAGGATGCGCGGGCGTCGTCGTCTTCTCGAAGAGCTGAGCGCGCCGGTCACGCCGGCGCGGCGGAGGAGGTGACGCGCGTGCTCGTCGCCCGCGCGCGCTCATCGGCCGCCGTCACTTGCAGGTGTACGGCCGGTTCGCGGGGATGCACTCCTTGCGGTCGTTGGTGATCGGCTGGCAGACGAAGCCGCTCGGGCAGTCCTTCGGCTGCTCGCAGCGGTGGTTGCAGATGAACGGGCTGTCGCCGATCGCCACGCAGCTGCCGCCGACGCACTCGAGGCCGGCGAAGCCGTCGCCGGTCGCCGTGCAGCACTCGCCGGCGATGCGGGTGCCGAGCTCGAACTCGGCGGCCGGGATGCACGTGAACGCGCCGTCGGGCTTGCAGAAGCCGTCGGCGCCGGGCGTCCCGCCGTTGTCGCACGTCCACACGAGCTCCGGGGGTCGCTGGCAGGTCGAGTTGGAGCGGCAGCTGTCCCGGCACATCTTCCCGCCGCCGAGGTCCTCGCAGCGCCGGCTGCGGCACTCGCTGTCGTGGTCGCAGCAGTAGCCGCTCGGGAGCGCGCCGTACGGGCCGGGGCCGAAGCCGGGAGCGGGGTCCTTCTTCGCCTGATCGTCCGGCAGCTCACCGCTCGTCCCCGAGGAGCCGCTCGAGCCGTTGCCGCCGCCGTCGCCGGACGACGACGCGCTCGGGCCGCCGTCGGCGTCGCCGTCGACCGGCGTCGCGGTCTTGAGCTCGCCGCACGCGGCGAGGACGCCGAGCGCGAGCGCGGTCGCGGTGAGGGGGGCGCGGAGCGGGCGAAGGAGCACGACGGGCGGCGTATAGCACGTGTCGGCGCGTGCGCACGGAGAGGCTCGTTGCCCGCCTCCCGAAGCTCCATCCCGGCCGGCGGAGCCGCCTGGCCTGCGTTTCGATGGTCCCGTCCGTCCGCCCGCGCGCGCGGCGCCGTCCACGACCGAGCGCCGCGTTGACGCGCTCGCCGCCGCGCTGGCACAATCGGTATATGGCCCGCGCCACGACGCTGTTCGTCGCGACGGACGAGGACCTCGTCCGGCTCTTCGTCGCCGTCCGGCACGCGCTGGAGCAGCCGATCACGACGGTGAAGAAGAACCCCGTGATGCACCAGCTCCAGGCGACGTCCTCGTGGGACCCGGGGCGGGACGACGAGGAGGCCGTGATCTCGTCGAGGAACCCGGCGCCGCCGGCCGCGATCGCGTCCCTCTACGCCGACGGCGGCGGGGAGCCGATCGACCCGGTCGTCCTGCCCGACTCGCGCCCCGCGATCGCGCTCGAGGAGACGGCGCCGCTGCGCCTGCGCGCGCTCCCGCACGCCGCGGTCGTCGGCATCACGGGCCTCGAGCTCGAGGCGCTCACGGTCGTCCTCCTCGGCGAGAAGAAGCCGCCGGCGCGGATCGTCGAGCCGCTCGACCACGACGGCTTCGTCGACGGGCTCCCGACCGAGGCGCTCGCGCCGCTGGCGGCGCTCACCGACGAGGCGCTCGACGAGCTCGCGGCGAAGTGGAACGCGGCCCTCCGGCTCACGCGCCGGAGGGCGGACGCCTCGTCGCTCGTCGCGCTGCGCGCGCTCGCCCGCGAGGCGCTCGCCCGCGGCGGGCACGTGTTCACGCACATGCCGCTCTGATCGCCTCGCCGCGCGCGCGCACTCCGACGCGTCCGCGGAGGCAGGCGCGCGGGCCGGCGGCGCCGTCCCTGCGCCGCGGGCGCCGACGGTCAGGCGACCGCGACCTGGTTGCCGCTCGCCGAGACGGTCTTGCCGGCCTTCGCCGACTCGCTGACCTTGACGCTGACCAGGCGCGAGACGCCGGGCTCGCCCATCGTGACGCCGTGCAGGATGTCGACCATCTGCATCGTCTTCTTGATGTGCGTGATGAGGATGAACTGGGAGCGATCGGTCATCTCGCGGATCGCCTCGCAGTAGCGGCCGACGTTCGCCTCGTCGAGCGGCGCGTCGACCTCGTCGAGGATGCAGAACGGCGACGGACGGATCGAGAAGATCGCGAAGATGAGGGAGACGGCGGTGAGCGCCTTCTCGCCGCCGCTCATGAGCTCGATGCTCGAGAGCTTCTTGCCCGGCGGCTGCGCGACGATGTCGATGCCCGTCTCGAGCATGTCCTCGGGGTTCGTGAGGCGGAGCTCCGCGCGGCCGCCGCGGAACATCTTCGGGAAGAGCTCCTGGAAGCGCGCGTTGACCGCGTCGAACGTGTCCGAGAAGAGCTTCTTGCTCTCGCGGTTCATCTGCAGGATGGCGCGCTCGAGGTCGGCGAGGGCCTTGTCGAGGTCGGCCTTCTGGGTCGTGTAGAAATCGTAGCGCTTCTCGGCCTCCTCGTGCTCGCGCATCGCGTCGAGGTTGACCGAGCCCATGCGGTCGATGAGCCCGCTGAGCTCCTGGATACGCGCGCGCGTCTCGCCGTCGGGCGCGGGGCGGAGGTGGTAGTCGCCGACGACGCGCCCGAGCTCGAGCCCGCGGAACTTCTCGCGGACGCTGGCGAGCAGGTGCTCCATGGCGATCTGGCGCTCGCGGAGCGCCATCTCGTGCGCGGCGAGCGCCTCGCGCGCCTCCTGAGCGCGCGTCCGGAGGTCCTTCAGCCCGGCCTCGCGCTCCTGCAGGCTCGCGCGGAAGGCCTCGAAGACGGTCCGCGCCTCGGCGAGCGCGTCCGCCGCGACGCGGGCGGCGTGGAGCGCGTCGATCAGGCGCTCCTTGTGCTTCACGAGCGTGGCGGCGGTCTCGCCGAGCTCGCGGGCGCCCTCGCGCAGCTCGCCGTCGAGGCGCCCCGCGCGCTCCGACAGCTCGGCCTCGCTCCGCGTGAGCCGCTGGAGCGTCCCGCGCGCCGCGGTGAGCTTCTCGCGCGCGCCGGCGAGCGCGACCTTGCGCTCCATCACGAGCTCCTGCTGCGTCTTGACCTGCTCGCGCCACTCGGCGGCGCGGGCCTCGGCCTCGCCGATCTCGGCGGAGGCGCCGGCGAGCTCCTCGCGCGCCTGGTCGAGGACCTCCTGCGCCGCGGCGCGCTCGGCGTCGGCCTCCGCGATCGCCCTCCGGAGCTCCTCGAGCTCGCCGTTGACGTCCTCGATGCGCTTGGCGTGCTGCTCGCCCTCGGCCTCGGCGTTCCGCAGGTCCTTTTCGGCGTGGACGAGCGCGAGCTCGCTCTGGTGCGCCTCGTGGCGCGCGCGCTCGAGCGCGCCTTGCGTCTCGCCGATCTGCGTGCGGAGCCCCTGGTGCGTCGCGAGGCGCTCGCCGACGAGCGCCTCGAGGCGGCCGACCTCGTCGCCGAGCTCGCGCATCTCGCGGCGCACGTCGAGCATGTGGGCGCCGGCCTCCTGGCCCGTGCCGCCGGACACGCGGCCGTCGGCGTGGAAGACCGTGCCGTCGCGGGTGACGATCGCGGCGTCGTGGAGCGTGACGCGCAAGGCGAGGGCCGCGGTCACGTCCTCGACGACGACGGTGTCGCCGACGACCGCGCGGACGAGCGCCTCGTCCTCGGGCGCGAAGCGGAGCGCGTCGACGAGCCGTCCGACGACGCCGTCGACGGCGGGGAGCGGCGCCGTCGCGCGGCCGGCGACGTAGGCAGGGTGACGGGCGATGATGGTCGCGCGGCCCTTCCTGGCCGCCGCGAGATCGGCGAGGAGCGAGACGCCGCGATCGAGGTCCTCGACGACCACGTCCTCGAGGTGGCTGCCGAGGAGGCCGGCGAGCGCGCCGGTGAGCTCGGCCGGCGCCTCGACGCGATCGGCGAGGAGGCCGGCGAGCGTCTGGTCCTTCGTCTCGACGAGGGCCTTGGCGCCGGCGCCGACGCCCTCGCGGCGGGCGTGCATCTCCGACAGGGCGTGGAGGCGCGAGCGCTTCTTGCTCGCCTCCGCCTTCGCCTCGTCGAGGAGCTGCTCGCTCTCGGCGATCGCGCGGCGCAGCTCGCCGAGGCGCTCCTCCATCTGCGCCTTCTCGTCGGCGCTCGTGATCTTGCCGCTCTTGAGGTCCTCGATCGCGAGGGCGAGCTGCTCGGTGCGCGCGCGGAGCTCGAGGAGGTTGCCCTCGCGCTGCTCGCGCTCGCTCTCGAGCCTCTCCTCGCGCGAGCGCATCTCGTCCTTGCGGCGGTCGAAGCCCTCGAGCTTCGCCTCGGTGCTCGCGATCGTCTGCTGCGCCCGGCTCATCGCGTCGCGGAACTCGACGACCTCGCGCTCGGCGCTCTCGTGCGACGCCGAGAGGCCGGCGAGCTTGTCCTCCTCGACCGCGACGGCGCCCGCCACGCCGGTCTCGCCCTCTTCGAGGACGGCGACGTCGGCGCCGACCGCGTCGCGCTCCGCGGCGAGCGCGCCCGCTTGCGCGCCGATCTCGGCGAGCTCGCCGTCGGCCTGGGCCGCGCGGCGCCGCAGCGCCTCGATGCGGTCCTTCGCGCGCTCGATGGCGGCCTCCTCGGCGCGGGCCTCGTTGTCCGCGGCGAAGGCTGCGGTGTTGGCGTGCTCGAGCTTCTCCTCGGCGCCGTGGGCCTCGAGGCGGGCGGCCTCGAGCTCGGCCTCGCGGGCGGCGAGCTCCGTGCGCGCCGCGTCGGCCTCGAGCGTGAGCCGCTCGACCTCCGACGCCTCGAGGTACACCCACCCGCGGAGCTCGAGGAACTTGTGCGACGACTCGTAGAGCTGGAGGTCCTCGAGCTCGGCGCGGTAGGCGATGAAGCGCTCGGCCTTCGCGGCCTGCCGCTTGAGCGAGCCGAGGCTCCGCTCGAGCTCGCCGATGATGTCGCCGACGCGCAAGAGGTTCTGCTGCGTGAGCTCCATCTTGCGCTCGGCCTGCTTCTTCCGGCTCTTGAACTTCGTGATGCCCGCGGCCTCCTCGATGAGCAGGCGCCGGTCCTCGGGCTTGGCGCTGACGATGAGGCCGATCTTGCCCTGCTCGACGATCGAGTACGCCTTCGTCCCGACGCCGGTGCCGAGGAACAGGTCGGTGATGTCCTTCAGGCGGACGGGCGTCTTGTTGATCAGGTACTCGCTGTCGCCGCTGCGGTGGAGGCGGCGCGTGACGGCGATCTCGGCGTAGTCCTTGTATTCGAGCGGGACGTCGACCGGATCGTCGTTCTCGAACGTGAGCGTGACCTCGGCGTAGTCGGCGGGCGAGCGCGACTCCGAGCCGTTGAAGATCACGTCCTCCATGCTCTTGCCGCGGAGGTGCTTGGCGCTCTGCTCGCCCATGCACCAGCGGATGGCGTCGACGATGTTCGACTTGCCGCATCCGTTCGGGCCGACGATGCCCATGATCTCGTGGTCGAAGTTCACGACCGTCCGCTCGACGAACGACTTGAACCCGCAGAGCTCGAGGCGCTTGATCTTCATTCCAGCGTTCCCATCGGGGTCGTGTAGGAAGGACCCGTGCTTCCTTGTTCGGCGGAAGGCTGCGGCGCGCGTCGGCCGCCGCGGGACGTACCGCGGCCCAGCCCGTCACGCCAGCCGGCTTTGCTCAGGTTTTCCCCAGCTTGCCCGCCGCGCGTCGCGATCCATGGCCATAGGGAGGACGTAATGTCACTTCACATACGGTCACTGTTCAGTAGGTACGCCTGAACGCCCGCGCACGCAAGCAGGAAAACTTTGTTCAGCGGATTTTCACGTGAAAACCGAGACTTGTGCGCACATCGCCCGCGCCGGGGGCGAGGCGCGCCGCCCGGAGGCGGCGAGCAACTCACGTATTCTGTTCGGTAAGTGAGCTGCGACCCCCTTGACTTGGCTCGTACGGAGGGCCATTGGGGTCGTTGAAACACATGCCCACGTACGAGTACGTCTGCACGGACTGCGCGAATCATTGGGAGGAGATCCAGAAGATCTCCGAGGACCCCATCCAGGTCTGCCCCCAATGCGGCAACTCCACGGCGAAGCGTCAGATCAGCGGCGGCAACTTCATCTTGAAGGGCGGCGGCTGGTACGCCGATCTCTACGCGTCGACCCCGAAGAAGAAGGGCGATTCGAAGTCGGAGACGACCGCCGGCAAGTCCGAGAGCGCGGCGGCGGCGACGAAGTCGGACGGAGCGTCGTCCTCGTCGTCGAGCGCCTCGAGCGGGACGTCCTCCAGCGGTGCGTCCTCCGGCGGGGCGTCCTCGAGCGCGTCGTCTTCCGGCTCCTCGACCTCGTCGAAGTAGCTCAAGGCCGCGCGCGCGTCCCGAAGACGAGGGCCCGAGCCTCGGCCGGCGTGACGTCGAGCGCGCGCGCCACCCGCGCGTGGACGACGTCCATCAAGCGCCCGCGGGGCGGGCACGCGATCGCCTCGAGCTCTTCGGCGAAGAGCCTCGCGTCCGCGCCCCGCGGCAGCCGGGCCGTCGCCCGCGCGAACGCCGATCGCAGCGCCGGGGTGATCGCCTTGCGCCCCGCGAGCCACCGCTTGGTGGCGAGCGCGCCGCGCGCGTAACGGTGGAAGGCCACCTGCGCGAGCATCCACGGCTCGGCCTCGCGCGGCCGCGGCTCGACCGCCCGGATCGCCGCGATGCGGGCGGCGATGACCGCGAGGGGGAGCGCGTCGATCTCGCGGAGCGAGCCCGGGAACTCCTCGGCGAGCCGCGCCATCTCCGGGCGCGGGTCGGGCTCGACGAAGCGCGGATCGACCCGGGCGCGCTCGTGCGCGGTGCGGAGCGACAGCATCCGCTCGTACTTGTCGCGAAGGCCGCGGAGGTCGTGGCGATCCGTGCGATTCACGTGGGACGGTCCGGAGGCGGGCTCCTCGGCTCCTCTTGCCTGCTATCCTATCGGGAGCCATGACCGACAAGCGCCGCGAAGTAGAAGAGCTCCGCCAGGAGATCGGCAAGATCGACGCGCAGCTGCTCACCGCGCTCGAGCGGCGGGCGAAGCTCTCGAAGCGCGTCGGCGAGCTCCGCAAGTCGATGACGGCTCCGCCGGCGCTGCCCGACCGCGGCCAGATCGAAGAGCTCGTACGCAAATCGGCCGGCGACATCCCCCACGCCGCGCTCCGCGAGATCTTCCGGGAGATCTTCGCGACGTGCTTCTCGCTCGAGCAGCCGGTGGTCGTGGCGTACTGCGGGCTCGACGGCGGCTTCGCCCACGCCGCGGCGCGGGGCCGCTTCGGCGTGGCCGCCGAGTACCTCGGCGTCGGGACGGTCGCCGCGACGATCGACGAGGTGAACCGGCAGCGCGCCAACTACGCGGTCGTCCCGTTCGAGACGCGCGACGACGGCCTGCTCGCGTCGACGATCGCCGCGCTCACCGAGAGCGACGCGAAGGTCGTCGGCGCGTTCGAGCTCGTCCTGAACCTGCAGGTCGCGAGCAAGGCGTCGAGCCTGGCCGAGATCGAGAAGGTCTACGCCATCGCCAAGGACCGGGCGCAGTGCCAGCGCTTCCTCGCGACCGAGATGCCCGGCGCCCAGGTGCTCGACGTGAAGACGCCGCTCGGCGCGTGCCAGCTCGCGGCCGCCGATCCGCGCGCGGCGGCGCTCGTCCACGAGGGGTTCACCGCCGAGTTCGCGCTCGAGACGATCAAGCGCAACGTCCGCGACGACGGCGACGAGCGCGTCCGCTACGCGATCATCGGGACGCGGCCGTCGAGCCGGACGGGCAGCGATCTCACCGGCCTCGTCGTCGCCGTGAAGGACTCCCCCGGCGCGCTCCACGAGATCCTCCGCCAGTTCGCCGAGCGCGGCGTCAACCTCACCAAGATCCAGTCGCGCCCGACGCAAGGGGAGAGCTGGCAGTACCTCTTCTTCATCGAGGTCCAGGGGCACGCCACCGACCGCCCGATCATCGGCGCGATCGAGGAGGTCCGGCGCCTCTCGAAGTTCTTCAAGGTGCTCGGCTCGTACCAGATCACCTGAGCGGGCCGCCGGCGGGCGCCGGAGGCGCCGGCGGCGCCGGA
>JAHBWF010000016.1 GCA_019637105.1 Labilithrix sp.
CGGCGCGCGGCGGCGGCCCAGGCGAGGCCGGCTTCGTCGCCGGCAGGTTCGCCCCCGCGCCGCCGAGCGGCATCGTCTTCGCCATCGCCGGGGTCGCGGCCGAAGGTCCGGCGGGACGCGGGCTCGGCGCGGTCTTCGACAGGCTCGACGCCGACGACGGAGCGGGAGGCGGCACCTTCACGGCGGGCGGCGGCGACTTCGCCGCGGGCGGAGGCGCCTTCGCCGCGGGGACCGCGGGCGACGTCGTGGGCAGGCGCGAAGCCGCCGCGGCAGGCGTAGCGGCCGCGGCCGCCGCGGGCGGTCCCGACGCGACCGGCGCCGCCGCGAGCCCGCGGAGCGTGGTCGGCTGGCCCGTCTTCGCCTCGTCCTCGAGCGCGGCCGGATCGGACGTGTACGCGCTCCCGGCGTCGGCCTTCTGCGCGACGAGCTTGTCGATGACGGCGCGCGAAGCCTCGTCGATCTTGATGAACTTCACGCCCATGCCGGCGGGCTTCTCGGAGGCCGCCTGCGTCGGCTCACGCTTCCACACGACGCGCCCGACGCCGGAGATGACGCTCTTGTCGCCGGCGAGCCGTATCTCGAACTTGAGCAGAGTGCCCGGCGGGAACGGGGTGGGCGTCTTGACAAAGATGCCCCCCTTGCTCACGTCGTGCGAATGGTTCTCGATGAACTCGTCGACCGTCGCGCTCTTGTAGCGAACGTTCAGGCTGACGACCTTGGCGCGTTTGTCCTTGCGCGTGTCCTGGCTCATTCGTGCTCTTCGACGCCTGACGTTTCTGGGCCCGACGCTGCGGGGTCCATCCTAACCGAGGCCTCTCGCAAAACGCCAACCCGCGACGCCGGCCGGGTAGGGAAATAAGCCGAGGGCCGCGCATGAGCCGCGACGCGATCGCCGGCGGGCGCGCTCTTCCGACAAGTGCCTCCTATCATCCTGCTCATGGTACGCTTGGCCGCCCTCGTGCCACCCGTCACGACCCATTCTTCCGGCGCCGACCCGGGCACGCCCCACTTCCGCGCTCATCTGCGCAGGTCCGTACGGCTCAGCGCCGTCCTCCGCTCCGAGCGCGGCGGTTGGGAGCGCTCGGCGAACGTCGTGGATCTCCACCTCGCCGGCGCGGGCGTCGAGACGGATGAGCCGCTCACGGCCGGCGAACGCGTGACGATCGCCTTCGCGACGCCCACCCTCTGGGATCCGCTCGTCCTCACGGCCGTCGTCGCCTGGGCTCATCCGCTCGAGCTCAAGGGCGAGGTCGACGCGCTCGGGCGGCCACGCGCGAGCGCGCGCGCCGGCCTCGCGTTCGACTACCCGACCCCCGACGCGACCCTCGCGATGTTCGAGATGCTCGTCGCGATCGACTTCGAGTAGCGCGCGTCACGCGCCGCGCCGGGACGTCCCCCCGCTCACGCACGTCGAGCGGCGCCCTCCGCGCCACGCTCGGTCGCGCGCCAGAAGTCACGCGCCGGAAGGAGCCGAGGTCCTCGAGCGCCCGGAGCGGCCGAGCGTCAGCGGCGAGCGGGCGCGGCGGCGCGCTTCTTCTTCGCCTTCCGCTTGCTCGCCTTCTTCGTCGCCTTCTTCGGCAGATCGAACTTCACCGTCTCGAGGAGCTTCTTCTTCCGCTTCACGATCTCGCGCTGGAGGTTCGCGACCGCGGCCTCGCGCGCGTCGTAGAGGCGACGCGGCTTGCGATGGACGCGTGCGTCCGAGAGCAGCGCGTACGTGAGCCAGGGGAAGACCGCGGTGACGTCGCAGTGCACGTACATCGACCCGTACTGCACGCTCTCCGCCGAGACCTTGCCCCACGTGTGGCCCTCGCCCGCCGGGCACGAGCTGAGCGCGCCGTTGTCGACCGGATCGACGCAGAACTGCACGTCGAAGTCGAAGCCGTGCGTCGGCACGCCGAGGATCTGGTCGAGCAGCGGCTCGCCCTGGAGCGTGTAGTTCTTCGGGACGCCGCCGCCGAGGATCCAGATCGCCATCTTCTTTCCGAGCGTGCCGAAGCAGTGGTGCTGCATCGCGCCCATCTCGAAGACGTCGTCGTTCACGTCGATCTCGAGCTTGAAGTCGCTCCCGTAGAGCCGCTTCAGCTTCACGATGTTCAGGAAGATCGAGCCGTCCTGCACGGCGCCGACGAAGATCGGGACGCCGTAGCGGTACGCGGTCGCGAGGAGCGACGGGCTCTTGATCCCCAGCGCGTCCTCGAGCTGGGCGACGTCGCGGCCGAGGAGCCAGTGGAGCTCCGTGGTCGTCATCTTGCGCTGGTAGTCCGGCGACAGGAGCAGCGCGCTGAACAGCTTGTCCGTCTCGAGCAGCGTCTCCTCGCGGAACCCGAGGTCGTAGATGCGGATGATCCGCGCGAGGCGGTAGGTGAGATCGCCGCCGTTCGGGTCGATCTCGCGGATGCGGTGGCCGATGACGCGGTGGGCGTCGTGATAGAGGTTCGCGCCCGTCGTCGTGATGCAGTCGATCAGCCCGCGCTCGATGAGCGGGATGACGCACGACTGGTGGAGACCGGCGGGCGTCATCGCGCCCGACATCGTGAGGAAGGTGCAGACGTCGGCCTGCGAGCTCCGGCGCATCAGCTCGAACGCGGTCCGCTCCTGCCGGCCGACGTAGGCGGGGAACATCCGCTCGATGACGTCGGTGGGGCTCTCCTTGCCGGTGATGCCGACGGGGTGAACGTCGCGCGCGCGATCGAAGCCTTTTCGGAGGGAGCTCTTGTCGGTGTTGGCCATTCGGAGTGGCTCCGTTTTCTGGTCTCTCGACGCGGGCGTCAAGGTGCTCCCCGGCGAATCCACGGCGCCGCCCGACGCGCGCCCGCCCGCGCCGCGGTCCACGCACGACGCGCCTCCGCGCCCGGCCATACGCCCGACACGCGCCCGCCCGCGCCGCGTCACGCAACGAGGCGCCCGCGCGAAGCGCCCGCGGACGCGCCGGACGTCAGCGCGCGACGCGCCCGCGTTGGACGCCGAACCTCCGCACGACCTCGACGAGCCCGCGCACGACGGGCGAGACGTTCTCCTTCTTCCACGCGACGCGGAGGTCCGTCTTCGGCCGGCCCACGATCCAGCGATACGCGACGCCCGCGCGCCGGACGTGGCGCACCGACGACGGCACGATCGCGACGCCGAACCCCGCCGAGACGAGGCTCACGAGATCGAGCTGCGGCGCCTCCTGGACGATGCGCGGCGTGAAGCCCGCGTCGTGGCAGAGCCGCATCAGCTGGTCGAAGAGCGCCGGGGCGCGCGAGCGGGGGAACGAGACGAACGGCTCCTCGGCGAGGACGGAGAGCGGGATGCGCGCGCGGACCGCCGCCGGGTGCTCCGCCGGCAGCGCGACGACGAGCGGCTCGCGCCGCACGAGCAGCGACGCGAGGCCCGGCTCCTCGAGCGGCGCGCGGACGAAGCCGACGTCGAGGCGCCCCGCCCGGAGCGCGTCGATCTGAGCCTGCGGGCCCAGCTCCGAGAGCGCGACCTCGACGTCGGGGAAACGCGCTCGGAACGTCCGGAGCAGCTCGGGCAGGCCGCTGTACGCGAGCGACGACGGGTAGCCGATCGCGATCCGCCCGCGCTCCCCGCGCCCCGCCCTCCCCGTCTCGCGCTTCGCGAGCTCGACCGCCTCGAAGACGCGCCGCGCGTGCTCGAGGAGCGTGGCGCCGGCGACGGTGAGCTCGACCTTGCGCCGGGACCGGTCGAACAGGGCCACCTCGAGCTCCCCCTCGAGCGCCTGGATCTGCCGGCTGAGCGGCGGCTGCGCGATCTTCATTTTCTCCGCGGCGCGCCCGAAATGGAGCTCCTCGGCGACCGCGACGAAGTACCGCAGGTGACGTAGCTCCACGATACCGTCAGGGTATCACAAGCGTCCCCTCGATATATTGGACGCAAGAGTCCCGCATCGCGAACGTGGGTGCGGACATCTCAGTTCGCGCATGTGGCTCGTCCGGATCGCACTCCGTCGCCCTTACACGTTCATCGTGATGGCGATGCTCATCCTGATCGGCGGGATCTTCACGATCGTGAGGATGCCGACCGACATCTTTCCGGACATCGACATCCCGGTCATCTCGGTCATCTGGAAGTACGACGGGCTCTCCTCCGAGGAGGTGGAGAAGCGGATCGTCACCAACTACGAGCGCATGCTCACGACGACCGTGAACGACATCGAGCACATCGAGAGTCAGTCGCTCCGCGGCACGGCGATCGTGAAGATCTTCTTCCAGCCCGGCGTGAGCATCGACGCGGCGACCGCGCAGGTGACGGCGATCTCCCAGTCGGCCGTCCGCATGATGCCGCCGGGCGCGGCGCCCCCGTTCATCATCCGCTACAGCGCGTCGAACGTGCCGATCCTCCAGGCGGCGCTCGAGAGCGACTCGATGAGCGAGCAGGAGCTGTTCGACTACGGCACGAACTTCGTCCGCGCCGACATGGCGACCGTCCGCGGCGCGCAGATCCCCTGGCCGTACGGCGGCAAGCAGCGCCAGATCGTCGTCGACGTCGACGCGAAGCGCCTCTACGCCTGGGGCCTCTCCCCGCGCGACGTCACGGCGGCCATCGCGAGCCAGAACGTCGTCCTGCCGACGGGCACCGCGAAGATGGGCGTGAACGAGTACTCGATCGCGCTCAACGCGAGCCCCGAGGCGTTCGCCGAGATCGCCGGTCTGCCGGTCAAGGACGTCCGCGGCACGACCGTCTACGTGCGCGACGTCGCCAACGTGCGCGACGGCTCTTCGCCGCAGACGAACATGGTGCACGTGGGCGGCAAGCGCTCGGTGCTCATGTCGATCCTGAAGAACGGCAACACGAGCACGATGGACATCGCCGCGAGCATCAAGGGGATGCTCCCGCAGATCACCGCGCGGCTCCCGAAGGACCTCAAGGTCTCGCTCCTGTTCGATCAGTCGCTCTTCGTGCGCGCGGCGGTCGACGGCGTGGTGAAGGAGGCCGTCATCGCCGCCGGGCTGACGGCGCTGATGATCCTGCTCTTCCTCGGGAGCTGGCGGAGCACGCTGATCGTCGTCGTGTCGATCCCGCTGTCGATCCTCGTCTCGATCATCGTCCTCGCGCTGCTCGGGCAGACGCTCAACGTGATGACGCTCGGCGGGATGTCGCTCGCCGTGGGCATCCTCGTCGACGACGCCACCGTCGCGATCGAGAACATCCACCGCAACATGGCGCAGCGGAAGCCCTTCTTCCGGGCGATCGTCGACGGCGCGCAGGAGATCGCCACGCCGGCGTTCGTCGCCACCCTGTGCATCTGCATCGTCTTCGTCCCGGTCGCCTTCATCACCGGGGCGGCGAAGTCGCTCTTCGTCCCGCTCGCGCTGGCGGTCGTCTTCGCGATGCTCACCTCCTACGTGCTCTCGCGGACGCTGGTGCCGACGCTCGTCCGCTACCTCCTCCGCGGCGAGGCCGACGCGCACGCGAACCCGACGCACGGCCCGCCGACGAGCCTCGCCGGGCGGTTCTTCGCCGCGTTCGACCGCGCCTTCGTCCGCCTGCGGACGGCCTACGGGCGGCTCCTCGCGCTCGCGCTGGCCCGGCGCAAGACGACGGTCTCCGGGTTCCTCGGCTTCGTCGCGCTCTCGCTCGCGCTCTTCCCGCTCATCGGCCGCGACTTCTTCCCCACCGTCGACGCGGGGCTCGTCAAGCTCCACGTCCGCGGCCCGCCGGGGACGCGCATCGAGGAGAGCGAGAAGCGCTTCGCCCAGATCGAGGAGACGATCAAGACGGTCATCCCGCCGAGCGAGATCGAGACGATGCTCGACAACATCGGGACGCCGTACAGCGGCATCAACCTCTCGCTCAGCGAGGGCGCGCTCATCTCCCCCGCCGACGGTCAGATCCTCATCGCGCTGAAGCACGACCATCGGCCGACCGCCGACTACGTCCGGGCGCTGCGGAGGGAGCTGGCGCGTACGTACCCGGACACGACGTTCTTCTTCCTCGCGCCGGACATCTCGACCCAGGTCCTGAACTTCGGCCTCGCCGCGCCGATCGACGTGCAGATCGTCGGGGCGCCGGGGAACGACGCGGAGACGCTCGCGCTGGCCGAGAAGCTCGTCGCGAAGATCCAGAAGGTGCCCGGCGCCGCCGACGTGCACCTCGCGCAGGTCCCGCACGAGCCGAACGTGAAGGTCGACGTCGATCGCACGCTGGCGCAGCAGACGGGCCTGACGGAGCGCGACGTCGCCAGCGACCTCCTCGTGTCGCTCTCGTCGAGCTCGCAGGTGACGCCGACGTACTGGCTCGACGCGAAGCGCGGCGTCCAGTACCTCGTCGCGGTGTCGACGCCGCAGTACGACAACGACTCGCTCGAGGCGATCGGGTCGATCCCGCTCGCGACCAGCAACGGCGAGACGCCCCAGATGCTCTCCAACATCGCGACGATGTCGCGGTCGACGACGCCGACGAACGTGACCCACTACAACGCCTCGCGCACCTACGACGTGCAGGCGAACGTCGACGGCGCCGATCTCGCGTCCGTCGCGGCGGGCGTGCACGCGGCGATCAAGGAGCTCGAGCCCACGTTCCCGCGCGGCACCGTGGTGAAGGTGAAGGGCCAGGTCGAGAGCATGGAGTCGTCGTTCCGCGGGCTCGGCTACGGGCTCGTCTTCGCCGTCCTGCTCGTCTATCTGCTGATGGTCGTGAACTTCCAGTCGTGGCTCGATCCGTTCGTCATCCTGATGGCGCTGCCCGGGGCGATCGCGGGGATCGCCTGGATGCTCTTCCTCTCGGGCACGACGCTCAGCGTCCCGGCGCTGATGGGCGCGATCATGTGCGTCGGCGTCGCCACCGCGAACAGCATCCTCGTCGTGACGTTCGCCAACGACCAGCGCAAGCTCGGGAAGGGCGCGACCGAGTCCGCGCTCGCCGCGGGGATGACGCGGCTCCGGCCGGTGCTCATGACGGCCGCGGCGATGATCATCGGCATGCTCCCGATGTCGCTGGGGATCGGCGAAGGCGGCGAGCAGAACGCGCCGCTCGGCCGCGCGGTCATCGGCGGGCTCCTCCTCGCGACGCTCACGACGCTCTTCTTCGTGCCGGTCATGTACAGCATCCTGCGCTTCAAGGCGCCGAAGGTGGATGCAGAGGTGGAGGCGCTTTGAGTCATTCGATCGAGCCGCGGGCCCCGGAGGAGCGACCGAGCGCCGGGCACGACGGCGACCTCGGCTTCGACCTCCCGCCGCCGGCGAAGATCTCCGGCGCCCGCATGGCGATCTTCGTCTTCGCCGGCGTCACGATCGTCGCCCTCGCCTTCCTCTTCGGCTGGCTGCCGAAGCGGCGCGCGCGGCAGGAGCTCGAGGCGAGCACGAAGGAGCTCGCCGCCGCCGTCCCGCGCGTCGAGGTCGTGAAGCCGAAGGTCCTCTCGAGCGATCGCTCGCTCGTCCTGCCGGGCACCGTGAGCCCGCTGGAAGAGGCGGCGATCCGGACGCGCGCGAGCGGCTACGTGCGCCGCCGCCTCGTGGACATCGGCGACAAGGTCGAGGCGGGCGCGTTGCTCGTCGAGATCGACACGCCCGAGCTCGACCAGCAGCTCGAGCAGGCCCGCGCCCAGCTCGCGCAGGCGCAGGCCGCGCTCACGCACGCGCGCGCGAGCAGCGAATACTCGCGGTCGAGCCTCGCGCGGCGCGAGAAGCTCGCGCCCACCGGCGTGACGTCGGCGGACGAGGTCGAGAAGAGCCGCTCCGAGGCCGCCGTCGCCGAGGCGAGCGTCGCGCTCGCGCAGGCGAACGTCGACGCGCAGGGCGCCAACGTCCGCCGTCTGACGCAAGAGAAGGCGTTCGCGCGCGTCGTCGCGCCGTTCGCGGGCACGGTCATCGCGCGCTCCGTCGACAAGGGCGCGCTCGTCAACCCGAGCGTCGAGCTGCTCAAGATCGCGACGACCGACCCGATGCGCGTCCTCATCGAGGTCCCGCAGGACGTCGCGCCGAGCGTCCAGAACGACGTGCCCGCGGCCGTCACCGTCCGCGAGTTCGCCGGGCGCACCTTCGAGGGGAAGGTCGCGCGCTTCGCGTCCGCGCTCGACGCCCGCTCGCGCACGATGACCACGGTGGTCCACGTCCCGAACCCGAAGGGCGAGCTCCTCGCCGGGATGTACGCGCGCGTCGAGATCACGCTGCCCTTGCCGCACCGTGTGCTCGAGGTGCCCTCGACGGCGCTGATCGCCGACGCGCACGGCACGCGGGTGGCGATCGTCGGCGCGGACGGCCGGATCCGCCTCGTGCCGATCGTGATCGAGCGCGACACGGGGCCGACCATCCAGGTCGCGACGGGGATCGACGAGCACGATCGCGTCGTGAGGATCGGCGGCGCCGACCTCGTCGACGGGCGTCAGGTCGAGCTCGCCGAGAAGGAGAAGTGAGCTCGAGCGGCGCCGCGGCCTCGCTTGCGATCGCGAGCGCGCGGAGGCAAAGAAGGAGCGATGCGCCCGGGCTCCAAGCCACCGCTCCCGCCGATCCGCTCGTTCGACGCGCTCGCGCGCGCCGGTGACGACGAGATCGACGTCGCCGTCGGCGCGGCGCTCATCGCCAAGGACGTCTACGACGACCTCGACGTCGACGCGCTCCTCGGCCGGCTCGACGAGCTCGCCGGTCCGCTCCACGGTGGGGCCCTCGCCGGGCGCCCGCTCCGCGAACAGGTCGACGCGGTGAGCGCCCGCTTCCGCGACCTCGGCTTCCGCGGGAACGTCGAGGACTACTACGACGCGAAGAACAGCCTGTTGCCCGACGTGCTCGAACGTCGCGTCGGGATCCCGATCACGCTCACGCTCGTCTGGTGCGAGATCGCGCGCCGCGCCGGGGTCCACGCGCGCGGCGTCGGCTTCCCCGGGCACTTCCTCGCGCGCGTGGACCACGTGGACGCGCCCGGCGGCGAGCTCGCCCTCGCGCCCGTCATCGTCGATCCCTTCGCGGGCGGCCGCGTCGTCGATGACGAAGACGCGCGCGCGCTGCTCGAGCGGACCCTCGGCGCCGGGGCGGTGCTCCACCCCTCGCTCTTCGCGCCTGCGACCGCGCGCGCCACGCTGGTGCGCATGCTGACGAACCTCAAGGCCGTCTGGGCCGGCCGCGGCGAGCACGCGAGGGCGTTCATCGCGATCGATCGCATCGCGCTCTTCGAGCCGGACTCGGCGCGCGTGCTCCGCGAACGCGCCGGCGTGGCGCTCCGCCTCGGGATCCACGCGCTCGCGCGCACCGACCTCGCGCGCGTCCTCGAGCTCGAACCGAACGCGCCGGACGCCCCTGCGATCCAGGAGCGCCTGGCGACGCTCCGGAGCCGCCCGGCCGCCGCGCCGAACTGAGGCCCGAAGTCGTCCGCGGAGACGGCCGCCGACGCCGACGACAAAAAGGAAGCGCCCCGACTGCGCGGAGGCAGGCGGGGCGCTTTCGTCATCTGCGCGTCAGCGCAGACGACACGGGATCACTTGCCGTGAACCTCGGTGCAACCCTGGGTGTAGATGCCGAGGATGCTGGTGCCGTGGAACTCGACCGAGTGGACCTCGCTGATGCCGCCGGCCTTCTTGGCCGCGTCGAGGGACGCGTCGCCGAACGCCGCCGCGCCGAGGATGCCGGTCGCACAGGCTTCGCCGCTCTTGTCGCCCGTCTTGCCGGGGCCCGAGGTCTCGTTGCGGTTGATGCCGTGCGGCACCTGGGTGCCCGTGTAGAGCGAACCGATCGGGTAGCCGTAGCCACCGCAGCCGATGAGGATGAACGCCATCACGCCGCCAGCCGCAATCTTGAGCAAGTTCTTCGTCGACATCTGAGCCTCCCAGGAGGTTGTTGGTACTGCTTGGTTCTGAGTTCTTTATCCGCAGCGCCAACCGCTCGCACGGAGTCGAAGTCTTCGAGCCCTTCGAAGTGAGGGCGTGAAATACACGACGACCACGCCAGAGATCAATCACCCATCTGCGGACTTGCCGCAGGTCACTGCGGTGATGGGCCCCCTGGGAATGGTGTCTTCGGCCGGGACTGATCGAGCCGGAGCCCGATCGTTACTCCCCGGATCAGATAATCCGGCCCGAACCAACGCCACAAGTATTCGGAGTGCGCTTTAATGTCCAGCCGAATTTTACCTACATGAATTCCGAAACCTGCGCTGACCCCGGGCGAGAGGAGCTGGACGCTCGGCTGCGCGTGCATGATGTCCGCGGTGAGGACACTTAGACGCAGTCGAACCTCGGGTTCGAAGGGTCCCAGCATCAGGCCGCCGCCCAGCTCCTGGTGAAAGATCGACCAGGCGAAGGACTTGTCGTCGACGACCCGGAGCAGCGTCTTCAGGTGCCCGACGAGGAAGAACGGCCCGCGCTGCGACGGCGTCGTGTAGACGGTGCCGAAGCCGATCTCACCGGCGAGCGGCGCGCCCCGCTCGAAGTTCCGGCGCTGCGTGATCGGCGTCTCGTCCTGGACGCGGCGCGCCCAGATCGGGCCGACGTCGAGCTGCAGCGACACGATGGACTTGCGCGTGTCGAACAGCTTGACCGAGCGGTGGCTCTCGCGCGGAGCCTCGCCGCTCTCCGGCGAGTTCACGACGTCCGGCCGGCCCCACGACGGCCCCGAGGTCGCGCCGCCCGGGCTCGCTCCGCCGACGCCCATGTCCTGCGCGTCCGCCTGCCCTGCCCAGGCGATCGCGCCGGCGGTGAGGCCGGCGGACGCGAGGCGGGCGAGCGCGCGCCGCCCGCCGCGCGGAGACGCGAGGGCGCTCATCGCCCCGCCACCGGCGACGGAGCAGGCGCCTCGGCCGGGAACGGACCGAAGGCGTCGGCCGCCAGCTTGCGGACCGCGGCGGCGATGCGCGGGTCGCCCGGCTCCGGCGGGTTCGGATCGCCGTCGAACAGGTGCCCCGCGCGCGAGGTGAACGCGCTGATCTCGGGGCGTACGTCGATGCGCCCGCTGCCGTCGACCGACAGCAAGAACCCCATGCGCTGATCCATCGTGAAGCGCCGGTGCAGCTCGCGCTTCGCCTCGAAGTACGACCACGCCGCGGTGCGCGTCGGGAACTGGCCGAGCGCGCCGACGTAGCGCGCCGGATCGGCGAAGCGCCCCGCCGGGAGCGCCTCTCCGGGCGGCACGCCGAGCCACTTCATGCCCTCGACGACCGAGGGGTTCGGGTTCGACTCCTCGGGGCGGATCGCCGGGCCGCCGGCGCTCTCGATCGCCATGGCGGCGAGCTCCGAGCAGAACAGCTTCGAGTGATCGTGGAAGTCGAAGTACGAGTCGAACTCGACGCCTTCGTCGTACTTCTGCCGCACGAACGCGGCGATCTTCTCGCCGTCGGCGCCCGCCGGCGGATCGTAGATCTCGGCGTAGAGGTTCGGCGCGACGTACTCGAACAGGCGCCGCCGGTACATCTTGCCGGTGACGTTGTCCATCAGCCGCTTCTTGAGCGGGAAGGTCTTCACCTCGCCGGTGACGTCGTAGACCCACGGCTCGCCGTCCTCGACGCTGATCACCGCGACGTGCGTGAAGGCATAGAACTTCTTCGGGATGAGGACGAAGACGTAGCTGGTCGCGTCGGGCGACTCGGTCAGGACGAGCTGCCCCGACTTGATCGAGAGGCCGTTGTAGGTCGGCTTGTGCGACTCGTCGGTCCGCGTGCCGAGGACGTGGACCGGCGGGAGGCTCATGGTGCCGCACCCCGCGAGCGCCAGCGCCGTAAGCGCGACGAGCGCTCGGGCGATCTTCACGAGACACCTCCGTCGGCTTCGGCCGCGGCCGGCGCGGGCTCGGGGTCGGCCGGCGCTGCGGCGTCGGCGTCGCTCGGAGGCGCCTCTTGCGCGGGTGCCGCCGCCGTGTCGGCCGCCTTCGGCGTCGGCGCGTCCTCGATCGGCGGCGCCGACCCGTGGCGGCCCGGGCGGTAGTTGGAGCGATCGTTCGCGCCAGGTCCGGCGAACTGTGCGCGCACGTTGTCGGGCACGTCGACGCACGCGGCGGCCGCGAGGAAAACGATCGCGAGTAAGCTGCGCCGCATCGGCGCGGGGTTTACATCGAAAGATCCGCGGTTGGCTACCGTCTTTTGGACTATGAAGGGGGACGGTATGGCAGAGCTCCCGAGCCGCCGACGCCGCCGGCACGCGCTGGTCTTCGCCGTCGCTCTCGTCGTCGGCCTCGCTTCGCGCGGCGCCGGCGCGCAGCTCCACTGGGACGCGTCGGCTCAGATCGGCGCGATGAAGCGCGTGCTCGCCCAGCGCCATCGCGGTGCGGACGACGCGGGGTTCGGACCGACGGGTCAGCTCACCGGGCACCTCGCGCTCCTCCCGCTGATCCACGTCGGCGGCTACTTCGGCCACGACATCTCGCCGATGCCGAACGACGCGTCCGCGCGGCAGATCACGTTCGGCGGCGCGCGCGTGAAGGGGGTCCTCCCCTGGCTCCGGGGCTCGACCCGCACGTGGGTCTTCGCCGGCTTCGGCTACGCCGGCGTGTACGCCCCGAGCTACGCGACGACCTTCGCGCTCGCCAAGAGCGACGGCACGACCGAGCGCCAGCCCGTGCGCGTCGCGGGGGCGGGCGGCGGCTTCTTCGAGGTGCCGTTCGGGATCGGTGCATCTTACAGGCTGTTCAAGCCCTGGGAGCTGTGCGCCGAGCTCGGCGGCCGGGTCGGCTTCGGGCACTCGGGGAGCGTCTACGAGCCGCCGGGCCCGGGCGTCGCGGTCCCCGGGGGGGCGAGCCAACGCGTGGCGCCGGCTGGGCTCGATCGCTTCGCGGTCGGGCTGACCGTCGGGGTCATGATCGACCTCTGACGCGGGCCGTGGCAAAGGGCAACGGCCCGCGCCCCCCACCCGGGAGCCGGGGCGGCGGAGCCGAGCGGCCGGCCGACGGCTGTCTCTCTCTTCTCGAGCGCCGTCATGCTAGCTTAGCCTCGCTGTTCGCCGTCCAATCCTTCAGGTCCTGTCCGGCGTGAGCCCGCTAGCTTTGTGATCGTTTCCGATGGCAGGCCCTGCTGACGAAAAGCCGAACGCACCAACGGCGACGCCCAAAGGGCTGGTGCGCGCGCCGGCGAGCGTTCGGCCGCCCGCGAAGCCGGGTCCGAAGAGCCTGATCGGCTCGACGATCAGCGAGCGCTACAAGATCGAGCGGCTCCTCGGCGAGGGCGGGATGGGGGCCGTTTACCAGGCGGAGCACACGCTCATGCGCAAGCGCATGGCGATCAAGGTGCTGCACCCGGAGATGACGCGCCTGCCCGAGGTCGTCGCGCGCTTCGAGCGCGAGGCGATGGCCGCGGCCCACATCGATCACCCGCACGTCGTCACGGCGACGGACTTCGGCAAGCTCGAGGACGGCTCGTTCTTCCTCGCGCTCGAGTTCGTCGAGGGCAAGAGCCTCCGCGAGGTGATCGCGCTCGGCCGGCTCGAGCTCGGCCGCGCGCTGCACATCGGCCGCCAGATCGCCGCCGCGCTCTCGCGCGCGCACGCGCTGAAGATCGTGCACCGCGATCTCAAGCCGGAGAACGTCATGCTCGTCGAGCGCGACGGCGATCCCGACTTCGTCAAGGTCCTCGACTTCGGGATCGCGAAGGTCCAGATCGGCGAGCTCACCGCGGGCGACGTGAGCCAGGCGGGCCCGGGCCAGCCGGTGCTCACCCAGGCCGGGATGGTCTACGGCACGCCGGAGTACATGGCGCCCGAGCAGGCGCTCGGCCAGCCGGTCGACGCGCGCGCGGACCTCTACGCGCTCGGTTGCATCGTCTACGAGATGCTCTGCGGCGTTCGCCCGTTCGACGCCGAGAGCAAGGTGGCGCTCCTCGGCATGCAGGTCACCGCGCCGATGCCGCCGATGGCGACCAAGGCGCCCGACGCCAACGTCCCGCCCGAGGTCGAGGCGCTCGTGAAGCGCCTCCTCGCCAAGGAGGCCTCGGAGCGCCTCGGCGACGCGCGCGAGCTCATCGACGGCATCACCACGGTGATGAGCCAGCTCGCGGCGACGGGGAGGATCGACGCCGTCTACGCGCCTCCGCCCGCCTCGCGCCTCGGGACGAACCCGGGGATCATCAGCGGCATCGGCCCCGCGCCCGATCTCTCCGGGGTGAGCCCGACGGTCGCCGCGGCGGCCCCCTCCGTGCCGCCGAAGGCCGGCGAGGGCTTCCTCGCGGGCAAGGCGTGGATGATCGCCGCCGGCGGCGGACTGATCGGCATCCTCGTGCTCGTCGCGACGATCTTGATCGTGCTGAAGGGCGGCGAGCCGGCCGTGGACGGCGAGGCCGGCGTCTCCCCGCGCGAGGACGCGGGCGCGACGCTCGTGGCCCCGCCGCCGTCGACGGAGCAGAAGATCACCGAGGCGATCGGGCAGATCGACAACGGCAACTACGGCAGCGGCATCCGCGCGCTCGAGGGCCTCGGGCCCGAGGCGCAGGGCCGGGAGGACGTCCACCGCGCGCTCTTCACCGCGTACGGCAAGACCGGACGCCCCGCCGAGGCGATGCGCGAGGTCGGCCTCGTGCTGAAGGCGAACCCCGCGCTCGACCTGCTCGCGGCCGACAACATCGTCCTCCGGCAGGAGGTCCGGAACACCGCGCTCCTCGAGGGGCAGCCCTCGGCGAGCAAGGCCGCGGTGGAGGAGGCCTGGAGCCTCCTCACCGGGCGGCTCGGTCACGTGGGCCTCGATGACCTCTACGACATCGCGTACGGCCGCTCGGGCATGGCCCCGGGCTACCACAAGGCGCGCGACCGCGCGCAGCGCGAGGTCGTGAAGGCGGACCGCGCGAAGATGAGCCCGGCGCTCGCCGTCACGGTCGATCTCCACGCCGCGGGCAACAACTGCGGCGCGGTGAAGGCGCTGCTCGAGCGGGCCGCCGAGAACGGCGACGAGCGCACGCTGGCCGTCCTCCGGCCGCTCACCGCCCCGCGCCTCCACGGCAGCGGTTGGAAGAAGCAGGACCTCCTCGGCTGCGTCCACGAGGGCTCGCTCAACCGGACGATCGCCGAGCTCGAGGCGCGCCTCCGCAAGCGCTAGGCCGCGCGGCGTCGCACGCGAGGCGCCGTCAGAGCCCGAAGCGCGCCGGATCCTTCGCGACGAACGCGACGTACTCCTCGTTCGGGAGGCGCTCGTCGATCTCGCCCTTCGCGATCGCGTCCTCGAGCAGGCGCTTGATCTCGCCGATCTTGCGCGACGGCGGGAGCCCGAACGCCTTCATCACGGCGTCGCCGACGCCGGACGGGAGCGGCGGGAGCTTCGCGTCCTCGGCGGCGAGCGCGCGGATGCGCGAGGCGAGCTCGTCGATCTGGCCGAGGCCCTTGCGCTTCTTCTCCGGCCGCTTGGTGGTGATGTCCGCGCGGGCGAGGCAGAGCAGGTCATCGAGGTGCGCGCCCAGCTCGCGCGCGAAGCGCCGCACCGCGCTGTCGGTCCAGCCCGGATCGTACTGGTTCGCGCGAAGGTGATGGAGCACGAGGAAGCGGACGGTGTCGCGGAGCGCCGGCTCCGGTGAGAACATGCCGAGGCGCCGCTCGAGCTTGTCGAACATGCGCGTGCCGACCTCGGCGTGACCGAGGAAGTGGACCTTGCCGTTCGGGTCGATCGAACGGGTCTTCACCTTGCCGATGTCGTGGAAGAGCGACGCCCAGCGGACCTCGAGGCGCGGCACGGCCTGACGGACGACCTGCTTCGTGTGCTTCCACACGTCCTTGTGCCGCCACTCGCCGTCTCCGAAGCCGACCATCGCGTGGACCTCGGGGAACACGGCCTCGAGGACGCGCGCGTCGAGCAGGACGTCGAGGCCGAGCTCCGGGTCCACGCCCATCACCACGCGATCGAGCTTCGCGCGCACGTCGACCGGGTGCAGCTTCAGGGCGCCGCGGACGTCGTCGACCGAGAGCGCCTGCACCATCTGGACGAGGCGGCCCTTCTCGGACGAGACGGCCGCGAGCTCGAGCGCGTCCATCACCCGGTCGACGCCGCTCGCGTCGGCGGAGGGAACAGCAGAGGGAACGTTGGAAGGCATCTCGGACACCCGGAACTTCGGACGCGGGGAAGGGTCGCGCTCCTTAGCATGAGGCCGCACGCGCAGAAAAGCGCGCTCTCATACCTTTCGGCACACACAGGCCCCCTGTTCATAGCGCCCATGCTGCTTTCGCCGAGGTCGGCGCGGCGATTCCCCGTCACGCTCTCGTCCGGATCCACGACGCCACCTCGTGCGACGCGCTCGGCTCGGCCCTTGAGACGGAAAGGTTGCGCGGGTTCATGTCGACATCCGGAAAGGCAGGGCTATTTCTCGGTCCTGATGAAGCTCCGTTTCCTGTTCGGCTCTGCGGCGTCGCTCCTCGCTGTCATGGCGTGCGGCGGCGCGGACAGCAGCGATCTCTTCGGGTCACCGGACAGCTCGCAGCTCGGGACGGATCCGAACGGCGGCTCGTCGGGCGACACCCCGGCGCCGGGCTCGGGCGGCGGCGACACGGGCTCGTCGGGCTCCTCGGGCTCCTCGGGCTCCAGCGGCTCGAGCGGGACGTCGAGCGGTGGATCGTCGAGCGGCGGGACGAAGGACGCGGGGCCGGACGCGCCGGCGCCGCCCCCGCCCCCGAACGGGAGCGTCTATTGCGGGCTCACCACGCCGGGGACGACCTGCGCGGCGGGCACCGAGGTCTGCTGCGGGTCCTGGAGCGCCGGCAAGCTCAGCTTCGCGTGCGAGCCTTCGGGCCTCGTCTCGTGCTTGGGCGGCCGCACGATCGAGTGCGACGACCAGACGGACTGCCCCTCGGGTCAGGTCTGCTGCGGCAGCCTCTCGAACAACGCGGGCTACACGTCGGTCACGTGCCGGTCGACGTGCAACGACACGCGGGGCTCCCGCGCGGTCCGCTTCTGCGATCCGAACGCGGCGGTCGACGAGTGCGCGGCGAGCGGCAGGACCTGCGGCGCGAGCCAGAGCTTGCCGGGCTACTTCGTCTGCCGGGACTGACGCGCACCTCCACCGGGGGCGAGGCGTGACGCGTCGAGCGAGCCTGCGACGCGGCGCGCGGCCGAGCCGTTCGCGTCCGCTGCTCGCGGCGATCGCGATCGCCGGCTGCGCCCGCGTGGCGGCGTCCGCGAGCCAGGGCGACGCCGGCGCGGGGAGCGTGTCGCCCGCGAGCGCGTCGCCGGAGGCCGGCGCCGTCGCGAAGAGCGCGCTCGTCGAGGCCGGCGCGCGCGCGGCGGCGGACGAGGTCGCGCCGCAGATCGATCCGGACGGCAACGACGACGACGAGGACCCGGGGAGCGGGGTGGTCCCCGCGCGAGCGCGCTGGGAGCGCGTCGGCGCGCCGCCGCTCGCGCTCACGCGGATCTGCGATCTCACCCCGTTGAACGGCTCGCTCTACATGGCCCACGCGCACCAGCCGCTCGGCACCGACGGCGCGACGATCACGCGCTATACGCCGCCCGACGACGCCCCGAGCGATCCCGCGGCCGCCGACGGCGCGCGCGGCGACAGGCCGAAGGCGGCGGCGAAGCGGCCGTTCCGCGTCGCGTTCGACTGGAACCGGCCGGGCGAGCCCGCGAAGGGCGGCGGCGCCGGACAGGGCTTCGTCCGCGTCCGCGCGATCGACGGGAGGCTCTTCGTCCCCGACGCGGATCCGCCGTACGGCGGCCTCGGCGTCGTCGACTGGGGGACCGAAGGCTACGTCTTCGTGTCCGACCACGAGGGCGCGTTCGCGCCGCCGCGCGCGCCCCACTTCAAGCCGCCCGCGTTCCCCGAGCTCCGCGCCGACGCCGGAGCGCGCGCCGGCGCGGGCGTGCTCCCGCGCGCCTACCACGTCCTCGACGTCATCCGGTTCCGCGGGGTGCTCTACGCGTCGACCGGCTCGGTGCCGCCGAAGGAGCGCGCGTGGAACGGCCCATCTCCCGGCGCGCTCCACCGCGCGAGCGAGGACGGCGCGCGGTGGACCTACGAGGTGGACTACCCGTACCCGTGGCAGAACGGCGTCTGGCGGCTCACGTACCTCGTCCGCTTCAAGGACCGGCTGTACGCCGGCATCCAGGACTACGACGGGCGCGACCCGCACGACTTCGTCGTGTTCGAGCCGGACGCGTCGGCCGCCGACGCCGGCGCGCCGACGGTGCTCCGCCGCGAGGACGCGCACCCGACGCGCGTCACGCGCGCCGGCGCGTCGGGGACGCTCCGCTGGTGGGCCGACACGCGCGCGCGGCCGCCGCGCCTCTACTGGCTCGCGTGGACGCGCGACGGGATCGCGCTCCGCGTCACGATCGACGGCGACCGCTGGGCGGCGATCGCGCTGCCCGCGGACGCCGGAGCGCCCACCGACGTCACGCGGTTCCGGGACGCGGTGGTCGTCCTCACGACGGCGGGCCTCTACCGCCTCGACGGCGCCGCGATCGACGGCGCCGCGGACATCGCCGCGATGGACGGCGTGGCGGACGCGATCGCGACGCCGATCGCGCCCGTCGACGAGGCCGCCGGAGACGCAGGCGCGCGCGCGAAGAAGAAGCCGAAGTCCCCGTTCGAGGTGACCGATTTCTTCTGCACCGCGCCGCTCGCGGTGATGAACGGCGTCCTCTACGCCGGCGGGCAGCGCGGAGGCGCCCTCTATCGCCTGGTCGAATGACCCGCGACGTCGGCCTCCGGTCTCGCTAAACAATTCGACACAGGTCGACAAGGCCGGCAACGCATCCGCCCGCCACGTTAGTCGGCGGGGGCACCGAGCGCCCCGACGAGCCTGGAGACACCATGACGAAGATCCTCGAAAAGGCCCCGCTCATCTCACGTCGCCAAGCCGCGCGCACGCTCCTCCTCGCCATCGGCGGGGCGGCGCTCTACGCGTGCGGCGGCGGCGCGGCGGAGGGAGACGGCGACACGGACGACGACGGCACGGGAGACGGCACCGGCACGGGCGGCGGCACGGGCACGGGCACGGGAGACGGCACCGGCACGGGCGACGGCACGGGCTCCGCGACGGAGTGGGCGACCGGTGGCACGAAGTCGATGACCGACGCGGACTCGTACCCGGATCCGTTCGCCACGCCGGCGGCGGCCTGCGTCCTCGCGATCGCGGCGACCGAGGGCCCGTGCACCGAGGCGGCCGATCAGGTCCGCCAGGACATCAGCGAGGGCTACACCGGCCTTCCGATGCGCCTCGCGCTCCGCGTCGTCGACGCCGACTGCAACCCGATCAGCGGCGCCGGCGTGAAGGTCTGGCACACGCAGATCAACGGCAGCTACTCGGGCAACACGCCGAACAACGGGATGTGCCTGAAGGACTCGGCGGACTCGTCCAAGCACTACTTCCGCGGCTTTCAGACGACCGACGACGACGGCCGCGTCGACTTCGACAGCTGCTTCCCCGGCTGGTACCGCGGTCGCGCGGTTCACATTCACTTCACGGTGTCGCTCTCGGGTCGCTCGTTCACGTCGCAGCTCGTCTTCGACCAGTCGCTCGTCGAGGAGATCTTCACCGATCACCCCGAGTACAAGGACTTCGGCCAGCCCGACACGACGAACGCCACCGACAACGTCGTCGGCGGCAACGATCTCACGACCTACACGCTCACGACCGCCCGGATGAGCGACGGCGCGATGCTCGCGTCGAAGGACCTCGTGGTGAGCTTGTAGCCCGCCTCGCCCGGGGCCGAGCCACGCCCGTCCGCCGGCTCGACGGGCGGGGCCGGTTGACTCCGCGACGGCGACGTCGAAGTCTGAGCGTCGATGTACCGAGGGGCCTCGCTCGCGTGTCCGGCTTGCGGAGGAGCGCTCGAGATCGCGACGGCGTCGCTCCCGATCCACGGCTGCCGCGGGTGCGGCGGCATGTGGCTCGGGCCCGACGCGACGATGCACCTCCTCCAGGGGCGCGGCGGCGCGCTCGAGAGCGAGCTCGTCGAGTCGGACCAGCGCGCGTCGCGCGCGGGGGTCGCGCGCGCGGTCGTGCCGGACGGGGAGCCTCGACGCTGCCCGTCCTGCGCGCTCGAGATGGCGCCGCTCCTGGTCCGCGACGTCCGCGTGGACAGCTGCCCGACGCACGGGACGTGGTTCGATCGGCTCGAGGTCACCCGCGTCACCAAGGAGATCCTCCAGCTCCGGCGCGCGCGGAGGCGGCGCACGGAGCTCAGCGCCGGCACGCGCGTGCTCGCCGAGACCGGACGCAGGATCGTGGACGAGGTCTGGGCGTGGCTCACGCGCGGCGGACGGCACGATCGCGGGTGCGAGTGCGGCGACTGCGCTCGCGCCCGGTGACGCGCCGGCGTCGCTCGTCCGTCACGCGCCGCGGCCGCTCACTGCGGAACGTCGGCGGCGCTGCGCGGCCAGATCTTGCGGTTGTCGTAGGAGAAGCCGCAGATGCCGACGATCTTCTGGAAGGTCGTGCCGACGGGGAAGTTGTTGTCGAGCGCGTCGTAGATGAAGTCGTCGACGCGGAGGAACGACGGCGTCACCGCGAACTCGTCGTAGTCGCCGTTGGTGTCCGCGTTCTGCTTCGTCACGGAGACCGGGCCGTTCACCACGCAGAGCATCGTCTCCCAGGGCTCGCCCGCGGCGCTCTTGTTGGCCGTCGAGGCGTACACCGCCGGATCGACGACGACGGGCGCGATCCCCAGCGTCGTCCCGCTGTCCTTCACGGTCACCTTCACGCCGGAGAGCTGGCTCATGCCGAAGAGCTCCTCGTAGTCGCCCTCGACGTCGACCTTGTTGCCGACCTTCACCGTGGGCTTGGAGCCCGGGGTCGCGACGAACATCCCGGCGTACTCCGACCCGGCTTCCTGGATGAAGAAGCCCCACGAGCCGGCGCCGACGTTCTTGACGGCCGTGACCCAGACGTCCCGGACGATCGCGCGCGTGTCGCCGGACTTCGGGTGCGCAGGATCGTTCACCCTGCGGAGCTGCGCGATCGTGTAGACGGTCGGGCACGCCTGGGAGCCGGGGTTCGGGCGGTCGTCGCACGCGAGTCCGCGGGCGTCCTTGTCGCAGACGGCGCCCTTGCCGTCGCCGTCGGCGTCGAGCTGATCGGGGTTCGCGTCCTCGGGGCAGTTGTCGACGCCGTTGGGGACGCCGTCGCCGTCCATGTCCCCCGCGCTCGGCGGCGTGCAGGCCTCGCCGCTGTCGAGCGGGCACTTGTCGCAGGCGTCGCCGATGCCGTCGCCGTCGAAGTCCGCCTGCTGCGCACCGTCCATCGGGCGGATGGGGTTGAAGACGCTCGGGCAGTTGTCGACCGCGTCGGGGACGCCGTCGCCGTCCTTGTCGCCCGCCTTGATCGACGAGTACACGCTCACGTTGGGCTTGCCCGCCGTCGCGCCGCGCGCGGGCAAGCAGCTCGGCTCGTCGGTGGGGATCTCGTCCTTGCAGAAGAAGAGCGGGTAGACCGCCGCGGCGGCCGCCTGGAGATCGGCGAGCGTCTTCTTGCCGAGGTCCTTCTTCACGCACGCCTTCTTCGTGACGTTGCAGACCGTGAGGTCCTCGCAGTCCGCGCCGCCGCCGGCGGCCTCTTCCTTCACGAGACCGCTGTCGCCGTAGAGCGCCTTGCCGCCGCGGAGCACGAGCACCGTGTCCTCGACGCCCGCCTCGATCACCGCGCGGTACGCGTTCTTCTTCCCGGTGGCGTCGAAGACGGCGACGTCGCCGACGTAGCCCGGCTTGAGCTGACCGAGCGCGTGCTGGGCGCCGATCGCGAAGGCCGCGTTGATGGTCACCGCCTGCCAGAGCTGCTTGTCGGTGAGCTTGCCCCCGAAATACTTGGTGTTCAGGTCGTCGGCGCAGCGGAGCTCGCGCGACATGTTCATCGAGCCCGAGGGGAGCCAGTCGGTGCCGAGCGCGATCGGGACGCCGAGGTTGTCGTAGGTCACGATGGGCGCGGTGTTGCCGTAGAGATCGACGTTCGAGCGCGGCGACCAGACGAGGATCGCGAGGTCGCTCCGGTAGCGCGCGACGTCGTCGGGGTTGACCGCCATGCCGTGGACGACGGCCGTCTGCCGCTCGATGAGGTCGTGCCGCGAGAGATCCTGCCCGGCGACGCCGTTGCTCTGGCAGACGAACTCCGCGTGCGCCGAGTCGTCGATGCCCTCCGAGATGTGCGGGAGGTATCCCTTGAGGTTCGCGATCGACGCCGCGGTCCTGCGGCCCGACGCGGTGAAGCCCGCGCAGGTGGTCGGGAACGCGGTGCTGTTGTTGTCGGCGAGGGGGAACGTGTCGCTGTCGGCGACCGTCATCTTGAGCCCGGCCTCGAACTGCGCGGGGCTGCCGTCGACGTTGCGCGCGAGCCCGGCGACGCCGCCGGCGCCCGCGATGGCGGTGACGCCGCTCATCACGAAGCGGAGCTCGGCGGCGTCGACCGCGTTGGGGACGCTCTTGGCGCCCGTCGAGATCTTCGTGTGCTGGCGCGCGCCCTTGCGCCAGTCGTGGCGGTGCTCGTAGCGCTCCGACGTCGGCTTGTGCGGGGGGTTGTTCGCGAAGGAGATGTGGTCGTGCGGGTTGATGAGGCCGGGAGAGACCACCGCGTTCGTGCAGTCGATCTTCGTCGCGCTCGCGTACCCCGCCGCGCTCGCGCAGCTCTTCGCGGCGCAGGCGATCATCCCCGTCTTGTCGATGAAGAGCTCGCCGCTCTCCACCACCGTCTCGGGGAGGAGGAGCGTCGCCTTGATGACCTTGCCGGCGTCGCCGGCCTTCGCCACCTTGCAGAGGTCCTTGGTGACCACCCCACCCGGACCGCCCGGCTCGCCGGGGCCGGGCGTTTCGTCGTCGCCGTCGTCCCCGCCGGGCGTCGTCGGGTCGCGCAACGTGTCGTCGTCGTCGCCCGGGTTCGTTCCCGACGGGTCCTCTTGATCGGCGCACGCGGCGATCAGGACGGCTATGATCGGAACAACACTGAGGAAATTGCGTAGGTTCATGGAGGCTTTCCGACGAGGGCGGCGCACTATAGCTGCGCCTTTCCGGGATGCACGTGGCAACGCGGTAACCTCTTGGAATCGCGCGGTCTCGTCTGAGTCTCACCATGTGGGAGAAGCGTCGAAGTGCCCGGATTGGCTCGCGTCACGGGCGGGCGGGCGAGGCGCGCGCCGCCGCGAGCGCGCCCCGAACGGCGAAAGTGCTCGGATTCGCTTGCGTCATGGCGCGCCCCTTCTAAAGAGCAGGCGGTGGGAACTCCGAACGAGCGCATCCGCGAGCGGCTGGCCGACGAGATCGGCCGGCTCGACAAGCAGGCGCCGTTCACCGTGGCGCTCCTTTACCCGTCTCCCTACGCCGCAGCGATGAGCTCGCTCGGCTACCAGCGGATCTACCGCGCGATCAACGAGGCCGCGGGCTTCGCCGCCGAGCGGGTGGTCCTCGACGACGAGGCCGAGGGCAAGCTCGATCTCCAGACGCGACCGATCAGCTACGAGTCGCGGCGCGGCCTCGACGAGTACCCGATCGTCGCGGCGAGCGTCGCGTACGAGGGCGAGATCGCCGGCTTCCTCCGCATGCTCGAGGCCGCGGGGATCCCGCCGCTCCGCGAGGACCGCGACGAGCGCCACCCGTTCGTGCTGGCGGGCGGGCCCCTCACCTTCTCGAACCCGCTGCCCCTCGCGCCGTTCTGCGACGCGATCGTGGTCGGCGAAGCCGAGGCGCTCGTCGTCGACGTCGTGCGCACGCTCGAGGGCTCCTCGCGCCGCGTCGACGCCTGGGACGCGCTCGCGAAGATCCCGCACGTCTTCGTCCCTTCGCACCACGGCGAGGTGCTCCCCACCGTGGCGAAGGCGCCCGACGAGCTCTTGCCGGCGTGGGCGCCGATCCGGACGCCGCACGCCGTGCTGTCGAACATGTTCCTCGTCGAGACCGAGCGCGGCTGCTCACGGCGCTGCACCTACTGCGTGATGCGCCGCTCGACGAACGGCGGGATGCGCCTCGCTCCGATGGAGCGCATCCTCGAGCTCGTCCCCGAGGACGCCCGGCGCGTCGGCCTCGTCGGCGCCGCGGTGAGCGATCACCCGAAGATCGTCCCGTTGATCAACGCGCTCGCCGACCGCGGCTGCGAGGTGGGGCTCTCGTCGCTCCGCCCCGATCGCCTGAACGACGACTTCGTCGCCGCCCTCCGCCGCGGCGGGCAGGGCGTGCTCACGACGGCGATGGACGGCCCGAGCGAGAAGATGCGCGAGCTGCTCGAGCGGAAGGCGAAGGAGAAGCACCTCGTCCGGTGCGCCGAGCTGACGAAGCGGCACGGGATGGATCGGCTCAAGCTCTACTTGATGATCGGGCTGCCGGGCGAGTCGGACGACGACATCGACGAGTGCGTGCGCTTCACCACCGAGCTCACGAAGATCGCGCCCGTCGCGCTCGGCATCGCGCCGTTCTGCGCGAAGCGGAACACGCCGCTCGACGGCCAACCGTTCGCCGGCATCGACGTCGTCGAACGCCGGCTCGAGCGACTGCGCCGAGGGCTCCGCGGTCGCGCCGACGTCCGCTCGACGAGCGCGAAGTGGGCGTGGGTCGAGTACGTGCTCGCGCAGGGCGGCGCCGCCGAGGGGCTCGCGACGCTCGAGGCCGCGCGCGACGGCGGCAACTTCGCGGCCTACCGCCGCGCGTTCGCGAAGCTCGGCGCGGGAGACGGGAAGAAGCCGTCGCCCGCCGGCCCGCGCCGGCGAAGCCTCGCGATCGCCGCGATCTGACGCGCGCGCGCCGCGAATCGTCCGCCGGGCGCGGCGAGCCGCGAATTGTCGTCCGCCGGGCGCGACGGCGCGCGGTAAACTCGGGGGAGATGCTGCGCCGAGGTCTTCGATGGCAACGAGGCGCCGCCGTCGTCACGATCGTCGCGCTCGGTCGGCTCGCGGTCGCGACGGTCGTCGTGCCGGCCGCCGTCACCGGCTGCACCTGCGGGCAGCACGGCTCGGCGGTCGAGCTCGACCGCGCGTCGGTCGAACGCCGGCCGATCATCGCCGTCGAGGGGGACGCCTGCGACGCGACGAGCGTCTCCTGCGCGCGCCACGACACGACCGGTCGATGCGAGGTGTACTGGATCACCCCGACCCGCGAGGGGCGGTGCACGATCTCCGCGCGCTTCTCCGACGACACGCAGATGGAAGACGAGATCGAGTACCACGCAGACAGCGAGTACCCGTGCCGGGGCTACATCCGCCCGCGCCACGACCCCGTCACGCGCTTCTACTCCAAGACCTGAGCGCAACGAAAGGCGCGTGCCGCCGAGGACGGCGCGGCGAAGGTGCGTGCCGTCGAGCACGGGCGCGACGAGAGTCACGAGCGCGACGGGCGCGCGCCTGCGTCTCGGCGCCGCCTCCGCGGCGCGCGACGAGCGCGTAAGATGGCGCCCATGGAGACGAACAAGCTTTACCGCGGAAGGCTCATCGATCACCTGCAGCTCGTGGTCCGCGACCTCGACGCGAGCAAGCGCTTCTACGCCGCTGGCTTCGCGGTCCTCGGGATCCCGATCGGTGGCGAGGGAGAGGACTTCTTCTGGGCCGACGAGCTCTTCGTCTCGCACGTCTCGTCGAAGGCCGCCGCCGGCAGGCCGACCGGGCCGACCCACCTCGCGTTCCAGGCGAAGGACCGCGCGACGGTCGAGCGGTTCCACGCGGAGGCGATCCGCGCCGGCGGCAAGGACAACGGCGCGCCGGGCGAGCGCCCGTACCACCCCGGGTACTACGCCGCCTTCGTGCTCGATCCCGACGGCAACAACGTCGAGGTCGTCTTCCACGGCCCCGCGAAGAAGTCCGCCGAGGCGATCGAGATCACGTTCTGATCTCGCGCGCCCGACGCGGACGCGATCAGGCGCGGAGGCGCGCGCGGATCCGGCCGATCGCCTCGGGCTCCGAGCGCCACCGAACGATGACGCCTTCCTCTTCCCAGCGCTCGTCGACGACGCGCCCGGCGTCGTGCATCTCGCTGAGCACCGCCTGGCGGTCGTAGGGGATCACGACCTCGATCTCCTCGTACGCCTCCTCGAAGATCGTGATGATCCGCTGCCGGACGGACGCGACGTCCGCGGGATCGCGCGCGGAGACGAACCACGCGTCGGGGAGGCGGCGCCGGAGGCGCTCGAGCACGTCCGGCTCGAGCAGGTCGACCTTGTTCATGACCAGCGTCGACGGGACCTCGGTCGCGCCGATCTCCGCGAGCACCTCCCGCGTCACCTCGAGCTGCGCCTCCCACGACGGATCGGCGGCGTCGACGACGTGGAGCAGGTGCGACGCTTCGAGCGCCTCGTCGAGCGTCGACTTGAAGCTCGCCACGAGATCGTGCGGGAGCTTCTTGATGAAGCCGACGGTGTCGCTCACGAGGATGCGCGGCTTCGCCTCAGGCTGGAGCGCGCGCACGGTCGTGTCGAGCGTCGCGAAGAGCTTGTCCTCGACGTAGACCTCGCTCGCGGTGAGCGCGCGCATCAGCGAGGACTTCCCCGCGTTCGTATAGCCGACGAGCGCGATGCGGCGCGCCTGCCTGCGATGCGCGCGGCGCACGTCCTGATCGCGCTGGACCGCCTCGAGCTCGCTGCGCAGCTCGGCGATCCGGTCGCGGATCTTGCGTCGGTCGAGCTCGAGCGCCGCCTCGCCGGCGCCGCGTCCGCGCTGGCGCTCCTTGCCGCCCGGCGACTCGCGCAGGCGGGGCGCGGTGTACGTCAACCGCGCGATCTCGACCTGGAGGCGCGCCTCGCGGCTCTTCGCGTGGCGGTGGAAGATCTCGATGATGACGCCGGTCCGGTCGAGCACGCGGACGCCGGTGGCGCGCTCGAGGTTCCGCGCCTGGCTCGGCGAGATGTCGTGATCGACCGCGACGAGGTCGACCTTCGCGTCGGTCTGGACGAGCTCTTCCTCTTCCTCTTCTTCGCCCTCGTCCTCGTCGCGGTCCTCGGCCTCGCGGCGGAGCCTCGCCTTGTCCCGGCGCTTCGGCGCCGTGGTCTCGAGCCGCCCCGTGCCGCCGGTGAGCTCGGCGAGCTCCTGCAGCTTCCCCTCGCCGACGACCGCGGCCGCCTCGAGGTGCGCGCGCGGCTGCACCACGCGCGCGATCACCTGGTAGCCGAGGGTCGTGACGAGACGGCCGAGCTCCTCGAGGCTCGACGCGAACTCGGAGTCCTCGACGCGAGGGAAATGGACCGCGACGATGACGGCCTTCGGGCGGGGCGTGGGGGTGGTCAAGAGGCGGAGAGGGCTACCACGGCGGACGCCTCGCGCGAAATCGGTTCGCGAGAGGCTCGAGCGCCGCGGGTCACCGCTGCGGCCGGGCGTACTCCCGCATGAAGGTCTCCCGTTGCTCAAGCGAGCCGATCGCGACGATCTCGCCGCCCTCCGGGAGGCGCGTCGAGGCGGCCGGGTTCGTCACGCACTCCCCGCTCCCCTCGATCGCGATGACGTTCAACCCCGTGCGCGCGCGGATGTCGCTGTCCGCGAGCGTCTTGCCGGCGAGCGACGCAGGCACGGGCACGACGATGACGTCCGCGCCCTCCTCGAGGACGACGAGCTCGTTGCCGCGCAAGAACGAGAGCAGCGATTTGACGCCGAGCGAGCTGTAGCTCAGCACCGAGTCGGCGCCGGCGCGGTGGATCGCCTCGAGGTTCCGCTCGTGCGTGATGCGGCTCACGATGCGCACGTCCGGGTTGAGGCGGCGGCAGAAGATCGCGAGGAAGATGTTGGTGGCGTCGTCGTTCGTCGTCACCACGACCGACGGCGCGCGACCGAGGCCCGCCGCCATGAGGATGTCGCGATCGGCCGCGTCGCCGATGAAGACCGCGTCGGCGACGCCCTCGAGCGCGCCGCGGATGCCGTCGCTCCGCTCGACGACGTGCACCGCGACGTCGCGCTCGCGCAGGGCGCGCGCGGCGGCCATGCCGACTCGACCGCCGCCGATGACGACGACCGGGTTCTCGTTCGGCTCGTAGATGACGAAGAGCGAGTCGAGGAGCGTGAGCTGCTCCTCGGTGCCGACGACGACGGCGATGCTGTAGGGCCCGAGGACCGCGTCGGCGTGGGCCGGGCGGAGGATGCCCGCCTCCCAGTAGGCGACGATGTTCATCCCCGTGAGCTTGCGCAGCGACGTCTCGCGGATCGCCTTCCCCGAGAGGCCCGTGTTGTGGACCGGGAGCTCCGCGATCACGAGATCCCGGAAGCGACCGACGACGTGCGCGCGGATGTGCCCCGCGTCGACCCGCGCCGCGAGGTGCTCCCCGAGACGGCGCTTCAACGGCAGCGTGACGGTGGCGCCGCTCAGCTCGAGGACGTCCGCGGCGTCGTCGCTGTCCGCGAGCGCGGCGACCGGGAGGTCCGGCGCGTGCTCGCGCACCGTGAGGGTCGCGTTCGTGTTGCTCGCGTCGTCGAGGTTCGCGAACACGAGCCGCGCCTTCTCCGCTCGGAGCGCCGCGTACGTCGCCCGGCTGTCGAACTCGCCGTGGACGACCGACACGCCCTCGGAGTGCAGCGCGCCGGCGGCCGTGGCGTCGCCTTCGATCACGAAATACGGGACCGAGAGCGACTTCAGCCGCTCGATCAGCCCGCGCGCGATCGTGTCGTACCGGCAGAAGATGACGTGGCCCTCCACCGTCGACGGACACTCGCGCGGGACGCGCAGGCGGATCTGCGCCTCGAGCCACGGCGCGTAGAAGTACCGGATGAACGCGAACGGCAGCACGATGACGAACATCACGAGCCCCGTGAGCAGCACCACGATGCTGAAGAGGCGCCCGACGTCCGTGTGGAAGGTGATGTCGCCGAAGCCGAGCGTGCTCATCACCGTGAGCGTCCAGTAGAGGCTCGTCGTCCACGAGTACTCGCGGCCCTCGACGACGAGCATGATCGTCCGGAAGCCGGCCGAGAACAGCGCGACCGTCCCGGCGATGACGGTGAGGAACTTCGCGAACGCGCCGAGGTTCTGACGGAGGTTCTTCTCCCGCAGAACGAAGGCGAGGAGCGGTGCGAGCGCCCGCACGTTACGTCGCCTCGAAGAGGTCGAGCATCCGTCGATCGGCGGACGCCCTCCGAGCGCGGGCCCGGCCCCACGCGCGGAGCGCCTGCACCTTCTCCTCGTAGAGCGTCGCGAGCGGGACGATCTCGCGCGCGGCCGCGCGGAGGTCCTCCTCGACGAGCTCACGGCGCTGCCCGAAGGCGCGGAAGAGCGCGCTCGCCACGACCTGCTCGAGCTCGGCGCCGGAGAAGTGCTCGAGCGGCTTGGCGACGCTGGCGAGGGAGATCCCGTCGGCCCGCCGCCCGCGCCGCCGCAGCGTGAGCGCGAGGATGTCCTCCCGCTCCTGCTGCGAAGGGAGGTCGACGAAGAACACCTCGTCGAAGCGGCCGCGGCGCGCCAGCTCGGGCGGGAGGTGCTCGACCTCGTTCGCGGTCGCGGCGACGAACACCGGCGCGCTCCGCTCCTGCAGCCACGTGAGGAACGCGCCGAAGACCCGCACCTGCCGGGCGTCGACCGCGCCGCTCGCGGCGCCCGCGCCGAGCCCCTTCTCGATCTCGTCGACCCACAGGACGGCCGGCGCGATGGCCGTGACGGCGCGCAGCCCCTCGCGCAGCGCCTGCTCGGGCGAGGGGCTCGCGAAGACGGCGGCGAAATCGAGGCGCACGAGCGGCAGCCCCAGCACCGTCGCCGCGGCCTTGCTCGCGTGGGATTTCCCGCACCCCTGGACGCCGCAGAGGAGCATCCCGCGCGGCTCGGGGAGCCCGAACGCGCGCGCGTCGTCGCCGTAGGCGCGCACCCGAGAGGCGAGCCACGCCTTGAGGACGTCGAGGCCGCCGACGTCCGCGAGCGGCACGTCGTCCTCGACGAGCTCGAGGGTCGCGCTCTTCTGCAGCGCGCGGCGCTTCTGCGCGATGACGCGGCGGACCGCGTCGACCGCGTCGTTCTCCATGCGCGCGAGCTCGAACGCGCGCGCCGCCTCCGCGATCGTGAGGCCCGCGGCCGCGCGCGCGAACGCGCTCGTGTCCCAGCCCTGGCGCTCCTCGCGCGGGAGCAGCTCGAGCAGCGCGGCGAGCTCGTCGCGCGACGGGAGCGGCAGCTCGACGGCCGCGACCTCGCGCTCGAGGTCGAGCCCGAGCTCGAACGCCGAGCCGAGGAGCACGACCACCGCGCGGCGCGACCCGAGGCCGACCTCGCGGAGCATCCGCTGGATCCAGGGATCCTCCAGGTAGGGCTGCGGATCGACGAGGACGAGGACCTCGCCGGGCCGCTCGACGTCGCCCTCGTCGATCGACTGCTCGAGCGTCGCGCGCAGCGAGGCGCCGCTCGTCGCGGTCCAGTAGGTCACGCGGAGCTCGAGGGCCTCGCAGGCGACGTCGATGAGCTGCCGGGCGCGCGCCTCCTCGCCGGTCTCCACCGTCAGGAGCGTGAAGCCCGCGTCGATCACGCGGCGGAAGTCGCTCACGAAGTCCATCTCGCTCCTCCTTCGACGTCCGTGGGTCCGATCGTCATGCGACCGTCACTCCTCGACCGTGACGCGCAGGACCTCCTCGAAGGTGGTCAGCCCCTTGCCGAGCTTGCGCAGCGCCGCCTCGCGGAGGGTCATGAGGCCGTCGTTCTTCGCCTGGTTCAGGATCTCGCGGGAGCCCGCGCGCGCGATGACGAGCTTCCTGATCTTGTCGTCGACGACGAGCACCTCGAACACGCCCGTCCGCCGCAAGAGCCCGGTGCCGCGGCATTTCACGCAGCCCTCTCCCGCCGCCACCATGAGCTGCGGCTCCTGACCGGCCGCGGCGAGCGCGTCGACGTCCAGCCCGAGCATGCTCATCTGGTCGGTCGTGAGGAACGTGTCGACGCGGCAGCCGGCGCACACGAGGCGCACCAGGCGCTGCGCGACGACGCCGACGAGCGTGGACGAGAGGATGAAGGGGTCGACGCCGAGCTCGATCAGGCGGGTGATCGCCGTCGCGGAGTCGTTCGTGTGGAGCGTGGCGAGCACGAGGTGGCCGGTGAGCGCCGCCTGCGTCGCGATCTGCGCCGTCTCCTCGTCGCGCACCTCGCCGACCATGACGACGTCGGGATCCTGCCGGAGCACGTGGCGCAGCGCCTCGGCGAAGCCGAGCCCGATCCGCTTGTCGACGGACACCTGGTTCAGCGAGTCGAGGACGATCTCGATCGGGTCCTCGATCGTGACGACGTTCAGCTCGGGCGACGCGATCATCCGGAGCGCGGCGTAGAGCGACGACGTCTTGCCGCTGCCGGTCGGGCCCGTGACGAGGACGAGGCCGTTCGGGCGGCCGAAGAACGCGCGCGCCGCCTCGAGCTGCGGCTCGGTCATCCCGAGCTCGCCGAGATCGCGCAGGACGTTCTCGGGATCGAAGACGCGAATGACCATCTTCTCGCCGAAGGCGACGCTGATCGTCGAGACGCGCAGCTCGACCTCGCGCTGACCGCGCTCGGTCTTGATGCGCCCGTCCTGCGGGCGGCGGCGCTCGGCGATGTCCATCCGCGCGAGCATCTTGATGCGCGAGAGGACGGCGGGGTGCACGACCTTCGGGAGCGTGTGGACCTTGTGCAGGACGCCGTCGATCCGCATCCGGACGACCGACTGCTCGCGCTGCGGCTCGATGTGGATGTCGGAGGCGCGCTGGTCGAGCGCGTAGTGGAGGAGGTACTCGACCGCGTTGACGACGTGCTGATCGTTCGCCTCGATGTCCTCGACGCGCTTCAGCTTCACGTAGCGCTCGAGGTTGCCGATGTCGACGAGGCCCTGCGCCTGCTCCTCCGCGCCGGCGACGGCGACGCGGAAGCCGTAGAAGTCCGTGATGAGCCGCTGGATGTCGGAGGGCGTCGAGACGACGAGCGTGGGGCGCCGCTTGACGTACTGGACGAGGTCGTCGACCAGGCCGCGATCGTACGGATCGGCGACGGCCACGGTCACCGAGCCCTCCTCCGCCGCGATGACGAGCGCCGTGTGGCGCCGCGCGAACGGACGCGAGATGAGCTGCGGGGCCAGCTTGGCGTCGATCTTGAGCGGGTCGAGCTCGACGAACGGGAGGTTCGCCGCGCGCGCGACGACCTCCATCACCGTCTTCTCGCCGACCTTCCCCTCGGGGTTCCCCGCGTGCGGCAGCTCCATCGCCGCGATCACCTCGGCGGGGTGGATGACGGCGTCGAGCGCGCCGCGCGGATGACGCTGCGGGCGGCCGGCCCGGGCTCGGATCAGGCGCGCCCGCTCGCGCTCCTCGCGGATCAGCGCCTCGCGCGCGTGCTCGGCGGAGAGGACCCGCGCCTGAACGAGCAGCTTGCAGACGGCCTCGAAGCCGAGCGCGCCGGGGCGAGACACGCGTTCGACGCTACCAGCCGCCGCGCCCTCGGGCAGCCCTGGATCGGACGGCGCGTCGGCGGCGGCGCCTCGGCGCGACGCCTCGCGCGACGAGCCGAAGCGCGGACGAAAAGGGGCCGCTCGACGGTTTGGACCGCGAGCGCGCCGATCCGGGGTCGCCGCCCGTCCCGCTCGAGGTACGACATGACCCGACAGAAACATGCATCCGGCCGCGCCGCGACGCTGCGAAATCACGCGGATTCGTGCGAGACTCCCGCCGTGGCCGGGCCGCAGAAAAACGAAGACGCCGAAGGCGACGAGACCGGCGCAGGCGAGGCCGGCGCGGGCGCGGCCGGCGGAGACGACGTCGAGAGCGCGGCCCGAGGCGAGGCGACGAGCAAGCCGACCCGAGCCGCGCGCGCTCCCGAGCGCGACGCGCCGAAGAAGAGGCGCGCGGCGCGCGAGGAGCGGACGGAGCCTTCGCTCCCGCTCGGCCCGGTCGCTCACCTCGTCTTCGTGATCGTCGCGGCGGTCGGCGTCTACAGCTTCGTCTCCGTCGCGAAGGAGGGCGAGCTCCGCCGCCGCTGCACGCCGACGTGCATCCTCCGCCCGAACTACGCCGGCTACGAGAAGAGGGCGCCCTCGTTCACGCTGAAGGACACGCGCGGTCGCGACGTCTCGCTCGACAGCTATCGAGGCAAGGTCGTCGTCCTCAACTTCTGGACGAAGACGTGCGGCCCCTGCATGGAAGAGATGCCCGAGATCGCCGATCTCTCGCGCATCCTCCGGTCGATGAAGGACGTCGCCGTCGTGACGATCTCGACCGACGAGACCGCCGAGGAGGCGACGAGCACCCTCAAGGCCGTCCTCAAGGAGGAGCCGCCCTTCCCCGTGTTGATGGATCCGGAGCTGACCGTCGTGCGCGACCGCTTCGGCACGAGCCTCTATCCGGAGACCTGGATCATCGACAAGAGCGGCGTCATCCGCGCGCGCTTCGACGGCGCGCGCGAGTGGTCGAACGCCACGGTCGTCGAGCTCGTGGACCAGATCCGCGGCGGCGGCTACTGCCCGGCGCAGGCGCGCGACGGCAAGTTCGTCGGCGAGAGCGCGCGCCTCTGCGACGGGATGAGCGGCGGCTGACGGCTCACGGCGCGCGACGGCGCGACTTCGGCGCCGTCTTCGCCGGCCCGCCTCGGCCCTCGGCCGTACGGCGCGCGGCCTTCGTCTTGATCGGCGCGCTTCGCGGCTCGACCGAACGGGCGCGCGCGGCGGTCGCCTTCGCCGGGGCGGCGCGCACCTCGACCGGCCGGCGCGCGCGCGCGGCGGTCGTCTTCGCCGGAGCGTCGCGCCGCTCGTCGCGTTCGGTCTCCGGGGGCGCCGGCTCCGGGGCCGCCTCGCTCTCCGCGACGTCTCCCGCCGGCGCGTCCGCCGCCCTCGGCGACGGGGCGACGCCGCGCTGACGCCGCTTCGCGCGGAGCTCGCGCGCGCCGCGCTCGGGCGGCGACGCCTCCACCGCGCGAAGGTACGTCGGGAGATCGACGATCGCGTAGCCCTCGCGGTTCGGCCGCCCCGGGTCGTAGCGCCGCGCGTCGAGGTACGCGAGGAGCTTCTTCAGGATCGAGACCGACGTCCAGCGTATGTCGTGGAGGAGCACGACGCCGCCTTCGTTGTACGCGATCTGCCGGACGAGGTCGCGGTACATGCCCTGCGTGTCGTCGCGCTGCATGTCCCTGGCTTCGACGTTCCAGAGGAGCACGTCGAGGTGGCGCGCGCGCGCGGCCTCCTGACCGAACTCGTCGAGCCCGCCGAACGGCGGCCGGAAGAGGATGGGCTTGTTCCCGAGCACGCGCTCGATCGAGGCGGCGCCGCGATCGATCTGCTCGAGCACCTGCGTGTGCGAGATCGCCGTGAGCAGCGCGTGGTCGTGGGTGTGGTTGCCGACGAGGTGCCCCTCGTCGGCGATCCGCCGCAGCACCGCGCGCGACGCGCGCGCCCGCTCGTCGTCGCCGTCGAGGTAGCGTCCGATCACGAAGAAGGTCGCGCGGACGCCGTACTGCGCGAGCAGGTCGAGGACCCGCGGCGTGGTCTCGGGGAACGGCCCGTCGTCGAACGTGAGCGTGACGAGCTTTCGCTTGTCGCCCGGCCGGCGGTGAGGCCCCTCGGCGAGGCTCCACGCCTTCGCCATGTCCGCTTCGGGGTTGAGGCGCGGCCACGGGTGAGGCCCCGGCGCGCCGGCGGTCTCGGCGTGCGGCGCCAGATCGGGCGGCTCGGTCGCCGGCGGCGGCTCCGCGCGGGCCTCTTCGGGCAGGCCGGCTCCCGGGTGGAGCCCCACCCACGATCCGAGCGCGACCGACACGGCCGCCACAACCCCGCGAAGGAGCCCGCGCATCTCCGCGATCGTACGAAGGCCGCGACGCGCGCGGCCAACAACCGGGCGCTCTCGCTTATCGAAGCGCCGTCACGGGAAGATGCCCGGGACGCGCGCGGCGGGCGCCCAGCCCGGCCTCCGGAGGGCGTCGCTCGCCCAGGTCGCGGCGAAGGCGTCGCGCACGACGAGCTCCGCGAGCTTCCCGCGCGGCGAGAACCCCCAGCCGGCCTCCTGCGAGACGTCGTCGGGATCGGCGTAGAGGCGCCACACGAAGAAGCCCATGAAGAGCGGCTCGTCGAGCAGCGGCGCCACGAGCGCGCGGTAGGCGTCCGCCTGCGCGACCTCGTCGATCCGGACGTCCTTCATGCCGTCGGGCCACTCCCACGGACGGATCGCCGGATCGGGGCGCGTCGTGTAGCCGATCTCCGTGAAGAGCACGGGCTTGTGCCACGTCTCCGCCAGCGCGTGGATCCGGTCGCGCACGCGCCGGCCGCCCTCGAGGAGGTCCTCGAACGGCGCGCCGTCCTTGTCGGCGAGCGGATAGAACGCGTTGATGCCGATGACGTCGAGCTCGCCGAGGACGAGCGTGTGGTCGACGTCGTCCCAGTTCGCCGAGTAGGTGATCGGACCGTGGTAGACGCGGCGGAGGTCGCGGACGAGCGCGGCGAAGCTCGGCGCGCGCGACGTCGTCACCCACGAGCGGAGCTCCACGCCGGCGGAGAACAGGTCGACGCCGGTCTGCTCGGCGACCTCCGCCCAGCCGCGCACGAAGGCGCCGTAGCTCTTGGCCCACGCCTCCCACGCCTCGTCGCTCCCGGGATCGATCTCCGCGCGCCACGCGCCCGACTCCACCCAGAGGTGCGGCACCAGCATGACCGAGAGGCCGCGCGCGTGCGCCATCGCGACCGCGCGCCGGACGTCGTCGCGGTTCAGCGCGAACGGACGCTCGAACGTCGGGTCCACGCCGCGGCCGGCGAGGTCGAGCACGCGCCCGAACGGCGTGAGCGCGATCCACCGGGCCCCCATGCGCGCGCACTCGTCGAGCGTGCGCCCGTAGGCGGCGCTGCCGTAGCCGACGCCCGGGTGATAGCCGTTCTCGATCGGGCCGACGGTGATCCCGCGGACGCCGTCTTGACCGGCGGCGCGCCAGCCGTCCGCGCCCGGGCGCGGGAACACCCGCGCTCGCGGGGGCTGCTCGGGCTCGCCGAGGCCCGAGCCCGACGCGAGCGTCGCCGCGAGCGCGAGCGCGGCGAACGCCGACGCGCGACGCGCGCCGCCCCACCTCCGCGCGGAGGACCGCCTCGCCTCGATCAAAGGTCGACCCCCGCGCCGAGGCCCATGCCGATGCGCATCCACGCGCCGCTCGCGTCGCGGGGCGCGCCGCGCGTCCCGTCGAAGGCCGACTGGACCTGCCAGGTCAGCGGGAACGCCGTGAGGCGGACGGACTTCGTCAACGCGTAGTCGATCTGCGCGCCGAGCAGGAGGGCGGGCCTCACGCCCGGCGACGGAGCGCAGCTCGGGACGAAGACGTCGCCGCCGACGTCCTCGACGAAGTAGCCGGCGAGGCCGAGGCCGCCGATTCCGGTGACGCGCACCCGCTCCGCGACGTCGAACGAGGCCGTGCCGATCCCGAACACGGAGAGCGCGGTCCCGCGGTGCGGATCGCGGAGCGGCCCGCAGTCCGGCGCTTCGTTCGGCAGCCCCGTTCGATCGCGCCACGAGTCGCCGGAGAGCGAGAGGAGGCCGCCGGCGGCGAGCGACGCGCGACCGGCCGCCTTCACGCGATACGTCCCGAGCACGTAGAGCCCCGGCCCCGCGCGGCCGCCGACCGATCCGTGCCGCGGCAGCGTCACGGTGAGCGCCCCGCGGATCCCGACGGCGCCGCCTTCGACCCGGTCGTACGGGTTGGGCGGCGGTGGCGGACGCGCGCCGCCGTCGAACGCGGCGTCGACCACGACGGCGCGGCCGTAGCGGGCGTCGATCTCGCGCGTGAACGGCGCCCCGGACTCCGGGCTCACCGTCACCGTGTGGGGCCCCGGCGAGACCGAGATCGAGAGCGGCGTCCGACCCTCGACGCTCTCGCCGTCGACCGAGACCTGCGCGCCGCTCGGCGACGACGTGACGGTGAGCTTGCTCGGCCGCTTCTCGAGCGCCTCGAGCTGCCGCGTGGCCTCGGCGCGATCGGCCTTCGGGAGATCGGGGATCGAGAGGTAGCGCTCGAGGCTCGCCGCGGCCTGCTCGGGCTGATCGAGCCGGAGATAGCACTTGGCGATGTTCCAGAGCTCGAACGCCGGGCCGCCGAGCCGGTAGGCCTCTTCGAACGCCCGGATCGCGTCGGCGTAGCGCCCCTCGCCGTAGGCCTTCGCGCCCTCGCGGTCGAGCGCGCGCGCGCGAGACAGGTCCTGACCGCCGCCCCCGCGCGGAGGCGCCTGCGCCTGGGCCGAGCCGGCGGCGAGCGCGACGGCGAAGAGGAGCGTGGCGAGGACGTTCGAGCGCACGAGCGCACCGAGTCTACCCGCCCGCTCGCGCGCGCGCCGACGAGATCGTCGTGAGCGCGCCCCGCCCGAGTCGCTCCGCGGCCGGCCGCGCGACGTTCAGCCGGCGACGATCACGAGCTTCGTGATCTCGGGCGGCGCCGCCACGCGCGACGGCGGCCCCGTCACGCCGAAGCCGCGGTTCACGTAGAGCGTCGAGCCCCCGCGGTCGTAGCGCCCGGCGACGAACTCCATCAGCGCCGCGGCCGGGCGAAACCCCGGGTTGATCTGACCGCCGTGGGTGTGCCCGCTGAGCTGGAGGGCGACGCGCCCCTGCGCCTCGAGGAAGTAGCGCGGCTGGTGCGCGAGCAGGACGCGCGGGACGTCCGGCGGGAGCTTCGCGAGGGCGCCGCCGAGGTCCGGGCCGCCGTGCCCGGCGGAGCCCGCCCGCCGCCCCTGGAGATCGTCGACGCCGAGGAGCGCGAAGCCCCCGCCGTCGCCGCTCCGGAGGCGGAGCCCGTCGTTGTGGAGCAGGCGCACCTTCGATCGACGGATCGACTCCGCGACCGCCGCGGCGCCCGCGTAGTGATCGTGGTTGCCGAGGATCGCGTACGCGCCGTCCCGCGCCCCGGCCCCGAGGAGACGCGCGATGAGCTCGCCGATCCGATCGGCTTCGTGGTCCACGAGGTCGCCGGTCGCGACGGCGACGTCGGGCTTGACGCGGCGCACGAGCTCGAACCCCTCGTCGAGCTCGCGATCGCCGACGAACGCGCCGACGTGGACGTCCGACACCTGCGCGATCACGTACCCGTCGAGCGCGCGCGGCCAGCCCGGCACCACGACGGGCACCTCCTCGATCGCGAACGCGTGCCGCCCGCGGACCATGCCCCACCCGAGCGCGGCGCTCGACGCGCAGGCGACGCCCACGCCGGCGATCCGCTCCACCGCCTCGCGGCGGCCGACGCGGGCCTCCGCGGCGACGCCGTCGACCGGCGGCCTCACCGCGTCGAACGCGCGCGCGACCGCTCGCGACACGAACGCCAAGGCTCCCAGAGGCGCGAGCGAGACGACGACCACGGCGAGCTCGACCATCGCGATCGCGAGCACGTCGTGGAAGAACGGACCTCGGAACCACCACCCGAGGACACGCAGCGTCGCGAGCGCCACCGAGAGCGCGCACGCGACGGCGAAGACGAGGACCCGCCGCTCCCGCGCCTTCGGGAACGCCGAGAGCACCCACCGCGCCGCCAGGAAGTGAGCCCCACCGCTCACGAAGAGAAAGACGAGGACCCGCAAGACGCCACAGCATAGCGAGCCCGCGCCACGACCACGAACGGAACACGCGACCGGCCGAGCCGCTCACCCACGCGCGCGCGACCGGCCGAGCCGCTCACCCACGCCGGGCCGCGCGGAGCCGCTCAGGGCGCGCGGACCGGTCGAACCCCGCTCACCACGCGCTCGATCTTCCCGTAGTCGCGCTCGACGCTCACCTCGCCGTAGCCGCGCTCCTCGAAGAGCGACCGCGTCGCGGCGGCCTCGCCGGCGCCGATCTCGAGCGCGAGCACGCCGCCGGCGTCGAGGAACGCCGGCGCGCCGTCGACGATCCGCCGCACGAAATCGAGCCCGTCCGCGCCGCCGTCGAGCGCGCCGCGCGGCTCGAAGTCCCGGACGTCGGGCATCAACCCGTCGATGTCGCCGGTCGGGACGTACGGCGGGTTCGCGGTGATCACGTCGAAGCGGGCCCCCGCCGGGATGCGCGCGAACAGATCGCTCTCGACGAACGCCACGTTGTACGCGCCGAGGCGGTAGGCGTTGTCGCGCGCCACCGCGAGCGCGTCGGGGCTGATGTCCGACGCGAGCACCTTCGAGGTCGGCCGCTGCCGCGCCATCGTGATCGCGACGCAGCCGCTGCCGGTGCAGAGGTCGCAGAGGCGCATCGACAAGGAGACGTGGGCGCTCCGCGCGAGCGCGACGTCGACGAGCGCCTCGGTGTCCGGGCGAGGCACGAGCACGCGCGCGTCGACCCGGAACGTACGCCCGTAGAACTCGCGCTCGCCGCGGAGGTACGCGATCGGCTCGCGCGACCGGCGGCGCTTCACGAGATCGCGCAGCAGCGCGAGCTCGCCCGCCTCGAGCGGGCGGAGCGACTCGATGATCACGCGCGTGCGATCGATCCCGAGCGCGAACGCGACCAACACCTCGGCGTCGAGCCGCGGGTTCTCGATCCCCCGCGCGCGGAAGTCGTCGGTCGCCCACTTGACGAGCGATCCGATGGTCCAGGTCTTCTGTGGCTCAGCTTGCAAGCTTGGCGCGCTCCTCGGCGACCACACCCTCCACCTCGCGGCGGATCGCGTCGAGCTCTTCCGAGGTCCCCGCCTCGAACCGCATCACCAGCACCGGCCCGGTGTTGGAGGCGCGGACGAGCCCCCACTTCGGCGGCGCGGCCTCGCCGCCGCCGGCGGTCGGCGCGAACGAGATGCGCGCCCCGTCGATGTCGAGCACGGCGTTCCCCGCGGCCTTGAAGCGCGCGGTCACCGCGGCCACGACCTGGAACTTGATCGCGTCCGGACAATCGACGCGGAGCTCGGGCGTCGTGAAGGTCTTCGGCACGTCCGCGAGCATCCCGCTGAGCGGCCGCGGATCGTTCGCGAGGATCTCGAGCAGGCGCAGCGACGCGTAGATCGCGTCGTCGTAGCCGAAGTAGCGGTCGGCGAAGAACAGGTGCCCGCTCATCTCGCCGGCGAGGAGGGCGCCGGTCTCCTTCATCTTCGTCTTGATGAGCGAGTGGCCCGTCTTCCAGACGACGGGGTTCCCGCCGTGCTTCGCGATGTCGTCGTAGAGCGTCTGCGAGCACTTCACCTCGCCGAGGATCGTCGCGCCCGCGCGCTGGGCGAGCAGCGCGCGCGAGAAGAGGATCATCAGCTTGTCGCCCCAGACGACGTCGCCGTTCTCGTCGATCGCGCCCAGCCGATCGGCGTCGCCGTCGTACGCGATGCCGACGCGCGCCCCGGTCGCCTTCACGCGCTCGACCAGCGCCGCGACGTTCTCGAGCACGGTCGGATCGGGGTGGTGGTTCGGGAAGCGGCCGTCCATCTCGCAGAAGAGCGGCTCGGGCTCGAGGCCGAGCGCCTTCATCGTCTTCACCGCGAGCGGTCCGCCCGCGCCGTTCCCGGCGTCGACGACGAACCCGAGCTTCGGAGTCTTCGAGAAATCGAAGCGCTTCTTCATCTCGGCGACGTAGGCGTCCTCGACGCTCTCGATCTCGACGCGGCCCTGGCGCTCGGGGCCGAGATCGCCGCGCTCGATGCGCGCGCGCAGCGCCTGGATGTCGGGGCCGAAGAAGCTGCCCTTGCCGCGCATCATCTTGAAGCCGTTCTCGTCGCCGGGGTTGTGGCTCCCGGTGATCATCACGGCGCCGTCGGTCTCGAGGTGATGCGCCGCGAAATAGAGCATCGGCGTCGGCCCGACGCCCACGTCCACGACGTGCGCCCCCGACTCGACGAGGCCCTTCACGAGCGCGGCGAAGAGGCGGGGCGACGAGAGGCGGCAGTCGCGCGCGACCGCCACGCGGAGCGGCTCGCCGCCCGAGCGCTGCTCGGCGAGCATGGCGCCGAAGCCCCGGCCGACGCCGCGCGCGAGCGCGTCGCCGAGGTCGCGCTCGGCGACCCCTCGGATGTCGTACTCGCGGAAGACGTGACCGGGGAAGGCGGCGCTCATCGGGCTCACAAAACCGCTTTTGTCGCGCCGCCGCAAGGCCAACGGTCCGTGACAGCCCCCGGGCGCGCGGGCTAAGGTCGCCGCGTTGGACGCGCCCTCCGCTCTTCCCCCGGCTCCGGATCAAGCGCCGTACGTCTACGCGGCGACGGACCTCCGTCCGCGGCAGACGCGCGAGATCGAGCTCTGCGAGAAGGCCTCGCAGTTCGACTGGAAGTACACCGGCGCGTTCGCGCTCGGCTTCGCGGCGAGCGTCTACGTCAACATCGAGCACTTGAAGCACATGTCCGAGCCCGGGCTCCGCCTGCTCGGCCCCGGGCTCCTCGGGTTCTCGTGGGGCGGCTTCCTCAGCGGCGGCTACCTCTCGCTGCCGAAGTGCGATCCGATGTGGGCGTACGGGGCGCCGCCCGAAGGCAACGTGCGCGCGCAGTGGCCGATCGCGACGGCCATCGCCGTCATCGCCGGCGTGACCGCCCCCATCATGGACTACACGGTCCTCGGGCCGGTGAAGCTGAGCTGGCCGGTCGAGGAGCGGAGCGCGCGCGTGTTCGTCGCCGCGGGCGCGGGCGTGCTCGGCGCCCTCTTCCCGTACATCCTCCCGCCGCAGACGTGGTCGGCGGCCAAGGAGATCGAGAAGATGCGCGTCCAGGGGCTGCCCGGCGGCGCGCAGCTCTCGTACCTGCTCGCCTTCTGACGCGCGCGGGAGCCGCCCGCGCGCGCCGCGCCCGACGCCTCGCGCCTCGAAACGGCGCGTGACGGCGTGAGCGGATCCGGTAGCCTCCCGGCGATGCAATGCCTCCACTGCGGTGGTCCGGTCGAGTGGGTGGGCGGCGGTCCCGACGCGCGGTGCACGCGGTGCTCCTCGCTCTTCCGACCGCAGAACGGCCAGCTCGCGCCCGTCCCCGGCGACGCGCCCGGCGGCGGATACGGCGCGCCCGGCGGCGGATACGGCGCGCCCGGCGGCGGATACGGCGCGCCCGGCGGATACGGCGCGACGCCCGGCGGGTACGGCGCCCCCAGCGGGTACGGCGCGCCCGGCGGATACGGCGCCCCCAGCGCCCCCAGCGGATACGGCGGACCGCAGCCCCACCACGACGTGGGCGCCGGCGCCTTCGACATGGGCGGCGGCCACCGGCTCCACGTGCGGATCCACGGCACGACGCCCGAGGGCTTCGTGAAGGGCAAGGCCTCCAGCATGGTGTGGGGCTGGATCCTCGGCGCGGCGATCGTCGGCCTCGTCCTCGTCGTCTTCGCGGGCGTCGGCATCTACGCGTACGCGGCGAGCGACGCGAGCGACGACGCCGACGTCGCGCCGGGCGCGACCGCGGAGGCCGCGGAGACGTCGCGCTGGGACGGCAAGAGGCCCTTCGTTTGCGGCGGCAACGACGTGGTCGCGCTGTCGGACGTCACCGCGACCGCCGGCGTGAAGGCGGGCGGCAACTGCCGGCTCACGCTCACGGACGTGAGCATCACCGCGCCCGTCGGGATCGACGCGAGCGCCAACGCCAAGGTCGTCATGACCGGCGGCCGCATCACGGCGTCGACGAGCGCCGTCGTCGCGAGCGCGAACGCGAACGTCGACCTCGTCGGCACGACCGTGACCGGCAGGGTGAAGCGGAGCGGAAACGCCAAGATCACCGGCGCCAACTGACGCCACGCGCCCGGCGCCGCCACCTCGAGGCCCCGCGACCCGCGAGGCGGACGAGGAGCCCTCGACGCGCGCGGACGCGACCCGAGCGTCCGCGCGCCGACGCGCGCCCGGCTCAGAACCGCGTGTAGCCGTACGTCTGGTAGAGCCCGCGGATCAGATCCATCAGCTCGACCTGGTCCTGGAGCCGCGCGCGCGCGCGGTTGATGTAGTATTCACGGTTCTCCGCGTCGGGGGCCGCCGCGAGCCGCGCGTTGTAGTCGTCGATCAGCTTCTGGCCCTGCTTGATCAGGTCGGAGCCCGGGCTGTAGCGGCCGTCGGCGTAGTCGATCGCCGCGTACTGCTTGCCCGTCAGCGGATCGGTCATCGTGACGGGCGTGAGGCCGTCGCCGGGCGTGAACGCCTCGCCGCAGCCGACGCACCAGACGCGGACCGCGTCGTTCCACGACTGCGAGAAGTTCGACTGGAACTCCGCCATCGAGAAGAAGAGCGCGTACGCCTTGTAGAAGAAGTACCAGCCCGAGTTGATCGCCGTGCCGCGGAGCTCGCTCGCGGCCGGGGTCGTCACTGCGCCGTCCCTGCCGCCGAGCGTCTGGAAGACGTTCGGCGTCATGAGCGTCGGACCGCCCGTGAGCGAGCTCTCCACGCGCCAGGCGTATTTGTCGTACGAGTCGGTGGCGACGCCGCCGAACACGCCGCTCATGGCCTTCGGGTAGGCGAGGTAGAAGCCGATGCGGTAGCTGACGGCGTTCGTCTGATCCTGGCCGACGAAGTTGGTCGACGTGTTGGTCAGGGTCAAGAGCGCCGCGATCTTGTCGTAGAACGACCCGATGTTCTTGATGCGGTTGAAGAAGCCCTGACCGCTCGCGTTGTCGTAGCGGGTGTAGCGGTAGCGAGCGCCGCTCTCGATGTCGAGCGTGAGCTGCTTGTCGTTCGACGTGCACTTCGTCGTGGCGCCCTGCGCGTCGCGGCACGCGTACGGCGAGGACGTCGCCTGGTCGAAGAACGCGCCGTCCTCCTGGAGCGCGCTGTCGGTGTTCGGGATGTACACGCCGACGTCGGGCGTGCCGAGGACGTCGATGAGGCGGTCGAGGCCCCACGTCGTGGCCATGGTCGAGCCGAGGCCGCCGGCGGGATCCTTGAACCAGTCCGCGTTGGTGATGTAGCCGTTCTTCACGCCCTCGGCGCCGCCGAGGATCGCCCGCCAGTAGTAGTCGTACGAGCCCTGGTAGAAGAGCCAGTGGATGTACTGCGAGTGGACGTGGCTGAAGTACCGCGTGGCGATCTTCGAGAGGTAGCCCGCCATCATGTTGTAGCCGCCCGCGCGGCCGCGCGTGAAGGCGTCGAACACGTAGTACTGCTTGTAGCGGTTCATCGCGTCGGACACGACCTCCATCGGGTCCATGCCCTGGTCCCAGCGCTGGCAGAGCGGGCGGTTCGCGCTGCCCGCGAACTCGTCGCCGCAGTAGCGGTACGGGACGACGTCGTAGCCGCCGTTCTTGGACGTGGTCTTGACGTTGCTCGTGTTGCCCTTCGCCTTGAGGTACGCGACGCGCGCGTTCTCGACGACGTCCGCGAACGGCCGGATCTCGCGGCCGCCGCGCTTGATCGCGGCGATCCCGCCGTCGAACTCGCCGGGGATCATCGTGTAGTGGCGGTACTGGCGGTTGATGTCGTCGAGGACCTCGGCGCTGTAGCCGGTGAAGAAGCCGGAGCCGAACTTGTTCGCCGCCGCGGTGTAGAGCGGATCCTTGATCGCGCCCTTCGGGAACGTCTCGACGAGGTCGCCGTAGCCGAAGCGGATCGCGGCGTAGTCGTACTTGCCGAGACCGCGGATGTCGGCGTTGAAGCGCGCGCCGTAGTCCATGACCGTCGAGTACTGGAGCTCCGTCATGCCGGCGTTCTTCTGGCTCTCCGTCATCGGAGCGCCGAACTGGAGGTTCTCCTGCTTGAGATCCCAGAACTCGTCGAAGAAGTTGAGCGCGTCGCTCGACCCTTCGAAGTTGTGACGGAGGCCGACGGTGTGACCGACCTCGTGCTCGAGCAGCCCGCTCAGGATGCGCGCGCGCAGGTCGTTCCACATGTCGTGCTGCGCCTGCTCCTGCTCCTGTGCCGATCCGGCCGACGCGTACTTCGCGGCCATCTGCCTCGCGAGGCCGACGATCGAGTCGTCGACGAGCGACGCGTCGAGGTAACAGTGGTGCTCGCCGAGGAACCGCTGGCGCTCGTTCTCCTGCTTGACCACGTCGGACGCGGCGAAGACGTCGGAGATGCGCTTCAAGTCGTCGTCGGAGAGCGCCTGCTCGGGCGTCTTTCCCGCGAGGAAATGCGTCTCGGGCGTGTCGAAGATCTTCCGCTCGAGCGGGGTCCCTCGGATCATCGCGCGACGCTCGGCGCCCGACGGGCCGGTGGCGAGCGGGAGGCCCTTCTCGGTGATCGTCTTGAGGAGCGGGCGGTTGACGCCGCGCTCGACGCTGGCCTGCGCGGCCTCGAGGTCGAAGCCGGCTTGGCCCGGCGCGACGCCGGCGAAGCCGGGGACCGCGCTCTGACGCGGCCCGGGGACCTCGCCCCGCGCGAGGCGCTTGGCGTACTCGTCGGTGGAGACGCCGTTGACGTACTCGAACTCGCTCGTCTTGCCGTTGAGGAGGTTGACGATGTCGACCGCGCTCTGCGCGTAGGTGTCGAGCGCGCCGCCGTAGACGTAGGCGCTCGCCGTGAAGAGCTCGCCCGTGATCGGGTCGGCGTAGCTCGGGCCGAAGCCGAGCGGGCCGGACGGCTGGGGCTTCGACACCCAGTACATGAAGGAGTACCGGAGGTCGCCCTGGCGCGCGACCGTGCCGGGCTCGCCGCACGCCGCGGGATCGCCCTCCACGACCGGGTTGTTCGGGCAGAGGACGAACGAGCGCTCGCCCGCCTGCTTCATCCGCTCGACCTCGCCGCGGAGCTCCGCGTACGAGAGCGCCGAGCCCGGCTCGCGATCTTCGAGGAGGCGGAGCGACGCGACGGTCTCGTTGAACGCGTCGTTCCAGCCGTCGGCCGTGGCCTGCGCGACCGGCTTCATCGCGTCCGGCCACTCCGCGTTGAGGAAGTAGACGATCGGGCGGATCCGACGCGCCTTGTAGGGCTTCTTTACGTTCGTGCCGTTCTCGTGCTTGAGGATTTCGCCCTGCGCGTCGCGCTCGAACCACTCCTGCCAGAGGTTCCACACGTTCGCGCGGTAGAGGTACCTCCTCTCGAGCGTGCCGTAGCGCTGGTCGTACTGCGCGCGCTCGGTGCGGAAGAAGCCGAACTCGTCCATCACCGGGAGGCCGACGGGGTTGCCGCTCACGGTGCGGATGGGATCGCCGTGGTCGTCGAGGAGCGGGACGCGGTCCGGGTACTCGCGGGGCTCGAAGTCCCGCTCGGGCACCTTCATGAAGGAGAGGCGCGCGCTGATGTCGCCCGGCCCGCAGCCGGTGTCGCGGTAGTAGTAGAAGCAGGTGCGGATGTCGGGGCGCACGGTGTAGCGCGCGCTGATGTCGACGTAGTCCTTCTCGAACGTCGGGTGGTCGGGGTGATCGGCCGCCTGGACGAAGGTGGTCGACGCGCTGATCGCCTCGAAGCCGGGCGCGACGAACATCGACTGGCTGATTTTGTTCGTGCCCCAGTCGACGCGCATGTACTCGCGCTTGTCCCAGGTGCGATCGCTCGAGTTCTCCTCGATGACGTTCGTCTCCTCGCCGGTCCCCGGGTTGTAGCCGCGGCGGATGTCGAAGTGGCTCTCGATCGGGAACGCCGCGACCGTGCCGCCGTGCGGATCGCCGGAGTTCAGGATGTCCGGGTCCTCGCGGTAGGCCTGGAGCTCCTTGCCGTCCTCCGAGATGCGCCACTTCATGCGGTACATCTCGCCGGCCGCGCCGATGAACGCCGTGGCCTGCGCCGCGGGGACGTCCGTGATGGTCGCGCGGAAGTACCAGCTGTCGCTGTCGTCGAGGTAGCGGCCCTGCGCGTCCGGCCGCAAGAAGATCGACTTCGGGACGACGTTCGCCTGAACGCGGTTGATGGGGTCGCGTTCCTCCGCGCACCCCTCCGCTCCACCGAGCGCCGTCAGCGCCACGGCGCCGAACACGGCCGCCTTCGCACGAAGCTTCCAATCACCCATGGTCGTCGCCCCTTCTCGAGCCCTGGCGTGTCCAGCGGCTGTCCTTCCCACGCGCCCGCAGCTCTTCCGCAGCATGGGGCGGCGCACCTTAGGCCAGCGGCCGATGCGCGACCCGATGGGGCGCTTCGCGCGTGGGTGGCAGAGCACCAACCGAGAGCGAGAAGAGCCCCGATCCTCGAGGGGCTCTGCCGGCCCACGCTGGCTCGCGCCCAATGCACGAGTCTTGCCACTTTCACGAATTGGAGATCACGCCTTATTTTCGAATCGACGTCGCGTCGAGCGGCCCGCCGTCAACCTTCGAACGCCAGCCGCGCACGCTCAGCCGCGCCGCTCCGACCTCGACCGGCCGCTCCGCGCCGCGTGCTCGGGCGGGAGGGCGTCGCTCAGCCGCTCGTCGCGCTGAGCCGCTCGCCGCGCGGAGCCGCTCGGCCGCGTTGCCCCGCTCGTCGCGCTGCGCCGCTCGCCGCGTTGACCCGCTCGGCCGCGTTGAGCCTCATACGCGCAAACGCACGAGCCCGCGGCCGCGAGCTCGTGCGTTCTTTCGTCTCGGCGTCGCCGGCGGCGCGCGGGGTTCGTCGCCGCGGTTCGCTCACGCGCTCGGCGTCAGTTGCACGCCCCCGAGCACGCGTTGCCCGCGCACGACAGGAAGTCGTTGAATGCGTCGATGCCGTCCTCGTGCGCGCTCGCGCACTCCTGGGCGCACTGCTGCGTGGTGCACGCCTTGAGGCACGTCTCGAGCGCGCGACACGCCGTGTCGGCCCTGCAGGCGTCGTACGTGCCCTTGCACGCGCCGGTCTGCGCGGCCGTGACGCACGCGTCGCACGCCGTCGCCGGATCGACGCACTTCCCGCCGCCGCACGCCAGCCCTCCGCCGCAGGACTTCCCGCACGCGCCGCAGTTGTCGCGATCGGTCTGGAGGTTGGCGCACTCGCTCCCGCTGCCGCACGCCGTCTCGCCGGCGCCGCAGCCCTGGAACGAGGTCGACTCGCTCGAGAGCGTGATCAGATCGAGCCAGCCCTCGGGCTGGACCTCGACCTGCGAGAGCTCGCCCTTCGCGGTGAAGCCCTTGCGCGTCTCCTTGCGCTGGCGCGCGACCGTCAGCGAGAGGTTGCGCGGCCCCGCCCCTTCGTCGTCGCCGAGCGCGGCGTCGATCGCCGCGCGCGGCAGGTCGAACTTGCCGGCGGCGTCGTTGGCCTTGCACGTGACGGCCCCGCCGGGGCCCGTGACCGTGACGAGGATCGCGTCGTCGCCCGCCTTCCAGGAGATCGGCAGCGCCCCGGTCCCGAAGACCTTGTCACGCGGGATCTTGTTCAGCGCGGGCGACGTCTGGAGGAACGTGGTGGCCTTGAACGACTCGTCGAACTTCTCGAAGCCGGCGTCGACCGCGCCCTGCGCCTGGACGGTGATCTCGGCCCCCGCGAGGAACGGCGCGCCCGTGTTGCCCTTGTTCTCGTAGGCGTACGGCGGGAACATCGTGATCGACGTGGTCGTACCGCTGAAGGCGATCGGGCCGGCGTCGAACGACTCGATCTTCGCGCAGACGGCCTTGCCGCTCTTGTCGAGCGTGCAGCTCTCCTCCTCGTCGCACTCCTTCGAGCACACCGCGATCGCCTTGCACTTCGGCGCGCAGTCGTCGTCGAGGACGCACGCCTCGCCGTCATCGCAGCCGGTGAACGAGTCCTCGTTGTCGGTGCACTTGACGCGCGCGACGATCTCGCACGCCGCGTCGAGCTTCTTCTTGCAGACGCGCGCCTTCCGCGCGTCCGGGACGAACCCGACGCTGACGATCGGGTTCGGGGTGCCGCTCCCCGCCGCGTGGGTCTCGCCGAGGAGGATCGTCCCGAGCGAGTGCGGCGGCTGGTTCGCGGGATCGTCGGGATCGAGCTCGTCGCCGGCCCCGGCGTCCGCGTCCGCGGCTCCCGACGGATCGCCGCCCTGGTTGATGGTCGTGGTCGTGCACGCCGCGAGGGCCGCGAAGATCCCGAGGAGCGAGACGCGATGAGCAAGCTTCATGGCCGAGGGTTACGGCCGCCGGCGTCGAGGTCTTCCCTGGCAACTCCCGGATCACCCGAGCTTCAGGAACCGCGCGAGGACCTTCTTTTCGCCCCAGCCGGGGAAGAACGCGACGACCGCGGGCTCGCTGGCGTTGACGATCTTCATGACCTCGCCGCGCCCGAACCGCTCGTGGACCACCTTGCTGCCGCGCCGCAGCTCCACGCCCTCGGACGCGTCGCTCGACTCGTCGTAGTCGACGAAGCGCTCGCCGGGAGCGCGCTCGGGCGTCGCGGCGCCGCTCCTCCGCCGCAACGCCTCCGGGCCCGGTCCCCACGCGCTCGAGGCCGCCTGGCTGCTCTCGTCGCCCGCGTACGCGCGCGCGCCCAGAGGATGACGCCACGCCGCCCCCGCCGAGGACGCCCGGCGCTCCTGCTGCTGCCGCCACGAGGTCGGCGCCGTCGACTCGCGGTCGATCCAGCGCCCGCCCGAGCCCGCGGCGCGCGCGGCGGCGGTCTCGAGGTGCTCGATCGCGCCCGGCGGGAGGTCCCCGACGAAGCGGCTCGGGACGCCGAGGCGCGTCGTACCGAAGATCTGCCGCTGCCGCGCGTGCGTCACGACGAGGTGCTGGCGCGCGCGCGTGATCGCGACGTACGCGAGCCGCCGCTCCTCATCCATCTCCTCGGGGCTGCGCGGCTCCTGGCTCCGGTACGGGAACATGTCCTCCTCCATGCCCGTGAGGAGGACGAGCTCGAACTCGAGGCCCTTGGCGCCGTGGATGGTCATCAGCGTGACCTTCTCGACCTCGCCGAGCTTGTCCGTGTCGCTGACCAGCGAGACGCGCTCGAGGAACCCCTCGAGCGTCGGCGCCTCGCCGCGCGCCTCGGCCTCCGTCTCGTAGTCGCTCATCGAGCCCTCGAGCTCGGCGAGGTTCTCGAGCCGGCCCTCGGCCTCGGCCGTGTCCTCGTCCTCGAGCGCCTTCTTGTAGCCGCTCTTCGCGAGGACGATGCGCAGGACCTCGGCGGCCGGGCGGTCCTTCGCCTCGTTCGTCAACAGGGAGAGGAGCTCGCGGAACTGCCCGAGCCGCTTCCTCGGCGCGGAGCCCAGGTCCTCCGCGAAGTCCTCCAGCTTCCCGAGCGCCTCGACCAGCGATAGGCGGTGCGCGCTCGCGTAGGCCGCGAGGCGCTCGACGGTCGTGTGGCCGATCCCGCGCGAGGGCGTGTTGATGACGCGGAGGAGATCGACGTCGCTCCGCGGATTGACGAGCACGCGCAGGTACGCGAGCGCGTCCTTCACCTCGGCGCGATCGTAGAACCTCGTGCCCCCGACGATCTGGTAGGGGACGTCGACCGCGCGCAGCGCCTCTTCGAGGACGCGGGACTGGGCGTGCACCCGGTAGAAGACCGCGATCTCCTTCGCGCCGATCCCGGCCTCGCGGGCGTCACGGATCGCGCGGACGACGCACGCGGCCTCGTCGCGCTCGTCCGCGCAGGCGATGACGCGGAGCGGCGAGCCGTCCTCCTTGTCGGTCCAGAGCTCCTTCGGCTCGCGCGTCGGCGAGGGCGCGATGACCGCGAGCGCCGACGAGACGATGTTCCCCGTCGAGCGGTAGTTCTGCTCGAGCTTCACGACCTTCGCGTCCGGCCAGTCACGGCGGAAATGGCGGATGTTCCGGACGTCGGCGCCGCGCCAGCGGTAGATCGACTGGTCGTCGTCGCCGACGACGCACAGGTTCTTCGTCCGCGCCGCGAGCCGCTTGAGGAGGCGGTACTGGATCTGGTTCGTGTCCTGGAACTCGTCGACGAGGATGTAGTCGAACTTCTTCTCGAGCGCCTCGCGCGCGCGGAGGACCTCGGCGGGGAACGAGCCGTCGCTCGGCGCTTCGAGGACGCGGACGACCGAGAGGATCAGGTCCTCGAAATCGAGCGCGTTTGCCGCGCGGAGCGCCGCCTCGTACCGCGTGTACGCCTTCTGGACGGCGTCGTCGAGGTAGCTGTCGAGGTGCATCTCCGCCGGACCGCGGCCCTCCTGCTTCTCCTTGTGGATGCGGCCGAGCACCGACTTCGGCGAGTAGCGCCGGTCGTCGAGGTTCATGTCGCGGAGGATGCGGGTGACCACCGCCTTCTGGTCGGTGGTGTCGTAAATGACGAAGCTCCTGGTCCGATCGATCGCCTCGGGGAAGAGCCGGAGGAACTTGGCGCACGTGGCGTGGAAGGTCCCGACCCAGAGGTCGCGGGCGACCGGCCCCAGCAGATCGGGGCGCTCGAGGCGATGACGCATCTCGCCAGCGGCCTTGTTCGTGAACGTCACCGCGAGGATCCGCCAGGGCGGTACGTGCTCGCGCGCGACGAGGTTCGCGATGCGGTACGTGATCACCCGCGTCTTTCCGCTCCCCGCGCCGGCGAAGACCAGGAGCGGGCCGCCCACGTGAGCGACCGCCTCGGCTTGCGGCGCGTTCAGCTCGACCGGCGCTCCTCCGGAGGCGCCGGGAGCGTGGGACTGGGGCACGTCTTGCATTCCTTCCCCCGCTTAGCCCCCCCAGGTTCGAGGCGCCAGGAGCAAGCGCGAGAGCCGCTCCGCGGAGCGCACAGGCTTGTTTCCGACCGCGTAACTTCAGGTATAGTCGGGGGCCGAGGAACGGCTGAGATGCCCGCACAAAGCGAAGAAAAGAACGACCTCACCGACGAGGCGAACGGCGAAGCTTCCCCTGCGTCCGGCGACGAGCCCGCGGCCTCGAGCGCACCCGCCGACCCGGTCGCCGAGGCCAAGGCCGAGGCGGCGCGCATGAAGGACCAGTGGATGCGCACCGCCGCGGACTTCGACAACTTCAGGAAGCGCGCGCGGCGCGAGCTCGAGGACACCCGCAAGGCGGGCAAGGAAGATCTCCTGAAGGAGTTCCTCCCGGTGTTCGACAACCTCGAGCGCGCGATCCAGAGCGCCCAGCGCGCGACGGACGTGAAGGCCGTCGCCGAGGGCCTGCAGATGGTGCTCCGGCAGTACCTCGACACGCTCTCGCGCGGCGGCATCACCAAGGTGCCGGGCGTCGGCGCGCAGTTCGATCCCACGCACCACGAGGCGATCCAACAGGTCGAGACCGACGAGCACCCGGCCGGGACCGTGGTCGCGGAGGTCCAGCCCGGCTACATGCAGGGAGACCGCTTGATCCGGGCGGCGATGGTCGTGGTCGCGAAGCCGAAATCGACGGCCGGCGAAGGCTCCGCGTCCGAGTAACTTCGAGGGGACATGGCGAAGGTCATCGGTATCGACCTGGGCACGACGAACTCCTGCGTGGCGATCGTCGAGACGAGCCCGACCGGCAAAGTCGACGTTCGGATCATCCCGAACGCGGAGGGCGCGCGCACGACGCCGTCGATCGTCGGCTTCACGGCGAGCGGCGAGCGCCTCGTCGGTCAGTCGGCCAAGCGCCAGGCGGTGACCAACGCACAGAACACGGTCTACGCCGTCAAGCGTCTCATCGGCCGCAAGTACCGCGACGGGGAGACGATGCGCCAGGTCGAGCGGAGCCCCTACAAGATCATCGAGGCGCCGAACGGCGACGCGTGGGTCTCGGTCGCCGGGAAGGACATGTCTCCGCCCGAGGTGAGCGCGATGGTCCTCGCGCGGATGAAGGAGATCGCCGAGGCGTACCTCGGCGAGCCGGTCACCGACGCCGTCGTCACCGTCCCCGCCTACTTCGACGACGCCCAGCGCCAGGCGACGCGCGACGCCGGCAAGATCGCCGGGCTCGAGGTCCGCCGGATCATCAACGAGCCCACGGCCGCCGCCATCGCCTACGGGCTCGACAAGAAGTCCGCCGAGCGCATCGCGGTCTACGACCTCGGCGGAGGCACCTTCGATATCTCGATCCTCGAGATCCAGGAGGGCGTCTTCAGCGTCCGCGCGACCAACGGCGACACCTACCTCGGGGGCGAGGACTTCGACCTCCAGATCGTCGACGCGATCGCCGAGTCGTTCCAGAAGGAGCACGGGGTCGATCTCAAGAAGGACCGGATGGCCCTCCAGCGCCTGAAGGAGGCCGCCGAGAAGGCGAAGCACGAGCTGTCGTCCTCGCTCGAGACCGAGCTCAACCTGCCCTTCATCGCCACGAACTCGAAGGGCGAGCCGCTCCACGTCCAGAAGACGATGACGCGCGCCGAGCTCGAGCTTTTGACGGGCGAGCTCATCGAGCGCAGCCTCGAGCCGTGCCGGCGCTGCCTTCAGGACGCCAAGCTCACGCCGCAGGACATCAACTCCGTCGTCCTCGTCGGCGGGATGACGCGCATGCCCGCCGTCGTGAAGGCGGTGAAGGAGTTCTTCGGCAAGGAGCCGAACAAGGGCGTCAACCCGGACGAGGTCGTCGCCGCCGGCGCGGCGCTCCAGGGCTCCGCGCTCGGCGAGGAGTCTCCGATCGAGATGCTCCTGCTCGACGTCACGCCGCTCTCGCTCGGCGTCGAGACCGGCGGCGGCGTGTTCACCGTCCTCATCCCGCGCAACACGACGATCCCGACGGAGCGCAACGAGATCTTCACGACGAGCGTCGACAACCAGAACTTCGTGCCCATCCACGTCCTCCAGGGCGAGCGCCCGATGGCCGCGGACAACCGCAGCCTCGCGCGCTTCGAGCTCACGGGGATCCCGCCTGCGCCGCGCGGCGTCCCGAAGATCTCGGTGACCTTCCGCATCGACGCGAACGGCGTCGTGTCGATCGACGCGAAGGACCTCGGCTCCGGTCGCTCGCAGCAGATGAACATCACGCCGACGAGCGGCCTCTCGAAAGAAGAGATCGAGCGCATCGTCGGCGAGGGCGAGCGCCACCAGGCCGCCGACGCCGTCCGCAAGGAGCTCGCCGAGGTGCGCAACCAGGCCGAGACGCTCCTCTACACGACCGAGGCCGCGCTCGAGGGCTACCAGGACCTCGTCGACGGCGAGATGATCGAGCGCACGCGCGAGAGCTGCAACCGGCTCCGCGAGCTCATCGATCAGCAGGGCGACCTCACGAGCCTCCGCTCGCAGTACCAGGACCTCGAGGCGCTGACGTTCAAGATCGCCGAGTCCCTCTACGGCACCGGCTGACGCTCGGCCGAGCGGACGAACGGCCCCCGAGCCCGTGACCGGATCCGCGGAGGTCGCGCGCGACCGGCGCCGGCGGAGGGCCGAGGACGTCGCGACGCGGCCGATCAGTCGAGCGTGTCGTCGCCCTCGACCAGCGACGAGTCGGGCGGCGGCGAGATGACCGACGACGGCGCGCTCGACTTCGTCTCGGCGGGCGACATCAGCTTTCGGACGAGGTCGGCGCGGTTGGCGACGCCGAGCTTCTGGTAGAGGCGGCGGACGTACGTGCGGACCGTGTTCTCCGACAGCCCGGAGATCGCCGCGACGTTCACGCCGCTGTAGCCGGCGACGAGCAGCCGCGCGATCTCGCGCTCACGCTTGCTGAGGCCCTCGATGGGGGCGGCCTTCTCCTGCGGCTCGACGCGCAAGATCGCGCATTTGGCGTTGTTGAAGACGGGGTCGCCCTCGATCTTCGCGACCGCGACGACCGCCCCCGACGGCAGGCGCGGCGGCGTCGGCAGCGCCTCCTGCTTCGCGCGGGCCTGGAGCGATTGCTCGGCGGCGTCGACGACGTGATCCTCGATCGGGAGCACGTCGGTCTCCCACTCGACGCCGCGCTCGCGGTTGGCCGCCCAGAGGACCTTCTTGCGCTCGCGATCCACGACGAAGAGCGTGCCGCTCACCTTGCTGAACGCGCGGAGCGCGGCCGCCTCGCGCGAGAGCTCGTCATAGGCGATCTGGACGCGGGCGCCCGCGGCGACGAACGGGCCGAGCGCCTCGAGCTTGTCGACGTCGGCCTGCGTGAACTCTCCCTCGGCCTCGCGACGCTCGAGCCCCGCGAGCCCGAACAGCACGCCGCCCTCGTGGAGGAAGAAGAGGATCGCGTGCTTCATCCCGGTCTCCGCGTGCGCCGCGAAGTAGGGCAACTTCATCCGCTCGTCGTCCGGATAGAGCTCGTTCGCGAGGTAGACGCGGCGCGTCGTCTCGACGACGCTCTTCGTCTCGAAGCCGAAGGCCTGGGTCAGCCGGATCGCCCCGTCCGATTTCAGAGCGCGCGCCACCCCGTCGACCAGCCGCGAGGAGTCGGCGTAGGCCCGAGCGTCCTCCGTCCCGAAGCACACGAAGGCGCCGGAGGCCGGGACGAGCTGACGCATCGCGTCCATGACGCGCCGCCGAAAGCTGGCGCGCGTGCCGTGTTGGACCACCGAGAGTCGCGCCGCATCAAGCCCAGCCTGTTCCATCGTGCCCTCCGGGTTCGGGTCGGGTCCTCTCGCGTCGTGACGATCCGGCGCCCGCGATGCCGCCGTCCGAGGCGCCGACTTCGTGGCATACTCTACCCATGTCGGACTTCGCAACGGAAGGCGATCGCGCCGGAAACCTCGTCTTCGACTGGAACGAGGTGAACCGGAAGGGTCGCATCTTGCCGAAGAACGCCTCGTTCTTCGACGAGACGCTGCGCGACGGCCTGCAGAACCCGTCCGTCGTCGATCCCGGGATCGACGAGAAGCTCAAGATCCTCCACCTGATGGAGGATCTCGGGATCCACGCCGCCGACGTCGGCCTCCCGGGCTCGAGCAAGCGCGCGTTCGAGGACGTCCTCCGCCTCTGCAAGGAGGTCGTCGACTGCAAGATGAAGATCAAGATCGCCTGCGCGGGTCGCACCGTGGTCAGCGACATCACGCCGATGATCGAGGTCTCGCAGCGCGCGGGCATCCCCGTCGAGGTGTACGCCTTCATCGGGTCGTCGCCGATCCGGCAGTACGCCGAGAGCTGGGACGTGAACCTCATCGCCAAGAGGAGCGCCGAGGCGATCGACGTCGCCGTGAAGGAGGGCCTGCCCGTCGCCTACGTGACCGAGGACACGACGCGCTCGCGGCCCGAGGTGCTGACCACCCTCTTCCGCACGGCGATCGATCACGGCGCGACGCGGCTCTGCCTCTCCGACACCGTCGGCCACGCGACGCCCGACGGCGTGCGGAACCTCATCCAGTTCACGCGCAACGTCGTCGCCGGCACCGGCGCCGAGATCGGCATCGACTGGCACGGGCACAACGATCGCGGCCTCGCGCTCGAGAACGCGATCTGGGCGTTCGAGTACGGCGCCGATCGCGTCCACGCGACCGGCCTCGGCATCGGAGAGCGCGTCGGCAACGCGCAGATGGAGCTGCTCCTGCTCAACCTGAAGCTGCTCGGCCAGCTCGAGGGCCAGGACCTGACGAAGCTCCTCGAGTACTGCGAGACGATCGCTCGCGCCGTCCGCTGGGACATCCCGATCAGCTACCCGCTCGTGGGGCGCGACGCGTTCCGCACGGCGACCGGCGTGCACGCCGCAGCGATCATCAAGGCGATGGCCAAGGGCGACAGGTGGCTCGCCGATCGCATCTACAGCGGGGTGCCGGCCGGGATGATCGGGCGCGCGCAGGAGATCTGCATCGGCTTCATGAGCGGCGCCTCGAACGTCAACTACTGGCTCGCGCAGCGCGACATCCCGTCGGACGAGACGCTCGTGGCCGAGATCCTCAAGGCCGCGAAGCTCCTCGACCACATCATGACCGAGGACGAGGTCATGGCCGTGGTGAAGCGGGTGCGCGGCGACGGCTGAGCCCCCTCGGGCGCGCGGCGCTCAACGCGTCGCGCGGAGCACGCTGAAGAGGACGTTCAGGCCGAGGAGCATGAGCGGCCCGAGGCCCATCAGCATCCCGATGATCACGCCGACGAGGCACGGGACGAATTTGCCGCCCATGCGCCTTCGGTACTCGTCGGCGCGCGCCACCATCAGGATCCAACCGACCCCGCTCGCCAGCGTGAGGATCGAGACGAGGGCGAACTGGTTCACGCAGGTCCAGCTGAGGAAGCCGAGCGCCGGCACCGCGATCGCGCTCGAGACGAGGCTGCCGATCGCGCGCTGATCGCCCTCGGCGATGGTCACGAGCGCGGCGCAGCTCCGGCACATGAGGTTCCCGCCCTTGTCGTAGGTCGCGGTGCTCGGATCCATCATGCCGCCGCAACGCGCACACTGAACGCCCACGCCGGCCCGGTAGTTCGACATGACGACGCCTTATCCCTTGGGGAGGCCGACGGGAAGGGTCGGCATCGCCTTCTGCACGAGGTCCGTCTGCGCCAGCGCGTCGGTGACCGTCTGGATCTCGGCGTTGTCCTTGAAGAACGAGAGCTGCTTCTCCGCGCGCTCGACGGCGAAGCGCGACGCGGTGTTGAGGACGAGGCCCTTCGCCTCCTTCGTCGCGGCCGCGGTCGCCGCCGCGACGAGCGCGTCCGACGAGAGCGATCCGGCGCTCTTCACCGTGTCGACGGTCGCCATCACGGTGCCGGCGATCTTCCGCGCCTTCTGCGTGTACTCGATGGCCTCGTTGATCACGAGGGCGACCTTGCCGCCGTGCGGGACGATCGCGACGATGGTCTGGAGATAGCCGAGGTAGTCGTGGTCGCCGCGCCAGACGTCGAGCACGGTGCGGTAGACCCGCGACGTCGGCAGCCCCGTCATCGCGTCGAGCGCCTGGAGGAAGGCGCCGACGGCCGCGAGCTTCTTCTCGCGCTCGTCCGCGCGCCATTTGGCGAACTCCGGGCTCGCCTCGATCTTGGCGACGAGCTCCCTGCCGGCGCCGAGCAGCTTCGCCTTCTCGCCCTCGTCGGCCGGGAAGAGCGGGGCGCGCGCGGGGGCGGCGCTGTCCTCGACGACCGCCAAGAGCACCTTGCGGATGCTCGCGGCGAGCGTGGCCGAGCCCGCGTCGGTCGCGCGCACGGTCATCCCGACCGCGATGATGTCGGCCTCGATCTGCGCGAGGTGCGCGCGGTCGTCTTCGAGGCGCTCGACGAGCAAGACGAGGATCTCCTCGTAGTCCTCGACCGTCACCTGGAACGGCAGCTCGTAGGGCAGGCCCTTCGGGTCCTTCTTCAGCTCGAGGAGCTGCTCGACGAGGCGGTACTGCTCGACGCGGCCCTCCTCGATCGCGTTGCGGATCCGCTGGAGCTGCGCGAGCAGGCGCGTGAGCGCCCAGTCGAGTCGCCGGATCTCCTCGTAGTCCGTGTGGACGTGATCGCGCGCCTTCTTCCACGCGGCCTCGGCGGCCTTGCGATCGGCGTCGGTCATGCCCGCGGTGAACATGAGGCGCTCCGGCACCTTCCGCTCGATCGAGAACGCGCGGCCGCCGCCGTCGACCCGCGCGTAGAACGGGACGTCGCGCGACTGCAGCGCGTCGAGCGCGACCACGCCCTTCTGCGCCAGCACGCGGTAGGCGTCCTGGCTGCTCTCGTCGGCGGAGGTCTGCACGTCGGCGTACTTGCCCGAGTACAGCTTGTATGCACCATGCACCCATTCGCGCCCATACAGGTGGGCGAGCGGAGTCTCCGGCGGACGCGAGCCGCACGCCGCGAGGAGCGCGGGCGAGCTGACGAGCGCGACGAGCGGGAACGTCGCGAAGCCGCCGAGCAGCGCGCGGCGGGTGACGCGTCGCGGGTCGCTCACAGGATCGTGATCTCCGGAGCGTCGCGGAACTTCTCCTTGACGTCCCCCGGCTTGGCGGCGGCGCGGCCGGGCGGACCTTGGCGCCCGGCGCCGCCGGCGGATCCCTGCGACCCTTCGCTGCCGTCGGAGCCGCGCGGCGCCTGCGGCGGCGACTGACCGCTCGAGCCCGACGGCGTCATGCCGCTGCCGCCCGGCCCCGCGCCGCCGCCGTGCCCTCCCGCGCCCGCGCTCCCCGCGCTGCCGCCGCTGACGTCGAGGCGGATCTGGCCGGCGAGGTCGGCGAACCGTGCGTCATACACGAGATCGATCGTCCCGCCCGGGCCGCCGTTGCCGCCGTTGCCGCCGGCCCCGCCTTGCCCGCCCTTTCCGCCCGGTCCGCCGGGGTTGCCGCCGCCGCCGCGCCCCCCCCGCCCGCCGGCGCCTCCGTGACCGCCGACTCCGCCCGCGCCTCCGTTCGCGCGGAGCGTGACGGGCTGTCCCTCCGGCACGAGGAGGAAGTCCTGCGTGTCGCCCTCGATGGTGATCGCGACGAGGCGATCGTAAAACGGCGTCTTCACGACCGTCGCGAACGCCGTGAGGTGCGGCCCGGGCGCGCCGTCGCCGCCGGCCCCGCCGCCCGTCCCGCTGCCGCCGTCCCCGCCGGCGCCGCCGGCGGACGAGGTCGAGCCGCTCGCTCCGTCCTTGCCCGCCGCGCCCTCGCTGCCGTCGCTGCCGCTGGCGCCGGGCGACGCGGAGCCGCCCGCGCCCGTGATGCACGAGTAGTCGGGTTTGTACGTCGTGGTGAACGAGAACTTGTCGGGCCGGCGCTTGAAGACGCTCTTGATCTCGAACTCCTTGCCGGCCGTGGCGAGGACGTTGGGGTTCGGCGCGAACCAGCCGTCGCGATCGAACTTGCCTTGCTCGCTGTGGAAGGCGAAGTCGACGAAGTCGAGCTTGTCGTTCTTGTTCGCGTCGCGGCCGGCCCAGGTCTCGACCTGCTTCGCGCTCTTGTCGCCCTCCAGGACGACCTCCGCGAACACCGCCATCTGCACGGGCTCGCGCGGGCAGATCGTCTTCTGCTGGCGCCGCAGGTCGACGGCCATCGACTTCACCTCCGCCTTGTCCAGGCTGATGGTGTCGTTGCCGGCCAGACGGCGGAAAAATCCGCATCCGGATGCAGAGGCGACGAGGACGAGGGCGATGAGCGCGCGCGCGGGGCTGGACGAAGGCATGACGTTCGCGGCCATACTACGCCAGGCGGGCGCCGACCTTCCCGAATGGCGGACGCGCCTGGAGCCGTATCGGCTCGCCTCGCCCATCCGGGAGAGCCCGATTACGGCGTTCCCGAGGGTTGCGAGATGCGCTCTATTCGCAGGTCCCCGAGGTCGGGAGGCACTGGCGGCTCGACCCGAGCTGCGCGCAGGCGAAGCCTTCCGGACAGTCGGTCGACGAGCAGGCCTGACCGCAGAAGCCGCGCGCCGCCGGAGGGCCGGCGTCCTCGCCGTCCGCGCCGCTCGGCGGTCCGCCGCGGAGGACGCAGAGCGCCCCCGAAGCGCAGTCGTCGTTCGAGGTGCACGCGACGCAGAGCGCGCCGCCGCCGGTCGTCCCGCCGTCGTCGACCGGCGGTGCCGGGGCCGGGCCCGCGTCGGCGGGCGGCGGCTCGGGGAGCGGCTCGACGCCCGGACGCTGGCGGTCGGGATCGCGGTAGCAGTCGTCCCAGCACTGGTCCCAGCACGTCGGATAACAACCCCAGCCGTCGCACCAGTAATCGCAGACCGTACGGCAGCGGCGCACGACGTAGTCGCAGTCGCGGTAGCTCGCGCGGTCGTCGCCGCAGCTCGCGGCGAGCAGGACCGTGAACGCGGTCGCGCCGAGCGTGGCCGCGAGACGCAGCGCGCTCGGGAGCTTCGATCCCGCCGGGGCCATCTCTCTTCTTTGCGCCTTCGCGGGCCAAAGCGCAATGTGCGCGCGCGGATCCTCCGATCCGCGCGTTCAGAGGCCGAGCCAGGCCGCCGGGGAGACCGTCTGCGTGGCGTGGCGGATCTCGAAGTAGAGCATCGGCCCGCGGCCCTCGTCGCCCACCGTGCCGATCCGCTCGCCCGCGGAGACCTCGTCGCCGACCCTCACGTCCATCGCGGCGAGGTTGCCGCTCACGGTGTAGTAGTGATCGCCGTGGTCGACGATGACGAGGCGGCCGTAAGGACCGTAGCGATCGGCGAACGCCACGCGTCCGCCGAAGACGGCGCGGACGGGCGCGCCGAGCACGCTCTTGATCTCGAGGCCCGGGCCGTCGGTGCCCTCGCGCTTCGCGGGCCGGACCTCCGAGCGGCCCGCGAGCGGGAAGAGGAGCCGGCCCTTCGACGAGGCGAAGCCCCCCGGCAGCGCGGCGGGCGCCGCGCCGTTTCCGCCGTAGACCGCGACGTACTCGGTCGATCCGCTCGACGTCTCGAACGCGCGGTCGAAGGCCTGCTGCCGCCTCGCCTCGTCCTCCACGGCCAGGCGCGCGGCGTCCATCGCCGTGCGCTGGCTCGCGAGCGCGACGCGATCGCGCGCGATGCGCTCGAGCGCGTGAGAGAGCTGGACGCCGCGCTCGCGGAGCTTCTTCTCGGCGACGAGCTCCGCGGCGAGCGAGCGCCGCGAGCGCTCGACGCGCAGCGCGTGCGAGACGAGCTCGTTGAAGCCGCCGCCGACGGGCAACATCCCCGCGCGCGTCAGCCGGTAGAACGCGCGGCCGCGCGTGAGCGAGCGCGCGTGGGCCGCGGCGATCTTCCCGCCGAGCTCCGTGAGCTCGCGCTTCGAGACCTCCTCCTCGGCGTCGAGATCGGCGATCCGGCGATCGAGCGCGGCGAGCGCGAGCGCGGGCGACGCCTGGCTGCTCTGGAGCGCCGGCGGCGCCGCCGCCGGGCCGACGGGGACGAGATCCGGATCGCGATCGTGCGCGCCCGGCGCCGCGTTGCCGTCGCCGGCGGACAGGACCGCCGCGGCGAACGCGACGACGACGGCGAGCGGCGTCCGCGGCGAGGAGAGGCGGCTCATACCGTGACGAGCCTCCGGAGGCCGAGGAGCGCGGCGAACGTCCCGAGCAGCATGCCGACCGCCACCATCCCGACGATGACCTGCCACGGCAAGAACGACGGCTCGACGCCGACGAGCGAGGCGAGCTCCGCGTCGAGCCGACCGCGCACGACGAAGAAGAGGCCGGCGAGCAGGCCGATGGCGCCGGTCGCGCCGAGCGCGCCCTGCGACATGCCCTCGACGAGGAACGGCCCCTTGATGAAGCGATCGGTCGCGCCGACGAGCTTCAGCACCTCGACCTCCGTCCGGCGGCGCTGCAGCGCGAGGCGGATCGTCGAGCCGACCACCGCGAGCACCGACGCGAAGACGACCAGCGCGAGCAGCGCGGCCGCGGCCACGCCGCCGCGGATCAGGCGCCCGAGCCGCTCGGTCCACGCCTGGTAGGTCTCGACGTCGTCGACCGCGGGGAGCTTCTGCAGCTTCCCGACGACGTCGGCGAGCTCGGCGTCGGTGACGTCGTTGCTCACCTCGATCTCGAGCGACGCCGGGAACGCCTCGACCGGCAGCGCGGCGAGCTCGGCGCGCGGGTCGGCCTCCTTCTGGCCGAACTCGGCGCGCGCCTGCGACGACGAGACGTAGCGGACGCTCGTGACGACGGGCACGGCGGCGAGCGCGGACTTGAGCTGCTCGACGTCCTGCGCCGCCGCGTTGTCCTTCAGGTAGATCGACGCGCGGCCGGCGTGCGCCCAGCGCTCCTCGATCGAGCGGAGGTTCGTGAGGACGAGGAGCGCGGCGCCGAGGCAGACGAACGCGACCGCGAGCGAGAACACGCTGAGCGCGTGCAGCCTCCACTCGCGGAGCATCCCGCGCCTCGCCCTTCGCGTCGTGCCGATGGATCCGTCGAGCATGTCATTCCTTCGTGGGGATGACGCGGTCATCCCGAGGTCGGAGCGCCGGTCAGACCGGCAGCGCGTTGTCGTAGAGGTCGTCTTCGGCCATCGCCACGCCGTTGGGGACGTCGACGGCCTTGCCTTCGTCGAGGACGAGCAGCCGGCGCGCGCGGACGTCGAGCAGCGAGCGGTCGTGCGTCGCGAAGAGCACGGTGGTGCCGCCCTCGTGGATCTCCTCGAACAGGCCGAGGACGTCGAGCGCGAGCTGAGGATCGAGGTTGCCGGTCGGCTCGTCGGCGAGGATAAGCGCGGGCTCGCCGACGATGGCGCGGGCGACGGCGACGCGCTGCTGCTCGCCGCCGGAGAGCACGCCGGCCGGATCGCCGCCGCGGCCCTGGAGGCCGACGCGCTCGAGGGCCTCGCCGACGCGCGAACGGATGAGGCGCGACGGGAGGCCGAGCACCTCGAGCGTGATCGCGACGTTCTCGAAGACGCTCCAGGACTGCACGAGCTTGAAGTCCTGGAAGACGACGCCGATGTTGCGGCGGAGGAACGGGATCGACTCCTCGCGCAAGCGGACGATGTCGCGGCCGAGGAAGAGGATGCGCCCCTCGTCGGGCTTCTCCGCGGCGTACAAGATGCGAAGGAGGGTGCTCTTGCCCGACCCGCTCGGACCGGTGATGAAGACGAACTCGCCGCGCTCGATGATGAGGTTCAAGCCGCGGAGGACGGGGGCGCCCGGCCGGTAGGACTTGTAGACGTCCTCGAACATGAGGATGGGGCGGTTCGCGGCCTCACGCGTGAAGCGCTCGGCCCCGGCGCGGAGGAGCGGCCTGAAGGCGCGGGAGCTCGACTCGACCTCGTCGTCGTCCCGTGAAGCCACACGCCCTCGCCCGCCCTCGGGCGCTCGCCGGAGGCTCCGATCCTCGCGATGACTCATGATTGTCCGGGTATCAGCTCGCTCGATCCACCGACAAGTTTTCGACCGAGCGGGCGTTCGACCCGAGCCGTCCGGAGCGGCCTGGTACGGGGGAGGTGCGGGGCCGTCGGGCGAGCGCGGCGTCGGGGCGGACCGACGCCGCCGGCGCGCGGAGCGGCTTCCCTCGGGGGCCGGCCGGCGAATACCATCCGAGGATCGCCGTCGAACCTCGATGGCGCCCGAGACGCGCGGTCGCGACGGGACCGTCGAAAGCACGCGCCGTGGCCCTCGCCTCGGCGTCGAGAGGAGCGGAAGAAGATGAGGGTGAAGCTAGCCGGGCTCATGGCCATGATTCTCACGGCGTCCTGTGCGGTGCAGATCGGCACCGACGGCGGCGGAGGCGGCAGCGGCTCGGCCCCCCGTTCACCGCAGGCGCGGCGCGCGCCGCCGCCTCCCCCTCCGCCGCCCGCGAAGCGCACCGCCGCCGCGACCCCGGCGCCCGCCCGGACGCCCGCGCGCACACCTACACCTGCACCTGCCACCAGCCCCACGCAGTCCACCGCCACCGCGCCGAACAAGCTCCTCGCCATGACCGCGGACTCGGGCATCAACCTCGCGTTGGTCCAGACGATCGCGAAGCGCAACCCGAAGGGCTGCGGGTACGTCGAGGTCTCCAACAAGAACTGGGTCTACATCGACTGCGGCAAGTACCAGCCGGCGACCAAGGCGGTGCCTCGCCTCTCGCCGCGCAAGGCGAAGGTCGTCAAGTCGCGTCAGTACCTCTTCACCCCGCTCCGCACGCAGCTCCGCAACTCGGCGATCCGGATCGGACCGGCGACGGCGCCGAAGAGCGGCGGGGGCACCGCGGTCGCGACGGGCGGCGCGCCCGCCGCCGGCGGCCCCGTGCAGATCGGCGAGAATTACCCCGACACGGTCGACCACCGCACCACGAAGCTCGAGGGCCCGATCAAGAACCAGGGCGGGGTCGGCTCGTGCACCGGACACTCGCTCTCGAGCGCGCTCGACAACGCGGCGATCCGCGCCGGCAACCTCAAGCCGAACGACCTCGATCGCATGACCTCGCCGATGCACGTGTGGTCGCGCTACGGCCTGCCCAACATGGGCGCCGCCGCCGACGGCAACATCGGTCAGCCGGTCTCGATCTACACGACGTGGAAGCAGAACGACAAAGAGGCCTGCATGCTCTTCCAGGGGAAGGGCTCGTACGCGACCGAGTGCGCCGAGGCCTATGGCGTCAAGGCCAACGGCTGGCGCGAGGACAAGGCCCTCATGGCCAAGTACGACAAGTCCCAGAGCGAGGGCATCTACAAGATCTCCTCGATCGAGAAGCTCAAGGTGGAGCCGCCGGACATGGACGAGCTGCTCGGCATCCTCGCGGGCGGCGCGGACATCTGGGCCGCCTTCCTGATCGACGGGCGGAGCTGGATGAACAGCGCGATGAAGAACGCCGTGATGCCCGACTGGGCCGACTACTCCAGCGGCCACGCGGTGGTCATCTCGGGCTACCGCAACACGCCGAGCGGGCGGCAGTTCCTCATCCACAACAGCTGGGGGACCTCGTGGGGCGACGGCGGCTACGCCTGGCTCAGCGAGAAGATGGTGACGAAGTTCTTGTATTATGCATACAGGGTCAAGATCACCAACGGCGTCCCGAAGGAAGACCTCACCGACGACGACTGCGCGCCGGACGAGCTCGTCGACCTGACGACCGGCATCTGCGCCGTCATGTGCGCCGACGACACGCGCCCGAACAACGGCTGCAAGAAGTAGCCGCGCGACCGCGGCGCGCGTCACTCTCCGTGGTGCGCGCCGTGGCCGTGACCGTCGCGCGACGGGACGGCGTCGTCGAACCCGTCGTCCTCGTCCTCCTCCGGCTGCAGCGCCTCGCGGCGCGCCGCGAGGAGGAGCATGGCGGGCAAGGCGAGCATCGACACGGCCATGCCGATGAGGAGCCCGCCGATGACGACGGTGGCGAGCGGGCGCTGCACCTCGGCGCCCGTCCCGGTGGCGGTCGCGGCGGGGATGAAGCCGATCGCCGCGACGAGCGCGGTGCTGAACGGCGCGCGGAACGCCGCGAGCGAGGCCTTCCGCACACGCGCCACGACGTCCGGCTCGCGCGGCGTGGCGATGAGGCTCTGCGTCATGACGATGCCGGTCATCACGGCGACGCCGCAGAGCGCGATGAAGCCGACGCCGGCCGGGATGCTGAACGGCAGCCCGCGCAAGATGAGCGCGAACACGCCGCCGCCGATCGCGAACGGCAGGTTCGCGAGCGTGATGAACATGTACTTCACGTTGCGGAACATGAAGACGAGCATCAGCGCGATGACGCCGAGCGACACGGGCACGAGCATCGAGAGGCGCGACTTCGCGCGGTTGAAGTTCTCGAACTGACCGCCCCACACGACCTCGACCGACTTCGGCAGCGAGAGCGCCTTGACCTTCGCCTGCGCCTCCTTGACGAAGCCGACCATGTCGCGCCCGCGGACGTTGGTCTGCACGATCAGGCGGCGCTTGTTCTGCTCGCGGCCGACGACGACGATCGTGTCTTCGGACTTCACGTCCGCGACCATGCTGAGCGGGACGAGGTTGCCCTGCTGGGTCGCGAGGGGGAGGCGCTCGAGGTCGCGCTCGTCGTCGACGCGCTCGCCGCCGAGGCGGACGACGAGATCGAACACGCGCTCGTCCTCGCGGACGACGCCGACGGACTGGCCGGCTCGCGCCATCGCGAGCGCGTCGAGGACGCTGCCCGGGGGCACGCCGAGGCGCCCGACGTGGTCGCGGTTGATGACGACGCGGATCGACGGCAGCCCCGTGACGATCTCCATCTTGGTGTCCGCGGCGCCGGGCGTCGCCGCGACCGCCTTGCGGATGTTGTCGGCGACGTCCTGGAGCTGTTGGAGGTCGTCGCCGTAGACCTTGATCGCGACGTCTCCCTTCGTGCCGGCGACGAGGTCGTTGACGCGCATCTCGATCGGCTGGCTGAAGGCGTGGAGCGTCGCCGGGACCCGCGCCTCGAGCTTGTCCGAGAGCTCCTGCGCGAGCATCTCCGGCGTCATCCCCTTGCGCCACTGCTCGCGCGGCTTGAGGATGACGAAGCAGTCGCTCGACTCGGGGCCGGCGTAGTCGACCGCGCCCTCGGGGCGGCCGATGCGGTTCACCACCGTCTCCACCTCGGGCGCCTCGAGCAGCGTCTCCTCGGCGATCTTCGACAGCTCGATCGCCTGCTTCACGTTCGTGCTCGCCGGCCGGAGCGTGTCGAGGGCGTAGGCCCCCTCGAAGATGCGCGGGAGGAACTCGGCGCCCATCGAAATGCCCGTCGAGAGGAGCGCGATCGCCAGCGCGGCCGCGGCGCCGATGGCCGCCCAGGGCCGAGCGAGGACGAAGTCGAGCGCCGGCGCGTAGACGACGCGGAGCTTTCGGATGAGCCAAGGCTCCGTCGCGTCGGCGGAGCCGCGGAGGAACCGCGGCCCCACGGCGGGCACGAGGACGAGCGCGTAGAAGAGCGCCCCCGCGAGCATGAAGCAGAGCGAGACGACGACGGGGCGGAACATCTTCCCCTCGATGTCCTCGAGCGTGACGAGCGGGAGGAAGACGAGGATCGTGATGACGACGCTGAAGACCGCCGGCTTCGCGACGTCCGCCATCGCGTGCATGATGCGGCGACGGCGCCGGTTGCGGTCGGCGACGTTCGCGCCGTGCGTCATCGCGTGCTCGACCGTGAGCACCGCGCCCTCGACGACGATGCCGAAGTCGATGGCGCCGAGGCTCATCACGTTGCCCGTGTAGCCGACGGCGTTGAGGCCGATGAACCCGACCAGCATCGCGAACGGGATCGCGCCCGCCACGAGCAGGCCCGCGCGGAGGCTCCCGAGCGTGAGGAGCAGGCAGATCACGACGATCACCGCGCCCTCGGTCAGGTTCTTCGCCACCGTCTTGAGGACGCGGTTGATGAACTCGGCGCGGTCGTAGTACGGGGCGATGCTCACGCCGCTCGGCAGGTACGGCGTGATCTCCGCGATCTTGTCCTTCACGCCCGCGACGACGTCGCGGCTGTTCGCGCCCTTCAGCATGAGGACGCTGCCGCCGACGATCTCGCCGCGCCCGTCGCGCGTCATCGCGCCCTGGCGCTGCGCCGGCCCCGTGTCGACGTTGCCGAGCTGGCTGAGACGGACCGGGATGCCGTTGTCGTCGGTGTGAACGACCGTCGCGGCGATGTCCTCGAGCCCCTTGTAGCGCGCGTCGCCGCGGAGGACGATCTGCTCGCCGGCGGACTCGACGTAGCCGCCGCCGCCGACGCGGTTGTCCTTCGAGATCGCCTCCTTCACCATCTCGATGGAGACGCCGTGCGCGGCGAGGCGCGCCGGATCGAGCGTCACGCGGTACTGCTTGAGCGCGCCGCCGAACCCGACGACCTCGATGACGCCCGGCACCTGCCGGAGCTTCGGCCCGAGCTGCCACTCGACGATCGTGCGGAGCTCCTCCGGCGAGCGTCCTTCGCCGCGGAGCTCGAACATGTAGATCTCGCCGAGCGCGGTCGTGATGGGGCCGAGCTCGGGCTTGCCGAGCTCGGCCGGGATCTGCTCGCGGATCTGGATGAGCCGCTCGTTGACGAGCTGGCGGGCGAAGTAGACGTCGACCTCGTCGGTGAAGATGAGCGTGACGATCGAGATGCCGAGCTTGCTGATGCTGCGCGTGAGCTTGAGGCCCGGGATTCCGGCGACGCCGCGCTCGATCGGCTGGGTGATCTGCGACTCGACCTCGGTCGCGGACAGCGCCGAGGCGCGCGTCACGACCTGCACCTGGATGTTGGTGAGGTCCGGGACCGCGTCGATCGCGAGCTCCTTCGCCGCGTAGACGCCGGCGCCGATGATGCCGAGGCAGATCATGATGGCGACGAAGGCGTTCTTCGCCGCCCAGATGACGAGGGTCCTCATCGCGCGCTCCGCGTGGCGCTCGCCGCGAGCGCCGCCCGCCGTCGGACGTCGGACCGGCCGTCCGGGTCACGCGTCACCGGCGCGCGCGCGTCCTCGCCGCGGACGGCCGCGCTCGTGGGGGCACGTTCGCCGTGTGCCCCGCCTGGCTCGTACGACCGGCAGCTCATTGTTTCGTGACTTCACCGCGGAGCACGAAGGCGCCCTCGACGACGATCTTCTCGCCCTTGGCGAGGCCCTCGCGGATCTCGGCGATCTCGGTGGTCTTCCGCGCGACCTGGACCTTACGGACCTCGAACGTGCCGACGTCCTTCTCGACGAAGACGACCTGGTCGTCGCCGATCGGCTGCACCGCGGGCGCGGGGATGAGGAGGCGGTCGTGCGCCGCGGTCTCGGGGAGCTTGATGCTCGCGCGCACGAAGAGGCCGGGCTTGAGGACGTCGTCCTGGTTCTTCACGTCGATGTACGCGCGCGCCGAGCGGCTCTGCTTTCCGATCTGCGGCTCCACGAGGGCGATCTTTCCCTTGAAGGTCTTGCCCGGCAGCGCGTCGACGAAGATCTCGGCCTCCTGGCCGACCTGGAAGTACGGCAGGTCCGCCTCGTAGACGTTGAGCGCCGCGCGGAGATCGTGGGGGTCCGCGATGACGAACGCGGTCTCCTTCGCCTGGAGGAAGCGCCCGAGGATCGCGTCGCGCCGTACGACCACGCCGTCGATCGGCGCGGTGAGCGAGAGCACGCCGGCGCCCGAGATGTTCGTCCCCCCCGTCGGCCGCCCGACGCCGAGCGCCTGGAGCTTCGCCTTGGCCGCGGCGAGGTCGGCGTCCGACTTCGCCGCCTCCGCCTTGGCCTGCTCGGCCTCGCGCGCCGTGGTGAGCCCCTTCTCGAGCAGCCCGTTCTCGCGCTCGAGGTTCGTGTTCGCGGACTTCGACGCCGCCTCCGCCGAGAGGTACTCGGCCTGGGCGTTCGCGATCGACGGGACCACGAGCGTCGCGAGGAGCTGGCCCCGCTTGACGGCGTCGCCGGCCTTCACGGTGACGGCCGTGAGCCGGCCGTCGACCAGCGTTCCGACCTCGGCGTAGTTGTCGAGGTTGTACTCGAGCGAGCCCGGCACCTCGAGGTCGAGCGCGCCCGTCCTGCTCCCCGCGGGCTCGACCTTGATCCCGAGTCGCTCGAGCGACTTCGGATCGAACTTCACGAGCTTCGTGCCGTCGGCGCGCAGCGGCGGCGCGTTCTCCTGCGCGCGGACCGGCTTCTCTCCCGAGCAGCCGGCGCTGCCGGCGAGGGCGATCACGAGCGAGTGGCTGAGGAGGAAGCGGAGCTTGGTCATGTGTTGGCGACGGCAGACATTGCCTGTCCCGATGGGCCGTCATTCTGCCACCAAGCCGCGGCGAATTCCTACTTGGGAGATGGTTGGAGCTCAAACCATTTGCCACTTCGTAGCGAAACGCGACGACACGTGACCGACCGTAGACACCTGCCACGGTCCGAACGGCCCGGCGGCCGTCTCGCGCGGCGAGGAACGACGCGGGACCGTCGCGCGACGAGCCGTGGTGTCGCTCCCGCCTGCCGCGCGGCGCGGCGGCGTCGCGCGCGCCGCGAGCGACGAGGGCTGCGTCGAACGACGCGGGCTACGTCCTATCGACGCGGGTACGCGGCGCCGGCGGCGTCGCGCGCGCCGCGAGCGACGAGGGCTGCGTCAGCCTCCGACGCCGAACTTGAACGGGAAGCCGGCGACCGTCGTCGGTGAGTCGCTCGCCGGGAACTTCCAGCGCTGCACCTGGCGCACGACGCAGCCCTCGACGCGCGCGTTCGACAGCGTCGTCCCAGCGACCGAGGCGGTCGTCACGTTGCCGCCCGGATCGATCTGCCATTGAACCGTCACGCCGCCCTTGAGGCCGGGGTTGCGCTGCGCCTCGGACTCGTAGCAGGCGCGCACGGCGCCGATGTGGCTCATGACGACGCGTCGGATCTGCTCGGGCGAGAGCCCGCCCTTCGCGGCCGCCGTGCCGGTGGCCACGGCGACCCTCGCTTCGCCCGGGCCGCCTCCCGGTCCGTTGCCCGTGCCCGCGCCGCCGCCGGTCCCGCCCCTGCCGTTGCCGCCTCCGCCTCGTCCGCCCGGACCGCCGCCGCCCGCGCCGTAACCGCCGCCGTGGCCCGCGCCGAACCCGGTGTCGAGCGTCCCGGAGCCGAACGCGACGCCCGCGCCGGTGCCGCCGCCGCCGCCGCCCGCGCCCTTGAGGCCGGTGCCGGGGCCGCTGCCGAGGACGAGGTCCTTCGAGTTGAGGCCGGAGAGCGCGGACGAGACCGTGTTGATCGATTTGAGCGTGTTCTGGATCTCCTTGCCGGTGTCGCCCTCGAGGACCTCGCTGAGCCCGCCGTAGTGCGTGGTCGGCTTGATCTCGCCGGGGAGGCTCGTGTTGTCGGCGGTCTTGTTCATGCCGAGCTTGCCCTCGTCCCCTTTGATCTTCCGGCCGCCGCCCTGCTCCTTTTTGTCCTGGGCGCCCGGATCCTTGATGCCCGCGCCGCCCGCCTTGTCTCCTTCGGCCACGGCCGGCGGCGGCGGCTCGAGCTCCATGCGCTTCACCTTGAAGCGCGACGCGAGGTCCTCCGGCGACTCGAGCTCGGGAGGCTTCGGGTAGGGCAGCGGCGTCGAGAGCGTCGAGAGGAGGCCGATGCCGCCGACGTGCAAGATGGCGCTGCACAGCCCCGCGAGGAGCACGAGGAGCTCCGGCCCGCGGAACCCGGTGATCTTGATCGGCTGCGTGGTGTACTGGAAGAAGAGCGAGACCTGCCCGTACTGGATGAGGCCGAAGTCGCCCGGCATGATCGGGACGGCCGCGCTCGTCCGCGCGATCGCGACCGGATCTTCGGCGCGGCCGCGGAGCGTGAGCAGCCCGCCGAGGCACCCGCGCGCGTCGAGCTCCCATCCCCCCGCCGCGGCGCGCACCGGCACGGGCGACATCTCGACGCCCTCGGGGATCGGCAGGTTCGCGTCGGCCGAGTCGCCGAGGTGGAACGACTCACCACGCGAGAGCGTGCGCAGCGCGACGACCGTCGTGCCCCACACCACGGCGACACGAAGCGCGTTCGGCGGCTGCGGAGGAGCGGGCAGGTTCGCCATCGTCGTCGAAGCGTATCAGAGGCTCGAGCGCGACTCCGAGATCCTCGCTCCCGCGCGCGAGGCCGCGGCGAGCGCCCTACATGGACGCCTGCCGCCCCGCGCACGACATGTCGCACGCACGCGCCTCATCCCGGAGGGTGATGTCACCACGACGCCGCGTCGTGGTCACCTCGACCGGATGTGCGTCGAGGGGGAGCGGACGCGATGAGGCCCATCGCGGGTCTGAGCCTGGGTGGGGCGGTCCTTCGGGAGCACACCGGCGCGCGCCGTGCGCTCCTCGGCGCGCCGGTCTGGGGCCCGAGCGGGCTCCTCCGGGATCTCGAGCTCCGGCTCGGGCTGCCCCCCGTCGACGAATCGACGACCGCGCGACTTCCCCGCTGGGCGGAGCGCGTCAAAGCGCCGGGCGACGAATTTGCATTCTACATGCGTTCGCTCGCGCTCGACGAGCTCGGGACCGCAACCGTGCTCCTCGAGTGGCGCGACGCGCTCGTCGAAGCGGGCTGGGACGGAGGACCGATCGCCGGCGGCGGCGAGCGCCTCGACGCGCTCGCCCGGCTCGAGCGCCTCGACGGCGAGGCGGTGCCACCAGGCCGCGCCGATCGTCTCGTCCGGTGCGCGCGCGCTCTCGCGAGCGCGCCGTCTCGGCCCTACGACGCGATCACGCTCGTCGACGACGCCTCGCTCTGGCCGCGACGATGGCGGGACATCTTCGATCGCCTCGAGGCGCTCGGGACGGCGTTCGCGCGCCTCGAGGTGGCACTTCCAGGCGCGCCTCCGAGCACCGACCTCGGGCTCCTGCAAGCGCGGCTCCGAGGCGAGGCGCGCGACGGGGCCGTTCGCGGCGACGGGACGCTCCTCTTCCTGCAGTCCGACACCCCGAGCGATCTCGCCGAGCTCACGGCGGCGCTGCTGGCGCAAGGGCGAACGCGGGGCTCGGACGTCGTCGTTCGCTGCCGTGACGCCCAGACGCTCGAAGCCGGGCTCGCTCGACAGGGGCTTCCGGCGCAAGGCTGTTCGAGCGAGAGCGTCTGGCGTCCCGCGATGCAGGTGCTCGCGCTCGCCGTCGAGCTGGCGTTCGAGCCGCGCGATCCGTACCGCGTGCTCGAGCTCCTCACGCTGGCGATCGGGCCGTTCCGCGGTCGCCTCGGCGCGCGCCTCGCGAGGGCGGTCACGCACCAGCCGGGCATCGGCGGCAAGGAGTGGACACGGCGGAAGGCCGAGGCCGCGACGCAGCTCCACGCGCGGCGCGTTCGAACCGAGCTCGCGCGTGGACGTTCGGAGAGCGAGGCCGAAGAGCTCGCCCGCGCGTTCGTTGCCGAGCGCCTCGAGCTCGTCGCGACGTGGCTCGAAGGCGTCGCGGCCGATCCGCGGGGCGCGCCGCGCGGCCACCTCCTCGCCGCGGTCGAGCGAGCGCGCGCGTGGCTTCGTAGCCGCCTGCGCGACGGCGAGATCGACGTCTACGGGATCGCGTACGCGCAAGCGGCGACGTTCGCGCAGACGATCGCGAACGACACGCGCGAGCTGCTCTCGCAGGAGGACGCTCGCCAGCTGCTCGATCTCGTCGCGCGGAACGGGCAAGAGCACGCGCTCTCGGTCGAGCTCGCCGGTCGCGTCGCCCACGTCGACCACCCCGCCGGTCTGCTCGCGCCGTACGATCGCGTCTTCTTGTGGAGCTTCGTCGCGGGGGTCGAGCGTCGTCCTGCCCGCTCGACGTGGAACGAGGACGAGCGGGCCGCGTTGCTCGCGGCCGGCGTCGCCTTCCCCGATCCGTCGGCGCTGCTGCGGGCGGAGGCCGACGCTTGGCGACGCGCCGTGCTCGCGGCGCGGGAACGCGTGGTCTTCGTCGTCCCGAGGACGATCACGGGGACCGCGACGGCGCCGCATCCGCTCTGGGACGAGATCCGCGCGCGGCTCGAGCTCGACGAGCGCGGCGCCGCGCGGCTCACGCGGGAAGCCCGGCGGATCCTCGAGCGTCGCGGCGGTGTCGCCGACGCGAGCGCGCTCGTCCCGCTGGAGCACGCTCCGCCGCTCCCGCTCCCCGAACCGCGCAGCGCGTTTCGCGTGACGGGCGACGCGCTCGGGGCGACCGCGGGTGGCGGCCCGACCTCCGTGACGTCCCTCGAGAAGATCGCGACCTGCCCGCTCGCGTGGGTCCTCGAGCATCGCGCCGCGCTCCGCTCGGGAGCGATGTCGAAGGTGGCCACGGGGGCGCTGCTCAACGGAGGGCTGAGCCATCGGCTCGTCGAGGAGCTCCACGGGGAGGACGCGTTCGCGCTCGCGGAGGACGCGTTTCTCGCGCGCGCGACGGCGGTCTTCGAACGACTGCTCCGCACGGAAGGCGCCACGCTCCTCCTCCCTGGCGCGTCGATCGAGCGGCTCCAGCTCACGCGCCAAGTGCGACAGGGCATACGCGCGCTTTACAGGTACCTCGCCGAGGGCGGATTTCGCATCGCGGGCGTCGAAGAGATCGTGACGACCGACTCGGTGGTCGGACCGCTGCACGGCCGTCTCGATCTGCGGCTCGTCGATCGCGACGGACGCTCGGCGATCCTCGACCTGAAGTGGGGCGCGTCGAGCTACCGCGCCCTGCTCGCGGACGGCCGAGCCGTGCAGCTCGCCGTGTACGCGCGCGCGGTGGCCGAGGCCTACGGCCAAGGCTCGACGCCAGCCGCCTACTTCGCCCTCTCGTCCGGTGAGGTGCTGGCCGCGGACCCGCGAATGAAGCCGGAGCGCGTCATCGATGGACCGTCGCTCGAGACGACCTGGACGCACATCGAGACGACCGCGAAGGCGGTGCTCGAGAGCCACGCTCGCGGGACCGTGCACGTCCCGGGCACGAAGCTCGCGCTGCCGCTCCTCGACGCATTGGGCGTGCCGGAAGCCGATCGCGACCGACACTTCGAGGCGGCGCGGGACGCCGCCTGCCGCTATTGCGACTATGACGCGCTCTGCGGCCGCAAGTGGGAGGCGCTGACGTGAACGGCGCCGGGATCACGATCGTGGGCGCGAGCGCCGGGAGCGGCAAGACCTACCGCCTCACGCAGGAGGTCACCGCCGCCGTCGGAGCGCGTGGGGACGATCGCGTGGACCTGTCCGGGCTCGTCGCGGTCACGTTCACCAAGAAGGCGCACACCGAGCTCGAGGCGCGTATCCGTCACGAGCTGGTCTCCCACCGAGCCTACGACGAGGCGCTTCGCCTCCCGCTCGCATACCTCGGGACCGTCCACGCGGCGTCGCTCCGCCTCTTGCAAGAGTTCGCGCTCGACGCCGGCCTCTCGCCGAGCGTCGACGTCGTCGCCGGCAGCGAGACGAAGCTCCTCCGTCAGGCGTTCGAGCGCTCGCTCGACGAGGAGGCTCGCGCCGAGCTCGACGAGCTCGCCGCCCGGCTCGAGCTACGCATCGATCATCGAACGCGCCGCGCCGACTGGGTCACGCCCGTCGCCGACATCATGGACCTGGCGCGCTCGAATCGCATCGCGCCCGCAGCGCTCCCGGCGATGGCCGAACGCTCGATCGAGCGCCTCCTCGCGCTCCTGCCTCGCGCGGAGGTGGACGCGAGGGCGCTCGACGACGAGCTCGCGCGCGAGCTCCGCGCGGCGGCGAAGGCGCTCTCCGCCGCGAACGACGGACGCAAGAACACTGCCGACGCGCTGCTCGAGCTCGAACGCGCGAAGAAGCGGCTCGCCGACGGAGAGCTCCGCTGGTCGGGCTGGGCGAAGCTCGCGGCGATCGCGCCGTCGAAGGCTTGCTCGGGCTGCGTCCAGGATCTACGCGCCGTCGCGGCGCGCTACGAAGCGCACCCGCGCCTCCACGACGATCTGCGCCGGGCCACGCGCGCCGTGTTCGGCGCCGCGCGCGCCGGCCTGGTCGCGTACCAGGACTGGAAGAAGGAGCGCCGCGTCGTGGACTACGTCGACATGCTCGACGGCGCGCTCGCTCTCGTCGAGCACCCGCGCGTGCGCGCCGAGCTCGCGCGACGCCTCCGGTTCGTCGTCGTCGACGAATTCCAGGACACCAGCCCGATCCAGCTCGCGCTCTTCGTGCGCCTGCACTCGCTGGCAGGCCGATCGGTGTGGGTCGGTGACCGCAAGCAATGCATCTTCGAGTACGCCGGCGCGGATCCGATCCTGATGGACGCCGTCACCGGCTGGGTCGAGCGTGAGGGTGGGGCGCGGGATCGCCTGAGCGACAACCATCGGTCGCGCCCGGAGCTCGTTCACGCGTGCTCCGAGCTCTTCGCCGCGGCGCTCGCGCAGCACGGCTTCACGCGTGAGGAGGTGGTCGTTCGCCCGCGCCGCCCCGCGCGCGACGAGCTCGCGGAGCTCCCGCCGATCGCTCTCTGGGCGCTCGACGTCGCGAACAAGGGCGACGACGCCGAGGCCGTCGCCGACGGAGTCCGCCGGACACTCGAGGCTCCGCACACGACGCCGGTCCTCGATCGCGCGACCGGAGAGGTGCGGCCCGTTCGGCCCGGCGACGTCGCGATCCTCGTGACGACGAACGAGTGGGCGGCGAAGCTCGCGAAGGCGCTCCACGCGCGCGGGGTCCGCGCGGCGATCGCGCGCGCGGGTCTGTTCGAGACGCCGGAGGGGACGCTCGTCGATGCGGCGCTGCGCTGGCTCCTCGACGAGGGCGACGCGCTCGCGGCCGCGGTGATCGACGCGCTCACGGGGTGGGGAGGACAGGGTCCGGACGCGTGGCTCACGAAACGACTCCGCGACGTGGCGCGCCGAGCGGCGGCCGACGACGAGACGGTGAACGGAAGCGTGGTGGCGCGCCCAGCGCGTAGGGACGGAGAGAACGAGGTGGCGACGGCCGACAGGTTGGCGCGCGCGGCGCGATCCGACGGAGAGAATGCGGCGGCGCAAGACGGAGCGGTTGATTGCGCAAACGGAGGGCATGAGGCGGCGAACGACGACGATGATGACGACGGGGTGTTCGCTCCGGCGGCAGCGGAGGCGGAGGGATGGCGTGGCGCGCTCGGCGCGATCCGCCCACGTCTGAACATCTTGTCCCCCGCCGAGGCGCTCGACGCGACGCTCTCGGCGATCGACGCGGTCTACCTCTGCGCGCGATGGCCCGATCCGGCCCAGCGGATCGCCAACCTCGACGCGCTGCGGGCCGCGGCGGCGAGCTACGAGGCGCGTTCGGCCCAGGAGCGCGAGGCGGCGACGGTCTCTGGGATGCTGCGGTACTTCGACGATCTGCGATCGCCCACGCTGCAGCGAGACGAGATCCTCCCATCGGACGATCAGCACGTACCGGCCGACGACGGCGCCGTGGTCGTCTGCACCTACCACAAGGCGAAGGGGCTCGAGTGGCCGGTCGTCGTCCTCACGGACCTCGACCGCGGAGAGCGCCGCGACGCGTTCGAGGTCACGCCCGAGTCCCTCGGCGCGACCTTCGATCCGGACCACCCGCTCGCGGACCGCGCGATCCGCTATTGGCCGTGGCCGCTCGGCGCCACCAAGAAGGCGCCGCTCGCCGTCGCCGCCGCCCAGTCCGACGAGGGACGGCTCGTCGCCCTTCGCGAAGAGAAGGAGCGCGCGCGCCTCCTCTACGTCGGCTTCACGCGCGCGCGCGATCACCTCGTGCTCGCCGCACGCGTCTTGAAGGGCAGCGCGAAGACGGCCTGGCTCGACGCGCTCGCCGACGTCGAGGGCGCGCCGCTCGTGGAGCTCCCCGCGGACGCGCCCGACAGCGCGATCGGCGCGACGCGCATCCGGCTCCCCGACGCGAAGACGCTCGACGTCGCGACGCGCGTCCTCCGGCTCGGCGCGGAGCGGCCCGAGTCGCAAGAGGACGCGCCGCTGCCTGTGTGGTTCGCGCGATCGCCGGACGTGACGCCAGCGCTCGCGCGATCACCGGCCGTGACGCCAGCGCTCGCGCGATCGCCGGACGAGGCCTCGTGGCCCACGTATCGGATCATGCCGTCGGCGGGGGCGAGCGACTGGCCAGAGCTCGCGGCGCGCGTCACGGGCGCACGCCTCGGCGTCGTCGAGCGCCTCCCGCACGCGATCGCGCTCGACGGGCACTCGTACGACGACGACGTCCTCGGCAACGCGGTGCACGCGTTCCTCGCGGCCGACGTCGAGGGGCTCACCGCCGAGGCACGGATGGATCGCGCAGGCGCGCTCGTCGAGGGCTGGGGCGTCGCGGGCGTCGTCCGCGCGGAGGCGCTGGTGGCCGCGGGCGACACGCTTCGCGCGTGGGTCGCAGGTAGGTGGCCGCGAGCGCGATGGCACCGCGAAATCTCCATCGAGGGGGCCGTCCCGTCGGAGCACGGCGAGCGGCGCGTCAGCGGGATCATCGACCTGCTCCTCGAGACGGACGCAGGGTACGTCGTGATCGATCACAAGTCGTTCCCGGGAAGTACTCCGGCAGCGTGGCGCGCGAAGTGCGGCGCGTTCATCCCGCAGCTCGCGGCCTACGCGATCGTGCTCGAGAGCGGGATGGCGAAGCGCGTTCTGGGGTGCTGGGTGCACCTGCCTGTCGGCGGGGGGATGGTCGAAGTGGTGTTGGGGGTTGGAGGGTGAGGGTGGCAACAGACGTTGCGAACGGGAGGGAGCGATCATGACGGATTCGACGCCTGGCTCATGCGATCGAACGGCTCTTCGGTCCCGGACCGCGCGCTCGCGCGCTCTCGATGGGTCACGAGGCGCTCTCACCGATGCGTTTCCCGCGTAGGTAGGACATGGCCGAGCACAAACAGCAGAGCGACGCGCCGCCGACGGCGCCAGCGCGCGCCAAGCCTCTTCCGCGGCGGCTGCCGCTCGCGACCGATCCGCCCGCGCTCGTGCCCGCGCGGATGATCAACGAAGCGCTCTACTGCGAGCGCCTCATGTACCTGGAGTGGGCGCAAGGCGAGTTCGCGGACAACGCCTTCACGGTCGACGGCCGCGCGGTCCACGCTCGCGCCGACGTCGCGGGCGGCGCGCTTCCGCCCGTGCCGGCGCCGGACGCGTCGCACGGCTCGTCGAGCGCGCGAAGGGAGGCGGACGACGACGAGGACGACGACGAGCCCGAGCCCCCTCCCTATCAGGCGCGCTCGCTCTGGTTGTCGTCGGAGGCGCTCGGGATGACCGCCAAGATCGACGTCGTCGAGGGCACGGCGGCTGGCGCGGTCGTCCCCATCGAATACAAGCGAGGCGCTGCACCCGACGTCGCCGAAGGAGCGCACCTGCCGGAGCGTGCGCAGCTCTGCGCGCAGGTGCTCCTCCTCCGTGAGCACGGCTATGCCTGCGACCACGGCGAGATCTACTTCGCCCGGACACGCAGGCGCGTGCCGATCGAAATCGACGACGCGCTCATCGAGACGACGCGCGAAGCGGCGCGCCGCGCTCGCGAGCTCGCGGCGGAGGGCGTCATGCCGCCGCCGCTCATCGACAGTCGCAAGTGCGAAGGGTGCTCGCTCGTCGGGATCTGCCTCCCCGACGAGACCAACCTGCTGCGTGGTCACGCGCCCGAGGCGCCCACCGACGACGGAGGAGCGTCCAACGCCATGGACGACTTCTGGCCGATCGAGGCTGCCGGAGACGACGACGCCGGCGAGCCGGAGATCGAGCTACGCAGGCTCCAACCTGCGCGCGACGACGAGCTCCCCCTCTACGTCCAGGAGCAAGGCGCTCGGATCTCGCTCTCGGGCGAGGAGCTGATCGTTCGCGGCAAGAAGGGCGACACGCGCGCGCGGCTCCCCAACGTCTCGCAGGTGAGCCTCTTCGGGAACGTGCAGATCACGACGCAGGCTCTGCGCGCGACGCTCGAACGAGGCATCTCGGTTTCGCTCCTCAGCACCGGCGGGTGGTTCTACGGACGCGCCACCGGTGTCGAGTCGAAGAACGTCGAGCTCCGCGTCGCGCAGCACCGCGCGATGGCCGACGCCGAGACGTGCCTTCGTCTCGCGCGGGGCGTCGTGGCGTCGAAGATTCGCAACTCGAGGACGCTCCTCCGCCGGAACCACGCGGCGGCGGCGGAGGTGACGCTGTTCGAGCTCGAACAGCTCGCGAAGAAGAGCGAACGCGCCGAGTCGCTCGCGTCGCTGCTCGGCCTCGAGGGGACCGCCGCGCGGAGCTACTTCTCGGCGTTCTCCGGGATGCTGAAGGGCGGCGCCGCGGAGACCTTCGACCTCGACGGCCGCAACCGGAGGCCGCCGAAGGATCCTGTGAACGCGCTGCTCTCGCTCGCGTACTCGCTCCTCACGAAGGAGCTCGCCCACGTCACCGCGTCCGCGGGCCTCGATCCCCTCCTCGGGTTCTACCATCAGCCACGATTCGGCCGACCCGCGCTCGCCCTCGATCTGATGGAGGAGTTTCGCCCCATCGTCGCCGACTCGACCGTCCTCTCGGCGATCAACAACGGCGTCGTCGGGCCGTCCGACTTCGTCTCGCACTCGACGGGCGTCGCGCTCCGTCCCGCAGGACGTCGTCGCTTCCTGCTCGCCTACGAGCGGCGCATGGACCAGCTCGTCACGCACCCCGTCTTCGGGTACCGCGTGAGCTATCGACGCGTCCTCGAGGTCCAAGCGCGCCTCTTCGGTCGCTTTCTCCTCGGCGAGATCCCCTCGTACCCCGAGTTCCGAACCCGGTGAGTCGCGATCATGCGGCAGACCTTCATCGTCAGCTACGATATCTCGTGTCCCAAGCGCCTTCGACGCGTCTATCGCCTCATGCGTGGATGGGGAGATCACATCCAACTCTCCGTCTTCCGTTGCGAGATGAACGCTCGTGAGCTCGTCGAGCTTCGCTCGCGACTCGCTCACGTGATCAACAACGCCGAAGATCAGGTGCTCTTCGTCGACGTCGGACCGGTCGAAGGACGCGGCAGCACGTCCATCCGCGCGATCGGGAAGGTCTATACGGCGCCGGAGAGGCGGGCCATCGTGGTGTAACGCGGTAGCCGCACGTGTTCCGCTCCAATCGGAGCCCGCACCAGCGAGGCCGACGAAGCCGCTCGATGCGAGGCTGGACGGAGGCGGACTGGTTCGACGGCGTCACGGACGACGGAGGCCAGCCTGGACAGGGCTGCGGCCCATCGGCATCATCCTCGGATGAGCGCCGTCCGCGCCAAGGACGTCACGCCGCCGACGGCGCCCTTCGACGAAGCAGACGCCTTCGGCTCTCCACAAGATCCCCACACACGACGCCGGCTTCGCACGCGAAGCCGCCCCCGCCCTCTCCTCATCGCTCTCGACTGTCCCTTCTCGACGAGCACCGAATTGCAAGCCAATCCCCCCGAAGCGCTCGCAAGTCACTTGTTCTTTGAAATTCCAAGCATCGCGAGCGGTGGCACGACACTGCACCGCCCATCGGAGGGGCTTCGCCGCGCCCTCACGTGCCACCGCTCGCAACTCGCTCGCCAACCCCCCGTCATCACTGGAGTCCTACGCGGTGACTCTCCGCCGATCACGGTCGGCGGCTCCGTTGAAGCGCGGATGGCGTGGGCCGCGACGAAGCGCAGGCGCCCGCCGTACTCTCCGCCGATCACGGTCGGCGGCTCCGTTGAAGCGCGACCGCCGACGTCGGCATGTCGGTGTCGATCGTCTCTCCGCCGATCACGGTCGGCGGCTCCGTTGAAGCCGAGCTCCCCACGCTCGACCAGCTCGTGACCGTCGTTCTCTCCGCCGATCACGGTCGGCGGCTCCGTTGAAGCGAGACCTCGCGACGGGCAGACCGCGCGAGGTCTTTTCTCTCCGCCGATCACGGTCGGCGGCTCCGTTGAAGCACCTCACCTGCAGGGAAGTGGAGCCTGACGTGGGGACTCTCCGCCGATCACGGTCGGCGGCTCCGTTGAAGCGAGGAGAGCAACGCGCGCCTCTCCGGCATCGAGACGCTCTCCGCCGATCACGGTCGGCGGCTCCGTTGAAGCATACGCGTGGCATCATTCCTGCCTG